>JBFWWD010000046.1:0-27888 GCA_050246385.1 Geminicoccaceae bacterium
CTCGACGTCGCCGTGGTCGACGAGGAAGACCCCGAGCAGCGACAGGGCAACCATCTCGGTCCGCAGATAGCCGATCCGGGCCGCCCTGTCCGCCGAGGCCCGCAGGACCGCGAGACCCACACGAAACTCGTGCAGGTAGCGCCGGGTCACCCCGGTCATGTGGACGCTGCCCACCTCGACCCGACCGAATCCGTGCCGCCGGCACAGCTCGCGGCAGAGCCGGAACTGCTCGCGGGCGAGCCGCATCCGACCCCGGCCGTAGTGCGCATCGCCAAGGCCGCTCAGCGCGCGCGCCTCCCATTCCGGGTCCTGGGCGCGTGCCGCGCGGTCCCGAGCCTGCTCGTACTGCTCGAGGCACGCCTCGACGTCACCCGCGACGAACAGCAGGCAGCCGCGGTAGTAGGCGATCTGCGCAAGCTCCCGGTCGGCGCCGTGCCGCCGCGCCAGGGCGCCGGCCTGCTCCAACGCCCGCACGCCTTCCTCGTCATCGCCGAGGAGGCGCACGCAGGACGCGACGCCGATCCACGCCCGGCACGTCGCGACCTCGTCCGCCGATGCGAGGGCGAGCAGGTCGCGGAACGCCTCGATCGCCTCACCGGGGCGACCAAGCTCCCTCAGCAGCTCGGCACGCGCTTGACCGAGCCTCAGCCGCTCGTCCACGGCACGGGCGAGGGCGGCGCCGCGCTCCGCCAGGCGCAGCGCGCGCTCGAACCGGAAGGCGGAGCTCTCGGCCTCGGCCGCCTCGACGTAGGCCAGCACCGCTTCGGGCGCTTCCGCGCGATCCAGGTGCTCGGCGCGCAGCACCGGGTCGTGCCCGGCGTACCAGGCCGCGGCACGTCCGTGCAGCTCGCGCCGCCTGGTCTTGAGCAGCGCGCCGTAGACCGCCTCCCGGATCAGGGCGTGGCCGAACAGGAAGTCGCCCGCGCGCGGGCGGAGCAGGTGCTGGCGGACCAGACGCCCGGCGTCGTAGGCCGGGTCCGCGAGCAGGTGCCGCAGGGCGTCGGGCGAGACGCGCTGACCGAGCACCGAGGCCGCCCGCAGGGCCCGCCGGTCGAGAGGCTCCAGCCGGTCCATCCGCGCCAGCACCAAGCTCCGGACGGTGTCGGGCACGCCGTCGGCCGTGCCTTCCTCCTCGGTGTGCCGCAGGAGCTGCTCGAGGAACAGCGGGTTGCCTTGCGCGCGCTCGACGCAGGCCCGCGCGCGTCCGTCCGCCGCCGCGAAGGCGCCGGCGAGCTCCAGCGCCTCGGTGGGCCGCAGCGGCCCGAGATCGAGGGTCACCAGCGGGACGTTGCCGGTGCGGGCACGCCAAGCGGCGTCGAGCGGCTCGCCTTCGGGGCGGGAGGTCACGACCAGCATCGCCGGGCATTCGGCCACGGTCGCGGCAAGGGTCCCCAGTTGCGCCAGGGTCAGCGCGTCGGCCCAGTGGACGTCCTCGACCACGAGCAGGCGTGGCGCCGAGGCACTGGCCGCCCGCACCAACGCTGCCACGGTCTCGCCCATAGCGCGGTTGCGCGCGATGTTGTCCATGGCGTCGTAGAGCGCGCGCAGCTCGAGCGGCTGGGCCAGGTCGAGCAGGTCGTTGAGGAAAACCCGCCCGTCCGGCGCCACCAACCCCTCCGCCACCGCGCGCTCGACGGCGGCCCGGCACGGCTCCTCGTCGTCTGCATCCGGCGCGCCGAGCAGGCCGCGCACGATGGCGCGGATCGGGTCCTGGCCCTTGCCGCCACCGAAGTCGAGGACGAGGCCGCCGTGGCAGGCGAAGCCCCGCTCCTCGGCGAGCCGCCGGAACTCCTCCACCAGCCGCGTCTTGCCAATGCCGGCCTCGCCGCGCACGTGGACGGCAAGCCCGGTCCCGCTGTCGAGGCAGGCGTCGACCATCCCCCGGAACTGGCCGAGCTCGGTCCGCCGCCCGACGAAGGAGCTCTGCATGGCGGGAGCGGACGGGAGCAGACCGTGCACGCGCCACACCCGCACGGGGCGGTCGAGACCCCTGACCGCCACATCGCCCAGCGGCACGGCCTCGAGCCGGTCGGCCAGCGCGCGGTGCACGGCCTGCGAGGCGAGCGTCGCCCCGGGCTCGGCCAGCTCGGTGAGCCGCGCGGCGAGGTTGACGGTCTCGCCGGTGACCGTGTGGGCGCGCTGCCCGGCGCCGCCGGTGCGGCTCGCGACGACCTCGCCGCTCGCTACCCCGAGATGGACCCGCAACGGGCGCCCGCCTGCGTCGAGCTCGCCCACCGCGGCGTGGATGTCGAAAGCGGCCCGCAGCGCCCGTTCCGCGTCGTTGCCGTGAGCCACGGGCGCGCCGAACACGCCCATCACGCAGTCGCCGATGTGCTTGTCGACGCTGCCGCCGTAGCCCTCGACGACGGCGTCGATGGCATCGAAGACGCGAGCCATGAGGGTGTGCAGGTCCTCGGGATCGAAGCTGGCGCTGAGGTGCGTGTAGCCGCTGAGATCGGCGAACAGCACCGTCACCTGCCGCCGCTCGGCTTCGGGTGCGGAATTCGTGAGGCCGACGGCGGCCGGGCTCTCTTCGCCGCTTCGCACGCGGAGCGCCGCGATCGCCTTCACGAGCCTTTTCCGGTGGCCGAGCGGGATCCCGAGCTTCTCGAAGTCGTCCTCGTCGAGGTCGGGCAGGATCTCGAGGTCGATCGCGTGGTCGCGGAAGAGCCTTTCGTGCTGCCCGAGCCCCAGGGCGTTCAGCCAAGTGGCGATGTCCACGCCCGATCTCCCATCCGGCCGTGGCGATCTCGTTCAAGACCGGCACCGTACACGAAATCGGGCGGAAGCGCCTCACGCCGTGCCACGACCTGACCGACCGAGTCGGCCGAGCCGCAGATCCGGATCAGGCTTCGAGAACGAGCCCCAGCCTTCCGCTACACCGTCACCGTGACCGGTACGGCCACGGAATCGCCCTCCGGATAGACGGCCACCTGCGTGCCGACCCGCTGGAAGATCAGATCCACGCTCGCCGGGCCCGAGGCAAGCCCGCGAATCGTCAGCCGGTCGATGCCCACCGGCAGGCGCGGCCGCTCGATTCGCACGGCATGCGACCAGCCGTCGATCACGAGCCCGAGACAGGCCTGAAGCATCATGAACACCGACCCGGCCGCCCAGGCTTGCGGCAGGCAGGCGACGGGATAGGCGATCGGCGGCTCGCCCGGGCGCCGCGGGAAGCCGCAGAACAGCTCCGGCAGCCGCATGTCGAACCGCACCGCGGTCTCGAACATGTCGCTGAGCAGCATCGCCGTCCCGTCGCGCCGCCCGTAGCGCGCGATCCCGGCGGCGCAGATCGCCGTGTCGTGCGGCCAGACCGAACCGTTATGGTAGGACATCGGATTGTAGCGCGGCTCATGGGAGCCGAGCGTGCGCAGCCCCCAGCCGGTATTGAACGCGGCGTTCAGGAGATGCTCGGCGACGCGTCTCCCTCGCTCGGGCGAGGGTAGCCCGACGAAGAGGAGATGGCCGGCATTGGAGGCGCGTACCCGGCAGGGCAGGCCGCGGCCGTCGAGTGCCAGCGCATAGGTGCCGAACTGCTCGAGCCAGAACCGCTCCTCGACGGCGCGCCGCAGCCGTTCGGCCTGCGCCTTCCAGCCGTTGCGGATCTTCGCCGACTCGCCGCGGCGCGCGGCCAGTTCGGCCATGGCCCGGAAGGCAGCGAAGGCGTAGCCCTGCACCTCGACCAGCGCTATCGGGCCCTCGACGTCATTGCCCGCCTGGTCGAACACCGAATCCTCGCTGTCCTTCCAGCCCTGGTTGGCGAGCCCGGTCTCGGCGCCGCGCGCATAGTCGATGAGGCCGTCGTGATTGGAATCGCCGTCGCCTTCGATCCAGCCGACCGCGGCGAGCAGCGACGGCCAGAGTTCCTCGATCAGGTCGAGATCCCCGGTCCGCTCGGCATAGGCGCCGGCCAGCGCGACGAACAGCGGGGTGGTGTCGACACCGCCATAATAGCGTTCGAACGGCAGTTCGCCGAGGCGGACCATCTCGCCCTTGCGCGTCTCGTGCATGATCTTGCCGGGCGCCGCGTCCGTGAAGCGCGAGGTCTCCGTCGCCTGATTGGCGGCGAGGAAGCGCAGCACGCCGCGGGCGAGGGACGGGTCGAGCCACAGCATCTGCAGCGCGGTGATGATCGCGTCGCGCCCGAACGCGGTGGAGAACCATGGGATGCCGGCATAGGGGTAGGGGCCGGTCGGGAAGTCCGTGGTCAGCAGGGCCAGATCGGCGCGCGAGCGCTCGAGCCAGGCCCGGAACACGCGCCCACCAGTCTGCAGCCGCGCCCCGCGCCGGCGGTCCGCCCGCGCCGCCAGCCGGGCGCGCGCCGCCGCCTTGCGGAAGCGCTGGCGCGACGGCGGCTGGTCCGCCGCCTGCGCGACCTCGCAGAACAGGTCGGTGCGCACCTGCGGCGCGAGGCGCAGCGCGAACTCCGCAACGTTCGGCGCAAGCTCCTTCGGGCGCGTGCCGAAAATCAGTGTCGTGGAGCGGACCACGTCATCGAGGCCCACATAGCTCAGCACAACCGAATCCTCGGCCAGGACCGCGGCTTGGATCTGGCCGCGCGCGGCTCGGACCAGGCCGCGAACCTCGAACATGTCCCGGAAGTCGGCACCGAACTCGAGCCGCAGCGGCAGATGGACCGCGGCCTGCCCGTAATTGCGCAGCCGCCAGCGCTCGAACATCCGGCCCTGCCAGATCAGACGCGTGCGCTCGAGGTGGACCGCACCCTGCCGGACCGGCTGGCCGCCGATCGGCGGCAGGGGCAGATTGGTCAGGTTCGCCGTGAACAGGACATTGTCCTCGCTCACCGCCCCGCCCAAAAGCTCCAGCGGCCGCCCGGCCACGGTCAGTCGAAATCGCGAGAGCAGGCGCGTGTCGTCCTGAAACAGGCCGTCCCCGTCGCCCGTGATGTCGCCGAACGCGTCGGCGACGACGAAGGTGTCGCCGTGCTTGAGCGCAAACAGGCGCGCTGGTGTGCGAGGCTCGTTGGTGTCGGCTTCGGCCATCAACCGGTAAGTTCGAGCGGAGCCGCACGGGTGCGGCTTGCCTGTGCGTCACGATACAGACGCCAATACAGCCGCAGATAGTTCCGCGCCATCACCTCGGCCGTGAAGCGTCGCTCGAAGCTGCGCCGGACGCGCCGCCGGTCCAGCCGGTCGACCCGCCCCACGGCGGCGACCGCCTGGTCCAGGTCGTCGACGACGAAGCCGCTGATGCCGTGCTCGACCACCTCGGGCACGGAGCCGCGATTCCAGGCGATCACCGGCGTGCCGCAGGCCATGGCTTCGATCATGACCAGCCCGAAGGGCTCCGGCCAGTCGATCGGGAACAAGAGCGCGCTCGCATTGCCGAGGAAGTCGGATTTTTCTGCGTCGCCGATCTCACCGATGAACTCGACCAGCGGCTCGGACAGCAATGGCTCGATCATCTCGCGGAAATAGGCGCGGTCGACCGCGTCGACCTTGGCCGCGATCTTCAGTCTCAGGCCGGTGCGGCGGGCGATCTCGATCGCCCGATCGGGGCGCTTCTCGGGCGAGATGCGGCCGAGGAAGGCGAGATAGGGCCGCTCGGGCGCCACCGTGAGACGGTAGCTCTCGGGCAGCAGGCCGTGCGGCACGGTGGCGACCCAGGCCACGCCCGGCAGCGGCCGGCGCTGGTCGTCGGAGATCGAGACCAGCGGGAACCCGGGCCAGCGGGCATAGGCGGCCGGCAGATCGTCCAGATCGAGCCGGCCGTGCAGGGTGGTCACGGTGCGCTCCGCCTCTTGCGCGAAGAACGGGAAGTGCAACATGTCGACGTGGAAATGGATGATGTCGAATTCGGCCCTCCGCCGATGGACCTCGTGGACCAAGGCGAGATGGCAGGCGAGATCGGACTTGAGCGGGCTCGGGTCCATTCGGATCGCCTGACCCCGGCAGGCGACGAGCCGCGCCGCGGTATGCGCGTCGCCGCTGGCGAACAGGGTCACCTCGTGACCGAGGTCGACCAGGGCGTCGGTGAGATGGGCGACGATGCGCTCGGTGCCGCCGTAGAGCCGCGGCGGCACCGCCTCGTAGAGTGGAGCGACCTGCGCGATCCTCATCGTGAGGACCCAGCTGCCGACGGCTCGCAAGGGCCGGCCGGCGCGCCCGCGGCACGCATGGACATCGAACGCCTCTCCTCGAGATCGACCACACGGTCTGGTCGAAGCCGTGCGTCCGCAACAACGGGGAAGAGGCGTCGGTGTTCCTTGGCGTTCTGGGCCTCAGCCCACGGCGCGGGTGATGCTCTTGATCGGGCCGCGCGGGTTGCCCGAGCGCTCGGCGATCGTGCGGTCCTGGGCCTCGATGAAGGCACGGATCGGGCCGTCGCCGTCGAGCGTGTCGACCTCGGTCGCGGGCACCTTGCGATTGGAGGTGCGCGAGCCGTCCTGATAGATGACGTCGAACAGCACGAAGCCGCTCGGCGCCGGCTGCTTCTTGCGGGCCATGATGTCGCTCCTCACTCGTTCACGATGATCACCGGCGCCGCGGCTTGCGCGGCGCGCTCGGCGACCGTTTGTCGGGTAGGGCCTCGCGGCGGTGCTCGCGGGCCAGTTCCGGATTATAGCGACGCTCGCGCCGGTGCCAAGCGAGGCAGGTCAGCCTTGAGCGAACGGCGGCCCGGCCGGCACCTCGATCAGGCTCGGCCCCGCCCGGTCGCCGGCCTCGGTGAGCAGGGTCGCGAGATGGCGCGGATCGTCGGCCCGGTCGGCGGCGCAGCCATAGCCGCGCGCGACGGCGACCAGGTCCGGCGTGTGCAGCTCGACCCCGATCGGCTCGATGCCGTGCTCGACCATGTAGTTGCGGATTTCGCCATAGGCGCGATTGTTCCAGACCAGCACGATCACCGGCGCCTTCGCCTCGACCGCCGCGGCGAGCTCCGGCAGCGTGTATTGCAGGCCGCCGTCGCCAACGAGCGCCACGACGGGACGATCCGGTGCCGCGAGCTTGGCGCCGATCGCCGCCGGCAGCGCATAGCCCAAGGTCCCGTAACCCGTGCTCGAGTTGAACCAGGATCGCGGCCGGTCGGGCGTGAAGAACTGGTTGCCGGCATAGACCGGCTCGGTCGAGTCGCCGACGACGATCGCGTTCGGCAATGTCTGCCGGAGCACACCGAGCAGTCGCTCGTGGGTGCGCACGGCCGGCCACCAGAGCGGCGGCAGGGCCTCGCGCAGCACCTCGGCACGGGCGGCTCCGTCGCGCCGTGCATCGTCGGGCAGGGCCGCGAGCAGGGCACGCAGGGCCTGAAGCGAATCGCCGACGATCGGAACAGCGGCCGGGAACAGCCGCACCAGCTGCTCGGGATCGAGGTCGATCCGGATCAGCCTGCCGTCGAAGCGCAACGGCTCCGGACCGGGGTACATCTCGGTCTCGCCGAACTCGCAGCCGACCGCGAGCACGACGTCGGCGTCGCGCAGCGCCTCGCGCAGCGGCGGCCAGGCCATGCTCTCGCCTGCGCGCAGCGGATGATCGGGCGGCAGGACGCCCTTCGCGTTGACCGTGTTGATCACGGGAAGATCGAGGCGCTCGGCCAACGCCCGCGCTTCGGCCGCCGCCGGTACGGCTCCGCCGCCGAGGACCATCAGCGGCCGGGAGGCGCCGCGCAGCAGCTCAGCCGCGCGCGCGATCGCCTCGGGTGCGGGTGCCGGCCGCGCGGGCAGGGGGCGCGGCGCGATCTCGAGCCCATCGATGGGAGCGGTGATCACGTCGATCGGGATCTCGATGTGCACCGGCCGTGGCCGGCCCGCCGCGAACAGGGCGAAGGCGCGTGCCAGCACCTCGGGGAGCTGGCTCGGGTGCAGCACGGTGTGGCTGAAGGCGGCGACGCCTGCCACCACTGCCTGCTGCGAGCGCAGCTCGTGCAGCCGGCCCTGGCCCATGGCGAGCTGGTCCGTCCGGTTGACGCTGGAGATCACCAGCATCGGGATCGAATCGCCGTAGGCCTGCCCCATCGCGGTCAGGATGTTGGTCATGCCCGGACCGGTGATGATGAAGCACACCCCGGGCTTGCCGCTGACCCGGGCATAGCCGTCGGCCATGAAGCCCGCCCCCTGCTCGTGCCGCGGCGTGACGTGGCGGAGCCGGGTCGCCGGCAGGCCGCGATAGAGCTCGACCGTGTGCACGCCCGGGATGCCGAACACCGTCTCGACCCCGTAGCCTTCGAGCAGGTGGACGAGGGCTTCGCCGCAGGTGGCCATCTCGGTTCCTCTCAGGCTGGGGCGCGGATGCGGTCGCGCACGATGCCGTCGGCGACCTGGAGCGGGGTCTCGCCGCTGGCGGCCGCGCGGGTAAGGACGTCGCGGGTGATGTCGCGGATGCGCTCGACCGCCGCCAGCACGCCGGCCGGGCTGTCGTCGATCGCCTCCATGTGGAAGTCGATCACCCCACCGGCATTGGCGAGATAGTCCGGCACGAAGGCGATGCCGCGCGCCGCCAGCATCGCGTCGTGGCGTGGCTCGGCGAGCTGGTTGTTGGCTCCGCCGCAGACCAGCCGCACGCGCAGATTGGGGATCGTCCGCTCGTTGAGCACGGCCCCCAGCGCGCAGGGCGCCAGCACGTCGGCCGGCTGCGCATAGATCGCCTCGGGCCCGACCACCTCGGCTTCGAGCTCGGCGGCCGCCCTCGCGGTGCGGGCCGGATCGACGTCGCTCACGACCAGCGCCGCACCCCGGTCCCGCAGATGCTCGCACAAGGGGTAGCCGACATTGCCCAGCCCCTGCACCGCGAACCGCAGGCCCTGGAAATCGTCGCGCTGATAGTAGTGCTTCACGGCGGCCTCGGTCGCCATCAGCACGCCCCAGGCCGTCACCGCGAGCGGTTGCTGCGCTGCTTCCGTGGCGCCCGCCGTGTGTTTGGTCACCTCGCGCATCACTGCCAGATCGGCGAGCGTCGTGCCGACATCGTCCGCCGTGATGTAGCGCCCGCCCAGGCCCTCGATCACCCGGCCCATGGCGCGCAGAAGCGCCGGGCTTTTGTCGCGGCGCGGGTCGGCGATGACCACCGACTTGCCGCCGCCATAGGGCAGCTCGCAGATCGCGGCCTTGTAGGTCATGCCCTTCGAGAGCCGCAGCGCGTCGGTCAGCGCCTGGTCCGGGTCGGCATAGGGATACATCCGGCAGCCACCGAAGGCGGGGCCGAGCCGGGTGCTGTGCAGGGCGACGATCGCTCTGAGGCCCGTCTCCGGGTCGTGCGCATGGAGCACGGCCTCGTGGCCGTCATACTCCGGGTGCGTGAACATGGAGCCCTCCCTGGGAGGCTCCGATGCCTAGCCCAGGCTGTCGAGATAGGCCAGCAGGTCGTCGATCTGCTCGGGGGTGAAGGTGAACACCGGCATCTGCGGATGCGCGGTCATGATTCCCTCGGCCAGCGCCTCGGCCAGATCCTCGATCGGGTAGCGCTGCCCGAGCTCGCGGAACGGCGGCGCGCCGTCCATCAGGCTCTGGTCTGTCTCGCCGATCGCGTGGCAGCGCGAGCAGTGCAGCTCGGCGAGCTTCTTCCCGGCCTCGATGTCGGCCGATTCCTGCGCCCGGGCTGCCGTGGCTGCCAGGAGGCAGAGAGCTGCGAGGATGGTCCTCACGGCTCGACCGCAGGGTAGGCGCCCATCACCTGTTGCTCGAAATCGACCAGCGCACCGGTCATCAGGCCGGACTCGTCGGATGCCAGGAAGGCGATCGCGCGGGCGGCGTCGAGCGGGGTGAGCAACCGCCCGAAGGGTTGCGCGGCCCCGACCACCGCGTCCCAGCCCGGCGCGCGGCCGTGCGTGCCCATCTGCACCGCATGCTCGCCGGGCGTGACGGTCCAGCCGAGATTGAGGCCGTTGACCCGCACCCGGTCGCGACCGACCGCGGCCGCGATGTTCCTGGTCATCGCCGCCAGCGCCGCCTTCGCCCCGACATAGGCGGTGAGCTGCGGCGTGCCGCCATGGATGGTGATCGAGCACACGTTGACGATGGTCCCGCCGCCGGCGCGGCGCAGCCAGGGCAGGGTGCGCTGGATCAGGAAGAACGGCGCCCGTGCGTCGACGGCGAAGATGGCGTCGAACAGCTCCGGCGTCGTGTCGTCGATGGTGCCGCGGTCGGTGAGGCCGGCCGCGTTGATCAGGCCCTGCAGCGCGCCGAAGCGCTCAACCGCCCGGTCCACGGCGGAGAAACAGGTCGCGACCTCGGCAAGCTCGGCCGGGATCGGTTCCGCCGGGCAGCCCATGGCGGTGATCGCCGCCGCCACCTCGGCCAGCCTGCCCGCGTTGCGGTCGACCAGCGCCAGACCGGCCGCACCCCGCTCCGCCAGCAATCGGGCGGTGGCCTCGCCCACGCCCTGTGCGGCGCCGGTCACCAGCATCACCCGACCCGCGAACGACCACGCCTCGGCCACGCCACCCTCCCACAATGCTCGCCGGCGAGCCTAGGTGGCGAAGGCCGATCCTGACAACGGGCTAGACGAAGACGAAGTCGGCGGCGGCCAGATCAATCGTGCCGGTCAGTTCGACCACCATCTCCGGGCTGGTATCCGCGTCGGTGCTGAACTGGACGAAGGTGCTGCCGGAGCTCTGCACGTAGCGCACCTGATCGGCGGCGCTGAAGGCGGCGGTGCCGATGAACTCGAGCTGGGGGTCGAAGAAATAGACCTCCAGCCGGTCGCCTTGGGCCTGGCTGAAGTCGGTGATGACGTCGCGCTCGCCGAGCCTGGTGCCGCTGTCGCCCGGGCGCAGGAAGAAATCGTCCGCACCCGTGCCACCGGTCATGATGTCGACGCCCAGATGGCCGTCCAGATCGTCGTTGCCGGCGTTGCCCTCCAGGACGTCGTCGCCCTCGTCGCCGCCGACATAGTCGTTGCCGGCACCGCCGCGGACGTGATCGTCGCCGAAGCCGCCCTGCAGGTCGTCGTTGCCGGCACCGCCGTCGATCTCGTCATCGCCCTCGTCGCCGAAGACGTCGTCGTAGCCCGCACCGGTGCTCAGGAGATTGGCGCCCAGACTGCCAGCCACCGTGTCATCGCCCGAGCCGGTGACGATGTTCTCGATGGCATAGAGCCGGTCGAAGCCCAGATCGATCGCCCAGCCATAGCCGGATCCGAGTAGGCTGGCATCGACGTCCTGGGCCGTGCTGAACACGGCCGTGTCGACGCCGCGGCCGCCATACAGATCATCGTCGCCCGAGCCGCCATGCAGCTCGTCGTCGCCGTCACGGCCATAGAGCGTGTCGTCGCCGCCGAGGCCGTACAGATGGTCGTCGGCCGCGGTGCCGTTGAGCGTATTGTCCGCATTGTTGCCGAACTTGATTACCATCGAGATCACTCGCTTAAAGTCATGGAGGCGAGGGTTGAGCACTTGGCGTGCTGCTAGAGGACGAAGTCGCCGGCCCCCAGGTCGACGATGCCGTTGAGCTGGATCTCCATCTCCATGCCGGAATTGCCTACGGTATTGAGCTGAACCAGCGTGTTGCCGCCGCTATGGATGAAGCGGACTTGGTCGGGCACCGAGAACACGTTCTGACCGATGAAGGTCAGCCCGCCGAAGGCGGTCAGGTCGAGGTCGTCGCCCTGTACCGTGCTGAAGTCGGTGACGACGTCGCGGAAGCCCGCGCCGATCGAGCTGTCGCCCGGCGCGAACACGAAGTCGTCGGCGTGATGGAACCCGGTCAGGGTGTCGATGCCGGTGCCGCCATTCAGGACGTCGAACCCGCTGCCGCCGTTGAGCGTGTCGTTGCTGCCGGCGCCGGACAGCGTGTCGTTGTCGGAGCCACCGAGCATGGAGTCGTTGCCGCCGCCGTTGAGCGTGTCGTGGCCCGAGCCGCCATCGAGCAGGTCGTTGCCGACCCGCCCGTTGAAGTCACCCCAGCCGTAGCCGGCATCGAGACGATTGGCATTCTGGTCACCCCACGCCTCGAAGCCCCAGTCGCCGCTGAACGAGACGTTCTCGATGCTGGACAGAGACAGCGTGGCCGTTGAGCCGTAAAGCGACAGTTCGGCGACACCCGTCTGCAGGTCGAGGTCGATGTCGGGTACAGGATCGCAAACCTCGACGCCGCTGTAGAAAACAAGCGTGTCCTTGCCAAGCTCACCATAGATGTGGTCGCTACCTTTCACATAGCCCAAACTATCGCCGTAGAAAATCAGGTCGTCCCCTGATTTGGCGTAGATGTTGTCGCCGCCAAGACTGCCCCGAGACGGTCGTTGCCGACTGTACCATAGATGTCGGCCATGAAGACTCTTTCTACTCGCGTGCCTTGCTGACCGGCGACGCCGTCGGTCAGCAAGGACGACAAGTCATGGTGCTTTAGTCAGAAGATAAAGTCGCCGGCGGCGAGGTTGATGGTGCCGGCGAGCTCGATCTGCATCTCCGCGCCGGAATTGCCTGCGGTGTTGATGCTCACGATCGTGTCGCCGCCGCTTTGGGTGAAACGAACCTGCCCTGCCGCCGAGAACGCCGCCTGGCCGATGAACTGCAGGCCACCGAGCTCGCTGAGATCGATCTCGTCGTTCTGCGCCTTGCTGAAATCCGTGATCTGGTCGCGGTCGCCGGCGCCGACACCGCTGTGACCGCTGCGAAAGACGAAGTCGTCGGCTCCCGAGCCGCCGGTCAGCTCGTCGACCCCCAGGCTTCCCCACAGGATGTCGTCGCCGCTGCCGCCGTTGAGCGTGTCGTTGCCGGCGTCCGCGAGGAGTTCGTCGTTGCCGCTGCCGCCGATGACGACGTCGTTGCCCGAGCCGGCGTCGACCCAGTCGTTGCCGGCACCGACATTGATGGTGTCGTTGCCGCCATAGGCGACCACCTCGTCGTTGCCGCCATTGGTCTGGATGACGTTGGCGTCGCCCTCGGTGGCGGAGAACTGGACGTAGTCGTCGCCCGCGCCGGTGATCACGTTCTCGATTGCGTGAAGGGTGTCGATCACCTCGCTGAAAGCGCCGGCCGTGGACGCGAGATTTTCCTCGTGGTTGAAGTATACATCCAGGTTCGTGTCGTAGACGGCGGTGTCGCTGCCACCGCTGCCATTGAGGTCGTCGCCATCGCCGCTGCCGTACAGCAGGTCGTTGCCGTTGCCGCCGTCGAGGCTGTCGATGCCGTCGCCGCCGTGGAGCGCGTCATTGCCGCCGCCACCGCTCAGCGTGTCGTCGCCATCGTCGCCATGGAGCTCGTCGTTGCCGCTGCCGCCGTTCAGCGTGTCGCCGCCGTCGCCGCCATGCAGCTCGTCCGCCTGGTTTCCACCGTTGACCACGTCCGCACCGCCATAGGCATAGACGGTATCGTTGCCATTCGCGGTGTTGATGATGTTGGAGCCGTTGTCGAAATAGACCTGATCGGCGCCGCCGCCGGTGGTGACGTTCTCGACCGAGTAGAAATGGTCGACGCCCAACGCCGCCGAGGATGCCAGGCCGAACGCTGCGGAAACGACGACATTGCTGCCGGTGTTGAACACCATCGTGTCGTTCCCGCCCTCGCCGTAGAGACTGTCGTCGCCACCGCCGCCGTCGAGCGTGTCGTCGTCGCTACCGCCGCTCAGCACGTCGTAGCCGCCGAGCCCTTGCAGGAGATCATCGCCGAACGAGCCCTGCAGGCTGTCGCTGCCACCGCTGCCGACCAGCAGGTCGTTGCCGAACGTCCCGATCTTGACCACCATCTTCGTCTCCTTCGGCGTCGGACGCGGCTCTCCGGCCGGCGTCGCGACGCGCGGGTTGCCTGCCCGGGACCGGGCCGATCCGCCCGATCCCGCTCGTGCTGTGGGGAGGATGGGCCACGTCGCGCGCGGCCCTGGGAGCCGGGTCTGTGCCCGGTGCGTCGGCGCCCAAGCGGGCGCTCATCCATGGACGGAAGTTAACCGACGCAACCCGATGCATGGAGTGCAACGGCGAGAGCGGCGATGCAGCGCGCGGCGCAACGGATTACACGATCCGGTGCAAGCCGATGCATTCTGTTGCACGCGGCATTGCAGCGCCCTAGTTGTTCTTCCCAACCACCAGGGTGGAACGCCGCGGTTGCAGCAGTTCGGCGCCAAGCTCGAGCTCGTGATGAAGCTGGCCAATCTCGGCCGCGGCCGGCTCGCCGCGACGGTGGGCGTCGACAAGTCCGTCATCAGCCGCTGGCTGAACGATCAGGTGGTGCCGTCGGGACCCAACCTTTCCGCGGTCACCGAGCTGATCCGGCGCGACCGGCCGGAGTTCAGCCTGCTCACCTGGCAACTGCCGCTCGACGGGTTCGCGCGTGCTGTGGGTGCCCCGGCGACGCCGCCGGCGGCAGCCGAGGGCGCGACCGATCCGTCCGCCGGGCTGGAGCTGGGCGTGCTCGAGGTGGCGCGCCTGGCGGTGCCGCGCGAGGGCTGGGTCTATCCAGGGCTCTATCTCGGCTACCGCAAGGCGTTCGCCAATACCGGCACGGTCGTCGCCCAGGGCCTGATGCTGCGCATCGAGGACGGACGGCTCGCGGCGCGGTGCTCGGACGGCCTGTTCACCTATCGCGGCGAGGCGCTGGTCCTGCGCGGCCAGCTGTTCGTCCTGCTCGAGGAGTCGACCCGGCTCGACGAGGTGCTGCTCTTGGTGCTGAACGGGGTGTCGGCGCCGATGGCGCGCGTGATCGACGGCCTGATGGCCGGCGTGGCGGGCGACCGCACCTGCACGCCGTCGGTCACCGCGATCGCCTTCGAGCGTCAGGCCGACGTCCGTGGCGACGCGAGCGACGAGGAGCTGTGGGAGCGTTGCATCGCGGAGCTGAACCGGCTCAACGAGGAACGCTCGTGCCGGCAGGCGATGCCGCCGGAGTTCGCGCGCGTGATCGACAGTCTCGTGGGTCAGGCCAGGGAGGGCGGCGAGCTCGATCACGTGCTGCGCGTGCCGCTGCATCGCTCGCTGGCGATGGCGACCTCGGCCGTGAACCTGCGGATGTGATGCGGAGGCCCCGGGCGTGAGCGGGTTCGGCGCCAGGCTCGACCTGGTCATGAAGCTGCGCAATCTCAGCCGCGCCCGGCTCGCCTGCGAGGTCGGGGTCGACAAATCCGTGGTCAGCCGCTGGCTGGGCGACGCGGTGCGCCCGTCCGATCACAATCTGACCCGCCTGACCGAGCTGATCCGGCGCGATCTGCCGGAGTTCAGCCTCCTGACCTGGGAGCTCGGCTACGACGAGTTCGCCGCGGCCGTCGGGGCGCCGGAGCCGCCGCGGCCCGCGCCGGCCCAGGGTGGCCCCAAGGCCGGCAGCTCGAGCCTGCCGCTGGCCGTGCTGCCGGTCTCGCGGACCGCGGTGCCGCGCGAGGGCCACGTCTATCCCGGGCTCTATCTCGGCTTCCGCAAGGCCTTCGCCAACACCGGCATGACCATCGCCAAGGGCCTGATGATCCGTCGCGACGGCGACCGGCTCCTGGCACGGGCCGCCGACGGCTCGTTCGAGTATCGTGGCGAGGTCCTCTTGCTGGGGGGCCAGGTGTTCGTGGTCCTGGAGGAGGCGACCCGCCTGGACGAGGTCCTGATGCTCGTCCTCAACGGGGTCACGTCGCCCATGGCGCGGATCATGGACGGCGTCATGCTCGGGATCGCGGCGGACCGCACCGGCACGCCCTCGGCGACCGCCATCGTGTTCAAGCGGGTCGGCGACACGGCCGGCGTGGCGGCCGCGGACGAGCTGCGGTGGAGCGAGTTCAAGGCCGAGGTGCGGCGCATCAACGACGAGCGCACTGCCCGCAACGGGATGCCGGACCAGTTCGCCGAGATCGTAGACAACCAGATCGGCGTGCCGCGTGCCGACGGGCAGGTCGACCACGTGCTGCGGGTGCCGCACACCCGCTCGCTGACGGCCAGCACCTCGGAGGCCAACTGGCGCCCCTGACGCCTCCGGGCCATCGGCCAGCGTCTTGCGGAGGGGCTGTACTGAAGCCCCGCAAGGAAAAACAACGGAGAGGAGAGATTCCGAAAGCCTTCACAAGATGAAAGGTTGAGTGCGATCGAGCCGTGATCTTATCTGTGAGAGATGATCGTGAGAATCAAGAATTTCGGTATCGTCACTGATTTGCATACTGGGAGTTGAATAGGGTAGATATTGTTGACAATAGAGGCGAACGCTGCTTCGCTTATTGTACTTCGGGCGAGGGAGAGTTCCCATTGCGAGCGGTAGCGGTGGTTGGGGCTGTCATGCTGCTGACCGTCACCTCGACGGTGCAGGCGGGGTTGATCGGCAAGGAGCTGACCGTCGAATATTTCCTGCCGAGCCTGGGGACGCCCTATTCGTCCAGCCATGCGATGCCGCAGACCTTCACGGTCGGCCCTGGGGTCGAGACGGTCGTCAAGGTCGAGGATATTCTGTCGATCGCGGTCGATTTCGACGATGATTCGGTGTCGCTCCATTTCGACAAGCTCAGCCCCTACTTCTCCCAGTGGAACTCCTCGCCGTTCAATGGCCTGGTGTTCACATTGGTCGGGCCGGGCCCGCTCGGCATCTCGGCGTTCGAGATCACGCCCAGCCCCTACATGCCTGGATTCGATGCGAGCCGGGTCACGGTGACCGCCAGCTCGATCGCCTTCAATTGGCAGGGCCTCCGCTATGATCCCGACAGTGCGGACAATGGCGGCGACGGCATCGCCGTCTCCGCGCGGCTGGTGCCCGAGCCGGGAATCCTGGCCCTGCTCGGCGCCGGCATGTTGACGCTGGGTGCGACCATGCGGCGGCGGCGCCCGGGCTGAGCCGGCGACGCGCGGCCCGGCAGCGGGCCTTGCCTGTGGACGGCGGCCGGGCGTGGCGGCACAGTGCGCGCGGTCCGCGTCGGAGCTTCGCCCATGGCTGCCAAGGTCGTCTGCATCTCGCGCACGCTCGCCGCCGGGGGTGAGGAGATCGGGCAGGCCGTGGCCGAGCGGCTGGGCTGGCGGGTGATCGACGCGGAGATCATCCAGCGCGCCGCCGAGAAGGCGGAGCTCGACCCGAGCAAGGTGGCGCAGGCGGAGCAGCGCCAGTCGCTCATCCGGCGGCTGATCTCGCTGATCGCGTTCGCCGAGCCGCCGCAGGACATGGCGCCGCAATATTACGCGGCCTTTCCGGAAGCGGCGTTCAACGTCGGCCAGACGCTCGAGGAGCGCATGCGCGGCCTGATTCGCGGGGTGATCGAGGAGGTCGCGAGCGAGGGCCAGGCCGTGATCGTGGCGCATGCCGCCTCGATGGCGCTGGCCGGGCGGGAAGGCGTGCTGCGCGTGCTGATCACCGCCTCGCCCGAGGAGCGTGCGAACCGGCTGGTCTGGGCCAGCGGGCTGGAGGCCAATCAGGCCGAGGCGGCGGTGCGCGAGTCGGACATGGAGCGCGCCGACTATTTCCGGCGCTTCTACGACCTGCACGAGGAGCTGCCGGTCCACTACGACCTCGTCGTCAACACCGACTCCCTGGCGCCCGAGCTGGCGGTGGCGGTGATCCTTGCCGCGACGGGCAACGCCGCCGGTTCCTGAAGCGGTCGCGAAGCAGCGGGCCGGGTCTAGTCTCGCACTCAAGGTTTCGCGGGGTGGTACCGGCGGATGAGGCCGTCCCCGGCGACGCCGGCCTCTCCTCTCGTCGCTTCTATCCAAGAACAAAGAGAGAACGCGCCTCTTGAGCGCAGCGGCGTCCAGGTCCATCTTGTCCGCGGTGTCATCGCCCGCGGAGGCCACCGGATGCATCCTGTCGAAGGCATGGCGGCGCTCGATCTGCTCAAGGCCCTCGCCGGCAATCCCGATCTGATCCAGCGGCCCGAGGGCGGCAGGCCGTTCGAGCTGGTCTCCGAGTTCGCGCCGGCCGGCGACCAGCCGCAGGCGATCACCGAGCTGGTGGCCGGGCTGCAGGGCGGCGAGCGCGATCAGGTGCTGCTGGGTGTGACCGGCTCCGGCAAGACCTTCACCATGGCGCACGCCATCGCCCAGATGCAGCGGCCGGCGATCGTGCTCGCACCCAACAAGATCCTGGCAGCGCAGCTCTACGGCGAGTTCAAATCGTTCTTCCCGAACAACGCCGTCGAGTATTTCGTCAGCTATTACGACTATTATCAACCTGAAGCGTACGTCCCACGCACTGATACCTACATCGAAAAGACCTCGAGCATCAACGAGCAGATCGACCGGATGCGCCACTCGGCGACCCGGGCGCTGTTCGAGCGCGACGACGTCGTCATCGTCGCCTCGGTCTCCTGCATCTACGGCATCGGCTCGCCCGAGACCTACGCCCGGATGACCCTGACCCTGCGCCAGGGGCAGAAGGTCGAGCGGCAGCGTCTGCTGCGCGCGCTGGTCGAGCTGCAGTATCGCCGCAACGAGCTCGATTTCAGCCGCGGCGCCTTCCGCGCCAAGGGCGATTCGATCGAGATCTTTCCCGCCCACCTGGAGGACCGGGCCTGGCGCCTGTCGATGTTCGGCGACGAGGTCGAGAGCATCACCGAGTTCGACCCGCTGACCGGCGAGCGGACCGGCCGGCTCGACCAGATCCGGCTCTACCCGAACAGCCACTATGTCACGCCGCGCCCGACGCTGCAGGAGGCGGTCAAGAGCATCAAGGAGGAGCTGACCGAGCGCCTGGCCTTCTTCCGCGACACCGGCAAGCTGCTCGAGGCCGAGCGGATCGAGCAGCGCACGATCGCCGATCTCGAGATGATGATGACCACCGGCTCCTGCCCGGGGATCGAGAACTATTCGCGCTACCTCACCGGCCGTGCGCCGGGCGAGCCGCCGCCGACCCTGTTCGAGTACATCCCCGAGAACGCGATCCTGTTCGTCGACGAGAGCCATGTCGCGGTGCCCCAGGTCGGCGGCATGTTCAAGGGCGACTGGCAGCGCAAGAGCACGCTGGCCGAGTTCGGCTTCCGCCTGCCCTCCTGCACCGACAACCGCCCGCTCAAGTTCGAGGAATGGGAGGTGATGCGGCCGCAGACCGTGTTCGTCTCGGCCACGCCCGCCGCCTGGGAGCTGGAGCGCACGGGCGGCGTGTTCGTCGAGCAGGTGATCCGCCCCACCGGCCTGGTCGACCCCGACTGCATCGTCCGGCCGGTCGAGCATCAGGTCGACGACCTGCTGGCCGAATGCCGCGACTGCCGCGAGAAGGGGCTGCGGGTGCTGGTCACCACGCTGACCAAGCGGATGGCCGAGGATCTGTCGGAGTATCTGCACGAGCAGGGCGTGCGGGTGCGCTACCTGCACTCGGACGTCGACACGCTCGAGCGCATCGAGATCGTCCGCGACCTGCGGCTGGGCAAGTTCGACGTGCTGGTCGGCATCAACCTCCTGCGCGAGGGGCTGGACATCCCGGAATGCGGTCTGGTCGCGATCCTGGACGCGGACAAGGAGGGCTATCTGCGCTCCGAGACCTCGCTGATCCAGACCATCGGCCGCGCCGCCCGCAACGCCGACGGCCGGGTGGTCCTGTACGCCGACAGCATGACCCGGAGCCTCAAGGCGGCGATCGACGAGACCAACCGCCGCCGCGCCAAGCAGACCGCCTGGAACGAGGCGCACGGCATCACGCCGCAGACCATCAAGCGCCAGATCAACGACATCATCCGCTCGGTCGCCGAGCGCGACTACGTCACCGTCGATCTGGGCGAGGACGCGCCGGCCCAGCTCTCCGGCATGGACCTGCACGCCTATATCGGCCAGCTCGAGAAGAAGATGCGCGAGGCGGCGGGCAATCTCGAGTTCGAGGAGGCGGCCCGGCTGCGCGACGAGATCCGCAAGCTCGAGGACAAGGAGCTGGGCGTCGCCACGGCGCGCCCGATCCAGGCGCCGCGCGCCTCGGGTGCGGCCTGGAAGCCAACCTCCGGCTCGCGCGAGGACAAGCGCCGGGCCGCGCAGGCCAAGTCCAAGGCACGCCGCCGCGCGGGGCCGTGACGAGCTAGCATGCTCCAGCTCGGCTGGCGCGACGCGGCCTTCTCGCTCAAGACCTTCGCCGCGGCCATGCTGGCCCTCTACATCGCCTTCGCCATCCCGCTGCCGCAGCCGATCTGGGCGATGCTGACGGTCTATGTCGTCTCCCAGCCGCTGGCCGGGATGGTGCAGTCGAAGTCGCTCTACCGCGTGGTCGGCACCGTGATCGGCTCGGCGATGTCGCTCGTGCTCGTCGACCAGCTCGCCGACACGCCGCGGCTGTTCCTCCTGGCGCTGGCGGCCTGGATCGGCGCCAGCACCTCGCTCGCCGTCTATCTGCGCGACGTTCCGGCCGCCTACGGCGCGATGCTGTCGGGCTACACCGCCGCCATCATCGGCGTGCCGGCGGCCCTGGCGCCGCCGACCGCCTTCGATTCGGCCTGGGCGCGCTGCCTGGAGATCACGCTCGGCATCGCCTGCGCCACGCTGATGAGCCAGCTCGTGATGCCGCGCCGGGCCGGCGACGTCCTCCTGGCCACGCTCGATGCGGCGCTCGCGGCCGGCCGGCAGTGGACCGTCGACGTCCTGCGCGGCCAGGGCGACGCGGCGAACGGGTTGGCCGACCGCCGCAAGCTGGTCGCCGACATCGTCATGCTCGACTCGCTCCGTGCGCATGCGGTCTACGACACGCCCACGATCCGTGCCGCGGCGGACGGGGTCCGCCACCTGCAGGCGCGGCTGATGACCCTGCTCTCGCTGCTGGTCGGGGTCCACGACCGGCTGGTCATCCTGCGCGGCCACCGCCCCGAGCTGCTCGCGGGTCTCCAGCCGCTGCTCGATCGTTCGGCGGAGCGGCTGCCGCCGCGGGGCGATCGAGCGCCGGCCGGGGACGAGGCAGGCGCCGTGTCTGTTACCGGCCGGCCCGACTTCGCGGCGCTGCGGCGGGACGGCGACCGGCTGCTGCCGCACACCGTTCTTCTACGCCTGGACGAGGTGCAGGCTCTCCTGCGCGATCTCGGGCACCGGCGCGACCGGCTGCTCGAGGATGCCGGTGCGCAGGAGGGCGAGGCACCCGCGTTCGCGCGCTATCGCGACCCCATGCTCGCCGCCGTCGGCGGGCTGGTCTCCACCATGGCCGTGCTGTCCGCCGCCGCCTTCTGGATCGCCACGGCCTGGCCGAACGGCTCGCAGGCGGTGATCTTCGCCGGCATCATCTGCACCATCCTGGCCTCCCTCGACGACCCGGCGGCGGCTGCGACCAGCTTCCTGAAGATGACCGTCTACGCCACGGTGGTGGCGGCGTTCTACGTGTTCCTCGTGTTCCCGCGCATCGACGGCTTCCTCGCGCTGGTCGCGGTGCTCATGCCGTTCTACCTGCCGCTCGGCATGTTCCTGGCGCTGCCGCGGATCGGGCCGACACTGCTGCCGCTGGCGCTCAACACGACCGCTCTGCTCGGCCTCACCAACGAGCGCGCGACGGTCCCCGACCTCGCGGCTTTCCTCAACAGCGCGCTCGGGCTGCTCGCCGGCGTCACCGCCGGCGTCGTGATGTTCCGGCTCCTGCGCCCGCTGGGCGTGAGCTGGACGGTCCGGCGCCTGACGGCCGACATGATGGCCGATCTGGCGCAGCTCGCCCGCTCCGGCGCCGCCGTGCCGCGCTTCCGCTTCGAGAGCCGGATGTACGACCGGATCAACGCCCTGTTCAGCCGGCTCGACTCGTCGGACCCGGCCCAGCTCGCCACCATGCGTGACAGCCTCGCAGCACTGCGCGTCGGCCTGAACACGCTGGCGCTGGCGCGCGCCCTGCCCCGCCTGACGCCGGAGCCGCGCACCGCCGGGGTGGCCGTGCTGGCGGCCCTGGCCCACTGGTTCGACGCGCCCGGCGCCGGGGCCGGAGGCCCATCGCCGGTCGCGGCGATCGACGCCGCGATGGACCGCCTGCTCGCCAGCGGCGAGGTTCCCGGCGTGGCGGAAGCGCTCGTCGCCCTGGGCGGCATCCGGACCAGCCTGAGCCAGCATCGGGCGTTCTTCGCCCTGCCGGCGGCGGAGGCCGCGTGATCCGCGAGATCGACCTGTTCGGGATCTATCTGTCGCCGATGGTCGGCTATGCCCTGGCCGCCGTCCTCGCCTCGGTCGTGCTTCGGCGCGTGCTGCGCCGGCTCGGCGCCTATCGCCTGGTCTGGCACCCGCCGTTGTTCGACGCGGCACTGTTCGTGATCGTGCTCGCGGCTATCGTCGCCGGAGTCTGGCGTCTGGGGCCCTGAGCCATGCAACCTACCCTGATCCCGCGCGTCCTGGTCACCGTGGTGGTCGTGGCTCTGGCGGTCGCGGCCGGCTGGCTGATCTGGCAGAGCTACTTCACCATGCCCTGGACGCGGGACGGGCGGGTCCGCGCCAACATCGTGCAGATGGCCCCGGACGTCGCCGGGATCGTCACCCAGGTGCGCGTCCGGGACAATCAGCCGGTGCGCAAGGGCGACGTGCTGATGGTGATCGACCGCGAGCGCTACCGCCTGGCGGTCGAGCGGGCCGAGGCCGACCTGCGCGGCCGGCAGAGCGATCTCGAGCAGCGCCGGCGCGAGGCCGAGCGGCGGGCACGGCTCACCAGCGCGGCGATCAGCAACGAGACGCGCGAGCAGGCGGAATCGGCCGCCCGCGAGGCCGAGGCGGCGCTCGACCAGGCGCAGGCGGCGCTCGACGCGGCGCGTCTCGACCTGGAGCACAGCGAGATGCGCTCGACCGTCGACGGCTACGTGACCAACCTGCTGGTGCAGGCCGGCGAATATGCCCAGCCCGGCCGCGCCATGATCGCCGTGCTCGATTCCGATTCGTTCTACGTCGCGGCCTATATCGAGGAGACCAAGCTGCCGCGCGTGCGCGAGGGTGCGCGCGCCTCGATCCGCTTCATGAGCGGCGAGATCGGCGAAGGTCACGTCGAGAGCGTGAACCGCGCCATCGCCGACCGCGAGAACACGACCGGCGGCGATCTCGTCGCCAACATCAACCCGACCTTCAGCTGGGTGCGGCTGGCCCAGCGCGTGCCGGTGCGCGTGGCGATCGACCGGCTTCCCGACGGCATGCGCCTCGTGTCGGGGCTGACCGCGACGGTGGTCCTCGAGCCGTCCGGGCGCTAGCCGAAGGCCGGCGCGATCTCGGCCACGCTGGTGAACAGGCGGTCGGGCGCCTGCGCGCGCAGCGCATCGGGGGTGGCGTAGCCCCAGGCGACGGCGCCGAAGCCGATGCCCGCCGCGCGGGCGGCCTCCGCGTCACGCAGTTCGTCGCCGACATAGAGTGCGGCTGCCGCCGGAACCCCGCTGCGTCGGACGACCCGCCTGAGCTTGGCGGGCTTGCCGAACAGACCGGCGCCGCAGTCCCAATGCTCGATCAGGGCGGATTGGTCCGGACCCAGGGTGGCGCGAATGTTGGCTTCGCTATCGGAGCTGACGATCGCCCGCTCGATGCCCCGCCGCGCAAGATCGCGCAGCAGCTCGCCCACGCCCGGGAAAAGCTGGATCCGTGCCGCGTGCTGCGCCTTCAGGCGCCGCAGCCGATGCGCGATCCGTGGCAACTGCCAGGCGGCGACGCCCACGCGCGCCATGGTCTCGCGCGGATCGCGGCTGCGCAGATCCTCGCGTTCCGCCCGATCGACCCGGCGCAGCCCGAACTCGATCGCGAGCTGGTCATAGATCTCGGCGAACCAGGGCAGAGAATCGGCGAGCGTCCCGTCGAAGTCGAAGATCGCGAGCCGGTAGGTCACGGTAGGTTCGAACGCATCGATGGAGCTTGTTCTCGGCCGAGCGCCGCGTCGGTCAGAATCGGCCCCGACCTGCGATCGGAGCCGGCGGGGCGGACGTCGTCCTCAGTGGACGCAGCCGGCGCCACAGCAATGGCCGCCGAAGCTCGGCCCGGTGGCACAGGCACCCTCGCCGCAGGCGGCGGACTCGCCACCCGAGGAGGAGCGGCTGCCCACGGCGGGATGGGCGAGCGCGCGCGGTGCCGGCTGCTCGCAGTCGGGGCAGGGCTGCGGCGCCTCGCTCGCGCTCATCTGGCCCCAGGCCGAGAACTCGCCGTGGCGGTCGCACTGATAGGTGTAGAGGGGCATGACCCTGTCTCCAGATCCGTTGCCGCCAAGATAGCGCCTCGGCGGCCGAGTTGCGAGATGGTGGGGCTTCTTGCTGCAGTTGGGGACAATGCCTACAATGATGGCATGGCTACCCTGAACATCCGCAACCTCCCCGACGAGGTGCATCGCGAGCTGCGCCAGCGCGCGGCACGCCACAATCGCAGCATGGAGGCCGAGGCTCGTGCCATCCTGGGCGAGGCCTGCCGGCCGCCGGTTTCGATCGAGGAAGCGCTGCGCAAGGTGCGGGCGTGGCGAGAGCGGGAATTCGGACCGAGTCCTCCCGAGAACGTCGTCGACGACTTCCTGCGCTGGCGTCGTGCCGAGGCTTGGCGGGAGTGACCGTCCTCGATTCGTCCGCGCTGCTGGCGTTTCTGTTCGACGAGCCGGGAGGCTCGCGGGTGGCGACCGTAGTGGGCGCGAGCCGGATGTCGACCGTCAATCTCGCGGAAACCCTGGCCGTGCTGGAGCGGCAGCAGCGCGAGCCCGGCCCGGTGCTCCAGCTCCTGCGCGGCTTGGGGCTCGCATTCGTGCCGTTCGACGAGGATCTCGCCGAGCGCACGGCCGCATTGGAGGGCGTGACCCGCGGCCTTGGCGTGTCCTTGGGCGATCGCGCCTGCCTGGCGCTCGCCATGCGCGAAGGCTGCATTGCCCTGACCGCGGACCGCGCATGGTCCAGATTGGTGCTGCCGATCCAGATCGAGCTGCTCCGCTAGGCTCGCACTCGCGCGCGTTGGACGCTGCTGCTACCTAGCGCCGAGACCAGAGCCGAGCCGCAGCATGACCCTTTCCGACCAGACGCGCCGGTGGCAGGAGCTCGACGCCCGCCATCATCTGCATCCGTTCACCACCCATCACGAGCTGGCCGCCAAGGGTGCTCGCGTCATCACCCGGGCGGAGGGCTGTTACGTCTGGGACAGCGAGGGCAACCGGCTCTTCGACGGCATGGCGGGCCTGTGGTGCACCCAGATCGGCCACGGCCGCGAGCGCCTCGCCCGCGTCGCCCATGATCAGATCCGCACGCTCGACTACTACAACGCCTTCTTCCAGTGCGGCACGCCGCCCGCGATCGAACTCTCGGCCAAGCTCGCCGGGCTGCTGCCGCGGGGCATGGACCGCATCCACTTCGTCAGCTCGGGCTCCGAGGCCAACGACACCGTGATCAAGTCCGTCTGGTACTTCTGGAACCTGATGGGCAAGCCGAGGAAGAAGCATTTCATCAGCCGCACGCTCGGCTATCATGGCGTCGGCGTGGGCTCGGCCAGCCTCACCGGCATGAGGTTCATGCACGAGCAGTTCGACCTGCCGCTGCCGCGCTTCCACCATATCGGCAACCCCTATCCGTGGGGCGAGGGCTGGGGAAAGGATCCGGCCGAGTTCGGCCGCGAGGCGGCGGGCTGGCTCGAGGCCAAGATCCTGGAGCTCGGGGCGGAGAACGTTGCGGCCTTCGTCGCCGAGCCGATCCAGGGCGCGGGCGGGGTGATCATCCCGCCCGACAGCTACTGGCCCGAGGTGCAGCGGATCTGCCGCGAGCACGACGTGCTGCTGGTCGCCGACGAGGTCGTCTGCGGCTTCGGCCGCACCGGCAACTGGTGGGGGCACCGGACCATGGGCTTCACGCCCGACCTGGTGTCGATGGCCAAGGGACTGTCGTCGGGCTATGTCCCGATCGCCGCGGTGGCCTTCGGCGAGCGCGTCGGCGATGCGATCTTCGTCGGCGAGAAGGAATATGCCCATGGCGTGACCTATGCGGGTCACCCGGTCTGCGCCGCTGTTGCCCTCGAGAACATCAGGATCATGGAGGAGGAAGGGCTGGGCACTCGCGCCGCCGGCCCGATTGGCGAGTATTTCCGCAAGGCCCTCGTCACGCTCGCGGACCTTCCAATAGTGGGCGAGGTCCGCGCCCGTGGGCTGATCGCCTGCGTCGAGCTGGTCGACGACAAGGACGAGCACCGCCTGTTCGAGCCGGCCGGCAAGGTCGGGCAGATGTGTCGTGACCGGTGCGTCGAGAACGGGCTGGTCATGCGGGCGATCCGCGACGGCATGGTGCTGTCCCCGCCGCTCACGGTCACCCAGGCGCAGATCGACGAGATCGTCGACAAGGCCCGCCGCAGCATCGAGGAGACGAGCGCGGCGCTCGGCCGGTGCTGACCATCCTCCGCCAGACCTGGCCGCTGTTCCTCGGCATTGCCTTCCTGATGCTGGCGCACGGCCTGCAGGGGACCCTGCTGGGCCTGCGCGCCAATCTCGAGGGTTTCGCCGACGTCGCCACGGGCCTGATCATGTCGGGCTACTATCTCGGCCTGCTCGTCGGCTCGCTGCGCGTCCCGGTGCTGATCAACCGCGTCGGCCATGTCCGCGTGTTCGCGGCCCTGCTGTCCCTGGGCTCGACCGCGATTCTGTTCCAGGCCCTGTTCGTCGAGCCCGTGGCCTGGTTCCTGATGCGGCTGCTCACCGGCTACTGCTTCGCCGGCGCCTTCATCGTCGCCGAGAGCTGGCTCAACGGCAGCGCCAGCAACGACATGCGGGGGCAGATTCTCTCGCTCTACATGGTCGTGCAGCTCAGCAGCATGGCCGCCGGCCAGTTTCTGCTCAATACCGCCGACCCGCGCGGCTTCGCGCTGTTCATCCTGGTGTCGGTCCTGATCTCGGTCGCCGCGGTGCCCATGCTGCTGACCGCGGCGGCGGCGCCGACGGTGACCTCCGGCCGCGCCGTCAGCCTGCGCACGCTCTACCAGCTCTCGCCGCTCGGCGTGGTCGGGCTGATCGGCACCGGTGTCGGCACCAGCGGCCTGTTCAGCCTGGCGCCGGTCTATGCCAACCAGGAAGGCCTCTCGATCGCCGCCATCTCGACCTTCATGGCGGCGATGACCCTGGGGGGCGTCGCCCTGCAGATCCCCGTCGGGCGGCTGTCCGACCGGCTCGACCGCCGGTGGGTGATCGCCGCGGTGACCATCCTGACCGGCCTCGCCCTGCTGCCGCCGGCCCTGTTCCCGCAACTGCCGACCATGTGGCTGTATCCCGGCTTCTTCCTGGTCGGGGGTCTTTCACTGCCCGTCTACGCGCTGTGCGTGGCCCATACCAACGACTTCCTCAACTCGGAGCAGATGGTGGGCGCGAGCAGCGCCCTGGTGCTCGCCTTCGGCATTGGCGCTGCAGCCGGACCCACACTCACCGCGCTCAGCATGCAACTGCTGGGCTCACCGGGCTTTCCGATCTTTATCGCTGCGGTGCATCTTGCTATCGGTCTGTTCGCCATCTGGCGGATGACCCGACGGGCAGCGGTGCCGATGACCGAGCGCGGCGCCTACATCTCCCTGCCGACGCCGACCCCCGTCGTCATCCCGATGGCCCAGGAGAAGGCCGTGGCGCTCTCGCCGGGCGGGACGGGACAGGCCCCGGCCGTGGCGGACGCGGGCTGAGAAAGGGCGGCGTTCCCGCTTTTTGCGCTCGCGCCGTGACGGGAAGCGGGTTATAGGCTTCCTGTGGATGAACGTCACCCGGGACCGACGCCGACTACTTGCCGTTTCTTGCTCCTCACCCGCCTTCCGGTGCTCTAGCGCGAGGTCGGAAGTCAGCCATCGTTCTCTCCACACGGCGTTGGGTGCCCAGGTAGAGCGCAGTGGTGTCGGGGTGGGACAGCCGGGCATGTCGCGGCGGACAGGGGTCGGTTCGGGGGCTGGGCAGACGTCCGCCTTCGCTAGCCTTGTGCTCTGGGTAGATCGATGTCCTGCAAACTGTTCGTCGCGAACTTTCCCTATTCGACCACCAACGAGGAGCTGAACACCCTGTTCGGCCCGCATGGCAACGTTCTTTCGGTCAAGATCGCTACCGATCGCGAGACGGGCCGCTCGCGGGGCTTCGGCTTCGTCGAGATGGGCTCCGAGCAGGAGGCGGACAATGCGATCCGCGAGCTCGACGGCTATCAGCTAGGCGGTCGCAGCCTCGCCGTCCGGGTGGCCGAGG
>JBFWWD010000047.1:0-27312 GCA_050246385.1 Geminicoccaceae bacterium
GGCCCTGCCGGTTGCAGCCGGCGGAGCGCTCACGCGACTGTGAGCGGGAAGAGACCCGTCGAGATCAGCCCGCCGCCAGCGCGTCGATCATCGGCTGGGTGACCAGGCAGATCCCTTGCTCCGTGCGGCGGAACCGCCTGGCGTCGAGCTCGGGGTCCTTGCCGATGACCAGGCCCTCGGGGATCTTGACGCCGCGGTCGATCACCACCCGGCTCAGCCGGGCATGACGGCCGATATGGACCTCGGGCAGGACGACCGCCCCGTCGAGCCTGGCCCAGGAGTGGACGTGCACGTGCGTGAACAGCAGCGTGTCGCGCAGGGAGGCGCCCGAGACGATGCAGCCGCCGGACACCAGCGAGCTCACCGCCATGCCGCGCCGCCCCTCCTCGTCGTGCACGAACTTCGCCGGCGGGGTGATCTCGGCATAGGTCCAGATCGGCCAGTTCTGGTCGTATAGGTCGAGCGCCGGGATGATCCGGGTGAGGTCCATATTGGCCTCGAAATAGGCGTCGACCGTGCCGGCGTCGCGCCAATAGTCCTCCGATTCCGACTCGGACTTGACGCACGACTTGGCGAAGCGGTGCGCGACCGCTTTGCCGTGCTGCACGAGGTGGGGGATGATGTCGTTGCCGAAGTCGTGCGCGGAGTTGGAGTCGGCGGCGTCCCGGCGGAGCTGGTCGTAGAGGAATTTGGCGTCGAACACGTAGATGCCCATGCTCGCCAGCGCCATGTCGGGGCTGCCGGGGATGCCGGGCGGGTCCTTGGGCTTCTCGAGGAACGAGACGATGCGGTCATGCTCGTCGACATGCATCACGCCGAACGCCACGGCCTCCATGCGCGGCACCTCGAGGCAGCCGATGGTCACGTCGGCCTGCTCGGCGACGTGCTGCTCGAGCATGATCTCGTAGTCCATCTTGTAGACATGGTCGCCGGCGAGAACGACCACGTGGTCGATGCCATAGTCCTGGAGAATGTCGATGTTCTGGTAGACCGCGTCGGCCGTGCCCTCGTACCATTGCGTCTCCGACACCCGCTGGCTCGCCGGCAGGATGTCGAAGCTCTCGTTGCGCTCCGGGCGCAGGAAGTTCCAGCCGCGCTGCAGATGCCGGATCAGGCTGTGCGCCTTGTACTGGGTGGCGACGCCGATCCGGCGGATGCCGGAATTCAGGGCGTTAGAGAGCGCGAAGTCGATGATCCGGGTCTTGCCGCCGAAGTAGACCGCAGGTTTCGCACGCCGGTCGGTCAGCTCGCGCAGCCTGGAGCCGCGGCCGCCGGCAAGGACGAAGGCGAACGCGTTGCGGCTCAATCGGCTCGACATGGACTGTTGTGGCACGACCGTCCTCCCCGGTAGATGCTCAAGTGTCGGCGAACCGACCAATGCAGACAAGCAGCGGCTTGGCCCACGGAATGGAAGACGGCAGCTACTATCATCTCAAGGCGACGCCGGTGCCGCCGCGTCCGACGCTGGCGGGAGCGATCCGTTCCGAGACCGCGATCATCGGTGGTGGCCTCGCCGGACTCGCGACGGCGCTCTCGCTGGCGGAACGAGGTCAAAAATCGGTTCTGATCGAGGCGCGCTCGATCGGCGCCGGTGCGTCGGGCCGCAATGGCGGCATGGTCTCGGCCGGCTTCACGGCCTCGAGCCGTCTGCTCGAGCGCGCCGTCGGGCATGACAATGCGCAGACGCTGATGCGCCTGAGCCGCGACGCCGTGAATCTGATCCGGACACGGATCGAACGGTACGCGATCCCGTGCGAACCGGTCTCCGGCGTCGTGATCGCCTCGTGGTTCGACGACGGCGAGGCGCTCGCGGCGGAGGTGGAGGAGAACAATCGCCGCTACGGGATGCGGCTCGAGTTCTGGGACCGGGAGCGGCTGCAGCGCGACTTTCCCTCGCCGCGCTACTGGGACGGGATCTTCGACCCCGAGGGCTTTCACCTCGATCCGTTCGCCCTGTGCCGCGGCTATGCCGCCGCGGCACAGGGCGCGGGTGCGCGCCTGTTCGAGCACAGCCCGGCCACCGGACTGCGCCGTGTCGCCGGCGGCTGGCGGGTGCGCACCCCGCAGGGCGAGATCACGGCCGAGCGGGTCGTGCTGTGCCAGAGCGCCTACCCGCCGCGCCTCCTGCCGTTGGTCGCGCGCGCCACCTTGCCGGTGTTCACCTACATCATCGTCACGGCCCCGCTCGCCGGCGCGCATGCGACGGTGATTCGGGCACCCTATGCCGTCTACGACAACCGCTTCGCCACGGGCTATTACCGGCTGCTGCCGGACGGACGCCTGCTCTGGGGCGGCCGGATCAGCACCCGGGAGCGGCCGCGCGATCTCGCCGAGCTGATGCGGCGCGACCTCGCCCTGGTCTATCCGCAGCTCGCCGACGTCAGCGTCGATTATGCCTGGTCGGGCCGGATGGGCTTCGCCCGGCACAAGATGCCGCTGATCCGCGAGCTGTCGCCGGGCCTGTGGATCAACAGCTGCTTCGGCGGGCACGGGCTGAACACGACGACCCTGGGCGGCGAGCTGGTCGCCAGCGCGCTCGCCGAGGGCGACCGGCGCTGGCGCCTGCTGGCGCCGTTCGCGCCGCGCTGGGTCGGGGGAGCGCTGGGGCCGCTCGCCGCGCAGGCGATCTACGGTCGTGCGAGGCTGCAAGACGCCGCCCGCGCGCACTGGCACAGACGACGGGGGCGCGGCCTCGGCTTCGCCGGCTGACGCGCTCGCTGCAACTCAGTCGCGGGAAAAACCGGTTTGGTCGGCGATCCAGCATCGCCGGCGGGCATTCCCAAACCGCCGGACGGGCAGCAATAGTTGCCCGCCCGGCGTGGGCGAGGCGCGCTCGGGTGGGAATAGAGGAGTTTCGAGCTTGGCGGCAGCGGCGGCAGAGGGCGGGCGGGGCGGATCGGCGCCGCGGCTGGCGGTCGCCCCGCAGGGCCGGGATGCCGTGCTGCGACTGACCGGCAGCTGGACGATCGCCTTCGGCCCGCCCCCGGATACGGAGGTGCGCGCGCATCTGGACTTCGCCACTGCCGGCGCGCGGGTCGGCATCGATGCCGCCGGCATCGATGACTGGGATTCGGTGCTGCCGGGTTTTCTGCTGCGCGTGCACCAGCTGGCTATGGCCCGCGGGCTGGAGTTGGACACCAGCGGCCTGCCCGACGGGGCCTTGCGGCTGCTCCGTCTCGCCACGGCCGTGCCGGCGCGGAACGAGCGTGCCTCGCCACTGAAGCCGCCGCTGCTCGACCGTCTCGGCACGGCGTTCCAGTCGTGGCTGGCGGATGCCGGCGATGCCGTCACCTTTCTCGGCGAGACCTCGATCGCGTTCTGGCGGCTGCTGACCGGTCGGGCGATCCTGCGCGCCCAGGACCTCTGGCTGGGTGTCCAGCAGTCGGGCGTCAACGCCCTGCCGATCATCGGCCTGATCAGCTTCCTGGTCGGCATGATCCAGGCCTTCGTCGGCGGCTCGCAGCTCGCTTTGTTCGGGGCCGAGGTGTTCGTCGCCAACCTGGTCGCGATCGCGATGCTGCGCGAGATGGGGCCGCTGATGGCCTCCCTGATTATGACCGGCCGGACCGGCTCGGCCTATGCCGCCGAGCTCGGCACCATGCAGGTCAACGAGGAGATCGACGCCCTCCGGGGCATGGGCATCTCGCCGATCGAGTTCCTGGTGCTGCCGCGCCTGCTGGCACTGGCGCTGATGATGCCGCTGCTCGCGATCTACGCCAATCTGTTCGGCGTGCTGGGCGGTGCGGTGGTCGGCGTCGGGGTGTTCGGCATCTCCCCGGTCACCTACTATGAGCAGAGCCTGCAGTTCGTGCGCCTGCAGGACCTGCTGGTCGGGATCGGCAAGGCCGCGGTGTTCGGCGTCCTGGTCGGGCTGGCCGGCTGCTACCGCGGCATCCGCTCGGGCCGCGATGCGGCCTCGGTGGGAGCCTCCACCACCTCGGCGGTGGTCAGCGGCATCGTGATCGTGATCATCGCCGATTTCCTGATCAACGTGATCGCCCATGTCCTCCACCTCTGAGCCCGTCGCGGCGGCGGAGACGCGAGCGTCGCACATCGTGGTCGAGGATCTCACCATGGCCTTCGGCAGCCGGGTCGTGATGGAGGGGCTGACCTTCACGATCCGGCGCGGCGACATCTTCATCATCATGGGTGGCAGCGGCTCGGGAAAGAGCACGCTCATGCGTCACCTGGTCGGCCTGCAGCGGCCGGCCGCCGGCATGATCCGCTTCTGCGGGATCAGCATGTGGGAGGCGAGCCCCGACGAGCAGGCGATGCTCCAGCGGCGGCTCGGCATCATGTACCAGCAGGGTGCCTTGTGGACCTCGATGACGCTCGCCGAGAACGTGGCGCTGCCGCTGCAGACCTATACCCGCCTTTCCCCGCCGGCGATCGCCGAGCTCGCGGAATACAAGCTTTCCCTGGTCGGTCTCGCCGGGTTCGGCGACTTCTTTCCGTCCGAGATCAGCGGCGGCATGCGCAAGCGGGCCGCGATCGCGCGCGCCATGGCGCTCGACCCGGAGGTCCTGTTCCTCGACGAGCCCGGCGCCGGCCTCGACCCGATCACCTCGCGCCTGCTCGACGACCTGATCCTCGAGCTGCGCAAGACGCTGGGCATGACCATCGTGATCGTGACGCATGAGCTCGCCAGCATCTTCGCGGTCGGCGACAACTCGGTGTTCCTCGATGCGGAGACGCGGACCATGAGCGCCTGCGGCAATCCCTCCTGGCTGGTCGAGCACACGCACGATGCCAAGCTGCGGGCCTTCCTCACCCGAGGTGCCGCGGAGCCCGCGGCATGAACCGGGGGTTCAGCCCGCGGATGATCGGGCTCTTCGTCCTGGGCGCGATCATCCTGGGCGTGTTGGGCGCCCTGGCGCTCGGCGGCGGCGCGCTGTTCCAGAACGGCACGCAGTATACGATCTATTTCGACGAATCGCTCAAGGGCCTGCGTCGGGGCGCCCCGGTGACCTTCCGCGGCGTGGACATCGGTCAGGTCACCGACATTCGCGCGGTCTACGATGCAGAATCCCGCTCGGTGCGGGTTCCGGTGACGGTCGAGATCCGGCCGGGTGCGGTCGTCGCCGGCGAGGACGGCCAGGGTGACGGCAAGGCCATGGCCGGCCTGATCGCGGAAGGCCTGCGGGCGCGGCTGGATGTCCAGAGCCTGCTCACCGGCCAGCTGCTGATCGCGCTCGACTTCTTCCCGAATCAGGTCAGGTCGGCGCAGCAGCGGGTGGCAGCCGGGCTCATCCCGTCCGTCCCCTCCACGCTCGCCAACTTCCAGCGCACCGCCGACGACGCGCTCATGGAGCTGCCGCAGATCACCCGCTCCCTGCGCGAGGTCGCGCGAGCGCTGCAGGGGTTTCTGTCGGACAGCAACCGCGCAAGCCTGCAGGAGACCTTGGTCTCGCTCGCCACCTTGTCGCGCTCCCTGGGCGATCCCGAAGGCCCGACCCAGCGCACGCTGGCGGAGCTCCCGGGACTGGTCGACCAGATCCGTGAGGCAGCGACGCAGGTGCCGCCCTTGCTGCAGAAGCTCGACGGCCTCGCCACCACCGGGGAGGCGCGGCTGCAGACGCTCGGCGACCAGCTCGCCAGGCTCGCCGACTCGACGGGCAAGGCCGCGGATCAGGCGGCGGCGCTGATCCGCGAGAACCGACGCGGGCTCCACGACTTCGTGGACGACGGCCTGCCCGAGCTGCAAGGCTTCGCCGCCGACGCCACCCGGCTGGTGAACGAGCTCAGCAGCACGATCCGCGACATGCGCCAGGATCCGGCCCGGTTCTTCCTCGGCGATCGGGCGCGACAGGGAGTTCAGCTGGAATGACGCCGACCACGCTCCTGCGCCGCCGCGAGACCGTCGCCGCACTGGCGACGACGCTGGGCCTGGGCGGCTGCATTCCGGCACTCCCCGGCCTCGGGCCCGAGCCGCGCACATTCCGGGTCACGCCGAAATACATCTTTGCCGAGGATCTGCCCTCGGTGAACTGGTCGCTCGCGGTCGCGGAGCCCTCTGCCGAGCGCACGCTGGACACCAACCGCATCGCCGTGGTCACCGCCGGCATCAGTGTGGACTATGTCGCGCTCGCCTTCTGGATCGACCGCGCGCCCTCGATGCTGCAGACGCTGATCGTCCAGTCGTTCCGCAACTCTGGCAGGATCGGTCAGGTGGGCACGACCCGCGACCGGCTGCGGCCGGAGTTCCTGCTCGGCTCGGAGCTGCGGGCATTTCAGCTCAACCGCGGCAGTGGGGCCGATGCGGTCAGGGTCCGGGTCGACGTGCAGCTGCTGCGGATGCCGCAGCGCACTCCGGTCGGCAGCGAGACCATGGCGGCGGATTGGGTCCCGGCCGGTGGCGGCATCGATCCCGTGGTGTCGGCCTTCGACGAGGCGACCGGCAAGGTTCTGAAGGAGCTCGTCGCCTGGACGCTGCGCACGGGGCAGAGGGCGCTGCGATGAGCGGCCGATCGCTCTATCCCGCGCAGGAGCCCCATGCGCAGGGCCGGCTCGCGGTCGGTGATGGCCACCAGATCTACTGGGAGATCTGCGGCAGCCCGCGGGGCAGGCCCGCGGTCTTCCTGCACGGTGGCCCGGGCGGGGGCTGCAGCGCCGAGCATCGGCGGCTGTTCGACCCGGAGCGGTACCGGGTGCTCCTGTTCGACCAGCGCGGCTGCGGCCGCAGCACGCCGCACGGCGGCCTGGACGCCAACACCACCTGGGATCTGGTCGCCGACATCGAGCGGCTGCGCGAGCTGATGGGCGTCGAGCGCTGGCTGGTGTTCGGCGGCTCCTGGGGCAGCACGCTGGCGCTGACCTATGCCGAGACGCACCCCGAGCGGGTGAGCGCGCTGGTCCTGCGCGGGATCTTCCTCCTGCGCCGCTGGGAGCTGCTCTGGTATTACCAGCACGGCGCCTCGCTGCTGTTCCCCGACAAGTGGGAGCGGTTCCTGGCGCCGATCCCACCCGAGGAGCAGGACGACCTGATCGGCGCCTACCGACGCCGCCTGACCGACCCCGATCCGGCGGTGCAGCTCCAGGCGGCGCGGGCCTGGAGCCTGTGGGAGGGGGAGACGATCACCCTGCTGCCCAACGAGGGCTACAGCCGGCATTTCGGGGCGGACGATTACGCCCGCGTCTTCGCCCGGATCGAGAACCATTATTTCGTGCATGGCGGCTGGCTCGAGGACGGCCAGCTCCTGCGCGACGTCGGCCGGCTGCGCTCGATCCCGGGCGTCATCGTCCAGGGCCGCTACGACATCGCCACGCCCGCGGCCTCCGCCTGGGACCTGCACCGCGCCTGGCCCGAGGCCGAGTTCACGCTGGTCGAAGGCGCGGGGCATGCTTTCTCCGAGCCGGGCATCCAGTCGGCGCTGCTGGATGCGACCGACGGGTTCGCGCTGCGCTGATCCGCCCGCCTGGACGGGGTACCGGCGCAGGGTTACGCTGCGACGCAGCAAGGATGGAGCGCCATGACCGAGACACGCGCCGTCGCGCATCTGCCCAGCCTCGACATCGAGATCCGCCATCGCTCGGCACCGGAGGAGGGGACCGAGTATCTGGCGGTCACGCTGCGGGGCACGCCGAATCTGGACGTCGCGGTGGGCCTGCTCGATCCCTTCCGCTTCGTGGCGACAATGGCCTCGCTCAATCCCTGGCTCGCCTGGCTGCAGGTCGCGGGCCCGTTCCGGCTGTGGCGCCCGCTGCTCGAGGCGAGGGATCGGCGCGCATGATCCGCCACGTCGTCCTGTTCAGCGTCCGCGATCCGACCGATCTCGATCTGGTGCAGGCCACCCTGTCCCGCCTGGCCGAGATCCCGGAGGCGCGGCGTCTGGAGGTCTCGCGCAATCTGAAGCGCGATGGCCTGTCGGCCGAGATCGACCTCGTGGTCTATGGCGAGTTCGACGATCTGGCAGCGCTCGACCGCTACAAGGCGCACCCGATCTACGCCCAGTCGATCAGCATCGTGCGCCCGCGGCGCGAGATCCGCATCGCGGTTGATTTCGAAGCTATAGCCGACTAGGCGGGAGTCAATCGGGCGACCGGAGAATCGCCCCGGCCCTAGTCGGAGAAGAGCGAGATGGTCGACCGTCTCGCCCGGCTGTTGTTTTTCGCCGGGATTGCCGTGGCGCTGGTGCTCGGCGGCGTCTATCTCGGCTGGTTTCGTCTGCCGCCGGTGCCGCAGCTCGATGCCAGCGTGGAGGCGCTGCGCGACTGGCGCAAGCATTGGAAGAGCTATCTCGGCATCGAGCCCACCAAGTTCATCCGGCCTGCGCCGACCGCGGGATCGGGTGTCACGTTGCATCTGGACGGCGACGCGCAGCCGGGCGTCACCGTGATGAGCGGTCTGTGGGGTGGGACGGACGTCGGTCTGGCCCTGTTCTCCCTGGACGGCAGGGAGCTGCATCGCTGGGTCGCGCGCTACTCCGACCTGGCCCCGATCATCCCGCCACTTCCCGCCGAGCTGACGCCCACGAACGATTGGGACACGCACGCCGACGCGATGGAGCTGTTCCCGGACGGCGATGCGATCTTCAATGTCGGCGGGCTGGGGATGGTGCGCCTGGACCGCTGCAACCGGGTCGTCTGGTGGCTGGACTACGAGACCCACCACTCGATCATGCGCGACGATGACGGCAATCTCTGGGCGGGTGGGCACAAGCGGGCGCGTCACACCGAGGCGGACGAGCGGTTTCCGGGCCTGGCTCCGCCCTATGTCGAGGACACGCTGGTCAAGATCTCGCCAGAGGACGGCCGGATCGTGCAGGAGATCTCCCTGCTCGAGGCGATCTACCGCTCATCCTGGGAGACGATGCTGTTTTCCGACGGCGACGACCCGGCGCCCGTGCGGAACCCGGACCCGCTGCACCTGAACCATGTCGAGCCGCTTACCGGCGCCCTGGCGCCGGCGTTTCCCATGTTCGCGGCGGGCGACCTCCTGGTCTCGGTGCGCGTGCCGAGCACGATCCTCGTGCTCGATCCGAGGACCGGGCTGATCAAGTGGGCGCAGCGCGGACCGTGGTTCGGCCAGCACGACCCGCACTTCCTGCCCAACGGCCGGATCTCGGTCTACGACAACCGGGATCTGGTGAACCACGACGCCGCGGCGCGCGGCGTGCCGGCGCGAGCGAGCCGGATCCTGCAACTCGACCCGGCGACCGGGCGCACCGAGACGGTGTTCGAGGGGACGCTGGCCGAGCCGTTCTTCACCGAGGCGATCGGCCAGCATCAGTACCAGCCTAACGGCAACATCCTGATCACGGAGAGCTGGGGTGGTCGGGTGTTCGAGATCACGGCGGACGGGCGCAAGGTGTGGGAGTTCGTCAATCGCATCGATCCGGGCCGCATCGCGCTGGTCGAGTGGTCGCGCCGCTTTCCCGAATCCTACGCCGACTTTCCCAAGGAGTGTCCCGCCGACGCATCCTGAGCCGCGAGGACCCGCTCGCGCGCCTGGCCGAAATAGGCGAGCCCCGCCGCGAGAAAGCCGTTGTCGACGCGCAGCGTCTGGCCGGTGACGCCCTCGGCGGCGGCGAGGAAACGCACGGCCGCGGCCACCTCCTCCGGTGTGTTGAACCGCCCCATGGGCGTGCGCTCCAGGTCGTGGCGATGCACCTCGGCGTCGTCGCGCGTGCGCGCCATGCTGGCGCTGCGGTGCTCGACGATGCCGGGCGATACGGCGTTGACCAGGATGCCGAACGGCGCCAGCTCGATCGCCATGCCCTGGACCAGGGAGCGCTGCGCGGCCTTGGTGGCGCAGTAGACCATCTCGCCCGCCCAGGCCTGCTCCGCGGCGACCGAGGTGATCACCACGATCCTGCCCCCGCCGGCTGCCTTCATCCGCCGGGCCGCCGCCTGGCAGGCGAGGAAGGTGCCGCGGACGTTGACGGCGAAGAGCCGGTCGAGGTCGGACAGCGGCAGGTCGAGGAAGTGGCTCGCCGTGCTGGCCGCCGCGCAGCAGACCAGCACCTCGGGCGCCTCGCTCTCGAACAGCTCGTCCACCGCGGCGAACGCAGCCGCGATCGCGGCGGGTTCGCCCAGATCGGCGCGGATGGTGTGCAGCCCGGGTCCGCACAGGGCGCTCGCCTCGGCGCCCGGCTGCAGGTCGAGATTGGCGACGATCGCCCCCGCCTCGATGAAGCTCCGGGCGACGACGCGACCGATGCCGCCCGATGCGCCCGTGATCACGATTCGCCTCGGGCTCATGCCTTCCCTCGCGTGCAGGTTACTCCGGACCGGAATGGCCGGACCGGAATCACGACGCAAGCATGTCGATACCGACCGTGCCCCTTCGTCGTTGGAACGAGACCGAGGGAGATCCGAGATGACCGATGCCGCCCCGATCGCCGAGCGCGAGCTGGTGCTGACCCGCCTGATCGCAGCGCCGCGCGCCAAGCTCTGGCGGGCCTGGACCGAGCCCGAGCTGCTCAAGCAATGGTTCGCGCCCCTGCCCTTCACGACGCCGTTGGTGGAGCTGGACCTGCGGCCCGGCGGCCGCTGCCATTTCGTCATGCGTGATCCCGAAGGCAAGGACTGGCCGAATCCGGGCATCTATCTCGACGTGGTGGAGAACGAGCGGCTGGTGTTCACCGACGCCTTCGTCTCCGCCTGGGAGCCGTCGACCAAGCCGTTCATGACCGCGATCATCACCTTCACCGATGAAGGCGCCGGGACGCGCTACACCGCCCGCGCGCTGCACTGGACGGTCGCGGACCGCGAGGCGCACGAGCAGATGGGCTTCCATCAGGGCTGGGGGCAGTGCGCCGACCAGCTCGCGGCGTTGGTCGCGCGGCTCTGACCGTCAGGGCGCGAAGCCGGAAATGTCCACGTCCGGCTTGCGCCCCAGGATCGCCTCCGCCACCGACCTCGCGGCGACCGGCCCGGCGCTGAAGCCGAGCCAGGGGAACAGGCTGAGCCAGAAGCCGGGGACCCGGGGCACCTCGCCCAGGATCGGGCGCCAGTCCTCCGTGCCGTTGACGATCGCGGCCCAGCTGCGCAGGAGCTGCGCCTGGGCCAGCGCCGGGACGGTGCGGACGGCTGCCGCGAGATTGGCCCGGACCTGGTCGGAATCGACGACCGGCCGGCCGGCGGCATCCAGCCGCGCCGGATAGCCGCCGCCGATCAGGAGCCCGCCAGAGCGGGCCTGCTTGAGCGTCAGGCGGCGCCCGGCCGAGTAGACGAGGTGGTGCACCAAGGGTGCGACGGGCTCGGTGACGTTGACCTGGATCGGAAAGCCCTGCAGCGGCAGCTCGACCCCGACCATCGCCGCCACCGCCGCCGCGTCCGCCCCGGCGCAGTTGACGACGCGGCGGGCGGCAATCGGACCGGCGCTGGTGGCGGCCACGAAGCCGCTGGCCTCGCTGCTCAGGGCGATCAGGGTGACGCCGCACATCAGCCGAGCGCCGAGCCCTTGCGCGGCCCGGGCGAAGGCCGGCGCCGCCTTTTGCGGGTTGGCCTTGCCCTCGATCGGGCAGAACGCGGCCCCGGCGAGGTCGGGGACCAGATAGGGTGCGATCTTGCGGAGGTCGGCCGCGCCCAGGATCTCGACCGGCAGGCCGTGGGTCCGCTCGACGGCGGCCTTGCGCTCGAGGATGCGGAGCTGACGCTCGTCCTCGGCCACCATCAGGCCGCCGGGCAGGGCGATCTCGAGGTCTGCGCCCAGCTCGGCCTCCAGGCCGCCCCAAAGCCGGATCGACTCCATCATCAACGGGATGGTCGGCGCGAAGCCGCGGGTCCACGCCTCACCTTGCTCGAGGAAGGGCTCGAGCGGGATCTGGGCGTGGATGCTGCCGGAATTGGCGCCCGAGGCGGCCGCGTTGATCTCGCTACGTTCGATCAGCAGCACCTCGGCATCGCCGCGCGCCAGATAGTAGGCGACAGCGGTGCCGGCGAGGCCGCCGCCGATCACGAGGATGTCGGCGCGGGTCACGCCGGGGTTTCGGTTTGCCGGACCGGCGTTGCGAACCTATCGTGCCGCCCGCGCGAGGCGTTGGGGAGATACGAGGTCATGGCACGGCAGTTCCGCGGCAGCTACACCGTCACGATCACACCCTTCACCGAGGACGGCAAGGCGATCGACCTCGCCGCCTGGCGCCGGTTCGTCGACTGGCAGCTCGCCGAGGGCGTGCCGGGGATCATCATTCTCGGTACCACGGGTGAGTTCCTCACCGTCAGCGACGAGGAGCGGCGGGAGTTCGTCGACGCGACGGTCAAGCACGTGGCCGGGCGCATCCCCGTGATGGTCGGCACCATGAACGCCTACACGCCCAACGCGGTACGCTACAGCCGCGAGGCCGAGGAGCTGGGTGCGGACGGCCTGATGATCGTCCCGCCCTACTACTACACGCCGACCGAGGACGAGATCTTCGGCTACTATCAGGCGATCTGCGAGGCGGTCTCGCTGCCGATCATGCTCTACAACAACCCGTTCACCTCCAACGTCGACATGTCGGCGAAGCTGGTGGGCCGGCTGACGCGCGCCTTCGAGCAGATCCGCTACATCAAGGAGGCGAGCCAGGACATCGCCCGGGTCTACGACATCATCGAGGAGACCGAGGGCGTGATGAACGTCTTCGCCGGCGAGCGGATCGTGGAATCCTACCTCATGGGGGCGGTCGGCTACGTCAATCCCTACGGCAACTACATCCCGCGCGCCTCGCACCGCATCTGCGACTTCATCACCGAGGGCCGGCTGGAGGACGCCAAGCGGATCCAGCGGCTGATCGACCACATGCAGGTGATCATCAACGAGGGCCACCCCACCTACGGTCACCAGTGCTACTCCAAGGCGCTGGCCGCCGCGGCCGGCCATCCGGTCGGCGACGTGCGTGCGCCGCTCACCACGTTCAGGGCGCTCGGCCGCGAGGGCGAGGAGCGGGTGGCGAAGCTGACCAAGCTCATGGGCGAGCTCGACGCGCTGATGAGCGAGCTCGACGGGCCACGGTTGCAGGCGGCCGAGTAGGACGTGACCCCGCAGCTGTTCACGCCCCTGCGGCTGCGCGGCCTCGAGCTGCGCAACCGCATCGTGGCGTCGCCGATGTGCCAGTATTCGGCCGTCCAGGGGGCGGTCCAGGACTGGCATCTCGCGCATCATGCCCGCTTCGCGCTGGGCGGCTTCGGTGCGGCTTTCGTCGAGGCGACGGCGGTGACCCGCGACGGGCGCATCACCCACGGCTGCACCGGCCTGTGGGAGGACGGCCAGATCGAGGGCATGGCACGGATCGCGTCCATGTACCGCGCGCACGGCGTGACCCCGGCGATCCAGCTCGGCCATGCCGGCCGTCGCGCCAGCCAGTCGCGGCCGTGGGAGGGCAACCAGCCGCTGGCGCTGGGCGGGCCGGACCCGGCATGGCAGACCGTCGGGCCCAGTGCTCTGCCCGAGCGCGAGGGCTATCCCGTCCCGCACGTGCTGAGTGCCGTCGAGATCGATGAGATCGTCGAAGCGTTCCGCGCGGCCACCCTGCGCGCCCGCCGGGCCGGCTTCGCCATGGTCGAGATCCACGGCGCGCACGGCTATCTACTGCATTCCTTCTTCTCGCCGATCCCCAACCGGCGCGAGGACGAGTTCGGCGGCAGCCTGGAGCGGCGGATGCACGTGCCGCTGCTGGTCGCCGAGGCGGTGCGCGCCGCCTGGCCGGCCGAGCTGCCGCTGTTCTATCGCGTCTCGGCCGTCGACGGTGTCGAGGGCGGGGTGACGATCGAGGACACGGTGGCGCTGGCCAAGGCGCTCAAGGAGCGCGGGATCGACGTGATCGACTGCTCCTCGGGGGGCGTGTCCGGGCCGGCGACCCTGGCGACACGCAAGATCCGGCAGGGTTACCAGGTGCCCTACGCCGAGGCCGTCCGCCACGATGCCGAGATCGCGACCATGGCGGTGGGTGCGATCATCTCGCCGGTGCTGGCCGAATCGGTGCTGGCCAGCGGCAAGGCCGACCTGATCGCGCTTGGGCGTGAGCTGATGGCCGATCCCAACTGGCCCTACCACGCCGCCTGCGAGCTGGGCATGGAGCGGCCGTGGCAGGTGCTGCCGGACAAGTTCGCCTTCTATCTCGAGCGGCGGGCGGCGGTCCTGGAGGAGTAGCCGGCTAACGCAGATAGCTCGCCCCGTTCACGTCGAGGGTGGCGCCGGTGAGGTGGCGGCAGGTGCCGGTGGCGAGCCAGGCGATCAGGTCGGCGACCTCGCTTGGTGGCACCCACTCGCCCATGGCCAGGGACGCGCTGACCACGGCCTCGCCGCCGACTGCCGCCGCCGCGACCTCCGACAGGCGGGTCCGCACCACGCCGGGCGCCACGATATAGGCGAACACGCCGTCCCTGGCGTAGTGGCGGGCGATGGTCTTGGTGGCGGACAGCACGGCACCCTTGGAGGTCGCGTAGGCGAGCAGGTCGGAATTGCCCGGGCCGCGCTGGGCGGCCCAGCTCGAGACGGTGACCAGGATGCCGCCGCCGGCATCGACACAGTGGCGGACGGCGTGACGCATCAGCCGGGTCGGGGCGAGGACGTTGACGCGCAGCGCCTCGTCCCAGACCGCGTCCCACTCGGCGTCGTCGGCCTCGATCCCGCCGCCGATCCGCATCACCGCGGCATTGTTGATCAGGACGTCGATCCGCCCGCGCCAGGCCAGCGCCTCGCGCCAGAGCCGGTCGACCTCCGCCGTCTGGCCGAGATCGGCCTGAACGAGAAGCACGCGCTCGGCCGGCAGCTCCGCCACCGCGGCCTCGGCTCCGGCGCGATCCGCGCCGAAATGGGCCACCAGATGGGCCCCGGACCGGCCCAGAGCCGCGGCGGTGGCCGCCCCGATGCCCTTGGACGCGCCGGTCAGCAGGACGGTCCTGCCGGTGAGGTCGTGCATCCTGTTCCCCGTCCAATGCCTCAGGAGACCCGGCCGAAACCGCATTGACGCGCCGGCGGAGGCCTTCCTAGGGTCGGCCGCCAAGTGACCGACAAGCGGCACCATGCGTCATCTGATGGTTTCGGATCACACGCGAACGTGAATGTCTGAGGTGCAGCAACCCGCTGCGGTAGCGATCGTCGGTGCCGGGAGCATCGGCGTCGGCTGGGCGATCGTGTTCGCCATGGCTGGGCATGCGGTGCGGCTGTTCGACCCTTCCGCCGCACGCCTGGGTGCCGCTCCGCAGGAGATCGCGACCCGTGTGGAGGATCTGCGCGCCTGCGGACTGTGTGCGGAGGCGTCGGTGCAGGTGATCGCGCGGGTGGCGGCCGTGCCGGAGCTCGCGCCGGCGGTTCGCGGCGCGGTTCACGTGCAGGAGTGCGCGCCGGAGGACCTGGAGCTCAAGCGGCACCTGTTCGCCGAGCTCGATTCATCGGCCCCGACCGACTGTCCGATCGCCAGCTCCTCCTCCTTCATGCCGGTCTCGCGGTTCGCCGCCGAGCTGCCGGGCCGTGCCCGCTGCCTGGTCGTGCATCCCGGCAACCCGCCCTTCCTGCTGCGGGTGGCGGAGGTGGTGCCGGCACCGTTCACCGCCCCGGAGGCCGTCGAGCGCACCGAGGCGCTGCTGCGGTCCGTGGACATCGCCCCGATCCGGGTGGCCAAGGAGGTCGAGGGCTTCGTCTTCAACCGGCTGCAGGGGGCGGTGCTGCGCGAGGCCTACTGCCTGGTCCGCGACGGGGTGGCGTCGGTGGCCGACATCGACCGCATCGTGCGCGACGGGCTCGGCCTGCGCTGGGCGACGATCGGGCCGTTCGAGACCGTGGACCTCAACAGCCGCGGCGGCATTGCCGCCCATGCCGAGCGGATGGGGCCGTCCTACGCCCGCATGGGAGCCGAGCGAGGCCAGCACGATCCGTGGACGCCCGAGCTGGTGGCCGAGGTGGTCGCCCAGCGCCGGGCGGCGCTGCCGCTCGAGGGCTGGGCGGATCGCGTCGCGTGGCGTGACCGGCTGGTGATGGCGCTGCTCCGGGCGCGGCAGGGGGCCGAGTGATCCGGTTCGATGGCCGACCGGTCGCGAGCCAGCCGGGCCAGACCGTCGCCGCCGCGCTGACCGCGGCCGGTATCCGGGCCTGGCGGACCACCCGACACGGCGCGCCGCGCGGACTGTTCTGCGGCATGGGGGCGTGCCAGGACTGCCTGGTCACGATCGACGGCCGGCCGAACCAGCGCGCCTGCATGGCGAAGATCAGCGGGCCGCACGAGGTCCGCAGCCAGGTTCCGCTGCCGAGCCTGGTGGCCGATGGGAACGGCGCTGCGGGCGCCCGCGAGCCGGAGCGGGTGGAGATCCTGGTGCTGGGAGCCGGTGCCGGCGGGCTGACCGCGGCCGCAGCCGCCGCCGAGGCGGGTGTGGAGGTGGTGCTGGTCGACGAGCGGCCCAATCCCGGCGGACAGTTCTACAAGCAGCCGGCCGGCGACCCGCCCTGGGACGACGCGCAGTTCGCCGGCGGCCGCAGGCTGATCGCGCGCGCCCGGGCCGCCGGCGTCCGCTTCGTCGCCGGGACCGCGTGGAGCGCCTCGCTCCCTTTGCAGGTCGAGGTGTTCGGCGAGCAGGGGGTACGGTCGTTCCGACCGCGGCGGCTGGTGGTTGCCACCGGCGCCTTCGAGCGGCCGCTGCCGGTGCCCGGCTGGACGCTGCCGGGCGTGATCACGGTCGGCGCCGCGCAGACCCTGCTGCGCAGCTACGGCGTGGTGGCCGGGCGCCGGGTGCTCGTCGCGGGCAACGGCCCGTTGAACCTGCAGGTGGCCGGCGAGCTGCGCCGGGCGGGTGCCGAGGTCGTGGCGGTCGCGGAAGCCGCGCCGCGCCCCAGGATCGGATCGCTCGGCCAGCTCGCGGCAATGGCCGCTGCCTCGCCCGGGCTTACCGCCAAGGGGGTCGGCTATCTCGCCCGCAACCGGACGGCCATGCGCTGGGGCACCTGCCTCGCCGAGGTGGCCGCGGCAGGCGACGGGCTGAGCGCGCGGCTGGACGACGGTTCGGTCTGGCAGGTCGACACGGTGGCCATGGGCTATGGCTTTCTGCCGGCCAACGAGCTGCTGCGCCTGCTCGGCTGCCGGCACCGCTACGACCCGGCGCGCGGGCATCTGGTCACCGAGCGCGACGGGCTGTGCCGTACCACCGTGCCTGAGGTGCTCGCCGTCGGCGACTGCTGCGGATTGGGCGGCGCCCACGCCGCCGAGGTCGAGGGAGCGATCGCCGGAGCAGCGGCGGTCGGCCGGCCACCCGATCCGCACCTGAACCGCGCGCTGGCGCGCCAGCGACGGTTCCAGGTCGCGCTCTGGGCGATGTTCGCGGCACCCCGGGCGAGGCTCGCGCTCGCCGGGGCCGGCACGACGGTGTGCCGGTGCGAGGAGGTCGAGCTGGCGGCGATCGAGGCGGCGCTGTCGGCGGGGGCCGGCTCGCTCGCGGCGGTCAAGCGTGCCACGCGCGCCGGCATGGGGCGGTGTCAGGGGCGCTATTGCGGCCCGCTGCTCGCGGAGCTGCTGCACGAGCGCATCGGACGCGGCCTGGACGAGTTCGCCTTCCTCGCGCCGCGGCCGCCGGTCCGTCCGGTGCCGCTCGGCGCCATCGCCACCGCCGAGGAGAGAATATGACCGCTCCCGAACGACGGCAGGTCGCACCCGGTCTGAACGTCAGTCGCGTGATCACCGGCCTGTGGCAGGTCGCGGACATGGAGCGTGACCGGGGCCCGCTCGATCCGGCCGAGGCCGCGGCGGCACTGCTCGATTATGCCCGGGCCGGCTTCGACACCTTCGACATGGCCGATCACTATGGCAGTGCGGAGGACATCACGGGGCACCTCCTGCGCCATCTGCAGCCGGGGGTGGCCCGCCCGACCGTGCTGACCAAATGGTGCCCGGAGCCGGGGCCGATGACGCGCGAGACCGTGCGCGCCGGGGTCGGCCGCAGCCTGGAGCGGCTCGGAGTCGACCACATCGACCTGTTGCAGCTGCATTGGTGGACCTACGAGCATCCCGGCTATCTCGACGCCATGCGGGAGCTCGCGGCGCTACGCGCGGACGGCAGCATCGGCCAGCTCGGCCTGACCAATTTCGACACCGACCATCTCCGGCTGCTGGTCGGCCACGGTCTGCCGGTGGCGACCAACCAGGTCTGCTTCTCGCTGCTCGACCGGCGCGCCGGCGGGGAGATGAGCGCGTTCTGCCTGGAGCGGGGCCTCGGCCTGCTCGCCTACGGCACGCTCGCCGGGGGCTTTCTCAGCGATCGCTGGGTCGGGCGGCCCGAACCCGACCGGATCGGCGACTGGAGCAAGATGAAATATCACCGCTTCATCGAGGCGATCGGCGGCTGGGACGCCCTGCAGACGGTGTTGGGGGCGCTGGCCGAGGTTGCGCGGCGCCACGGCGTCTCGGTGGCGAACGTCGCCACGCGCTGGGTGCTGGAGCAGCCGGCGGTGGCGGCGGTGATCGTCGGCGCGCGCCTCGGCGAGCGCGAGCACCGGGCCGACAATCTCCGCCTGTTCTCGTTCGCGCTCGACGCGGAGGATCGGACGCGGATCGACGCCGCGTTGGCGCGGACCCGGCGCATCCCGGGCGACTGCGGCGACGAGTATCGCCGCCCGCCCTTCCTCACCGCGTCGGGCGACCTCAGCCACCATCTCGCCTCGCTGCCGAGCGTCTATTCTGCCGCCCCGGTACCGGGCCGCCCCGGGCGCCTGCGCGTGGACACGGGCAGCGAGTGGGAGCCGATTGCCGGCTACAGCCGGGCGGTGCGGGCCGGCGACCGGATCCTGGTCAGCGGCACTACCGCCACCCACGGCAGCGGCGAGGTGGTGTGCCCGGGCGATCCCTACGCCCAGACCGTCTATGTGCTGGACAAGATCGCGGCCAGCCTCGCGGCGCTCGGCGGCTCGCTCGAGGACGTGGTGCGCACGCGCATCTATGTCCGCGACGCGAGCCGATGGGAGCCGGTCGCGCGCGCCCATGGCCGCCGGTTCGGCCAGATCCGCCCGGCGAACACCCTGGTCGAGGCGCAGCTGGTCGGCGCCTACGAGGTCGAGATCGAGGCCGAGGCGGTGGTGGGCTGACGCAGCCGCCTTGCTACGGGCGTCCGCGCTCCCTAGGTTCGCGCCGGTTCGTCCATGGCGATGGGAAGCGGTAATGGCGGAGACCTCCGGCACGGCGAAGGTGCGCGAGGCGGTGGCGGTGTTCAACGACGTCTCGAGCCTGGAGTCCGCCGTGGACGATCTGCGCGCCGCCGGGTTTGACGAGGACCAGATCAGTCTTTTGGCCGGACACGACACCGTCGAGCAGACCCTTGGCCACATGTATGAGCGCGTGGAGGAGATGGAGGACGATCCCTCGGCACCCCGCACCGCGTTCGTGTCCGGCAAGAACATCGATGTGCGCGAGAACCGTCTTCTCGGCTCGCTCACCATCCTGCCGACGGTGATCGCGGCCGGAACGGTGGTGGCCACGGCCGGCGCCGTCGCGGCAGCGGTCGTCGGCACGGCGGTGGCGGGTGCCCTGCTGGGCACCGTGTTCGCGCACTGGATGGACCGTCGCCACGCCGACTGGCTGCAGGAGCAGCTCGACCGCGGCGGCATCCTGCTCTGGGTGCAGACCCCGACCGAGGATGACGAGCGCAAGGCGATGGCGGTGCTGACGCGCTACTCCGCGCACGACGTCCACATCCACGAGATCCCGGTCGAGATCTGAGCTCGCCGCCTCGGGCGACGTGCTCACCTCGCCGGACGCTTCGTCCGGGGGCGGACCGAGGCCAGGCTCGGCGAGGCGGGTGCACCGAAGGTGCGCCGGAACTCACGCGCGAAATGCGGCTGGTCGGCGAAGCCCGCGGCGTGGGCCGCAGCCGTGAAGTTGCTGCCGTCCAGGATCTCCTGGATGGCGACCCGCATTCGGCACCAGCCGCGAAAGCGGCGGAACGGCACCCCGACCGATTCGGTGAAGAGGTGCTGGAAGCGGGATCCGGAGAGGCCGATCTCGGCCGCGACCTGAGCCACGGGCGCGAGGTCGCGGTAGGAACCATAGAGCTGCTGCAGCACGCGCCAGATCCGGGCATCGGTGCTGACTGGCGCGCGGCGGAACGAGAACCGCAAGAGCTCGTCCAGCGCGCCCTCGGCCCAGTCCGGGCCCGTCCTGTCCTCGAAGATTTCGCGCAACGGCCCGACCTCGCCGGCGAGACCCAGCAGGGCGCCGTTCTCCTCGAAGCCGCCGCGTACGAGCGGCGCGAGCGCCTTCGCGTGCGCCGTCCCGGGCTCGAGATAGAAGACGGCGAGCGGCGCACCCTCCATGTCGAACTCGTACGTGATGCCGGCCGGCACCACGGCATTGCGACAGGAATGCCAGTCGCCGTGACCCACGCGCAGCCGGAAGCGGCCGTAGAGCCCGGCCAGATAGACCGGGACACTGTGGGCGTGACCGCGATTGTGGTGCAGCGGCCCTGCGAACAGCGCCTTGCCGGCATCCATGTGCCAGATCGGCCGCAGAACGGAGTCCTCGCTCGCAGCACGTTCGTTCAAGTTCCCCTCCCTGGTCGCAGCTAAGCTATGGCTCGCGGTCCGAGGAATGTCATCCGGGCCGGAGGTTGACCGACGGGCCGAGCGCAACGCGCGCCCAGACGATCAGGGAGAATGTCGATGAGTTCGCTCGAGCCACGCTGGACGCGCCGGCAGGCGCTGGGGACGGCGGTCGCCGGCGGTGCCGCCCTGGCTCTCGGTGCCGGCGACGCGTTGGCGGCTGCGCCGAAGCTCGGGCCGTCGCAGCCGCGCCACTACCGCTTCGAGCTCGGCGGCTACGAGATCACGATGATCCTGGACGCCGACGCCGCCATCGACGGGCCCTGGCCGGTGATCGGCGGCAATTCCTCGCAGGCCGAGGTCGACCGCCTGATGCGGGACAATCTCCTGCCGACCAACAAGTACCAGCCCGGCTTCACGCCGATGGTGGTCAATACCGGCAGCCAGCTGATCCTGTTCGACACCGGCAACGGGGCCAAGGGCTTCGTGCCGCGCCCTCACGGGGGCTGGCTCGTCGACCAGCTCGCGCCGGCGGGCTTCGCGCCCGAGGCGTTCGACCTCGTGGTCCTGTCGCACGGGCACCCCGACCATATCGGCGGCATGATCGAGAACGGCCGGCCACTGTTTCCGAACGCACGCTACGCGATCGGCGAGACCGAGTATGACTTCTGGGCCAAGCGGGGCGGGCAGGGTAGCGGCCTGGAGCAGTTCGCCGCGCTGTTTCACGAGAACGTCGTGCCGTTCGCCGAGCGCATCACCTTCCTGCGCGACGATTCGGAGGTGGCGCCCGGGATGCGGGCGGTCGAGGCCTTCGGCCACACGCCCGGTCATCTCTGCTTCCGGATCGAGAGCGAGGGGGAGCAGCTCTTCTTCCTCGCCGATTGCTGCCACCATCAGGTCGCCTCGCTGGCCCGGCCCGACTGGCATACCGTGTTCGACACCGATCCGGCGCAGGCGGCGGTCACACGCGCCCGCATCCTCGACCTGCTCGCGACCGAGCGGATCGCGGTGAGCGGGTTCCACATGCCGTTCCCCTCGCTCGGCTATGTGGAGCGTCAGGGGAGCGGCTACCGCTGGCTGCCCCATTCCTATCAGCTGACCATGCAAGGCTGAGCAGAAGGTCGCGAACACCCGGGAGCTGAAACCCGGACCCGGGTGGCTCGCCCGACGATGAGACCATCGAAACAAACCGTCGGGGTTGAGCGACACCGGTGAAACCAGTGCGCCTTACCAGATCTCCAACCCGCCGAAGCCCGGAGTGGCGGCGGAGGCAAGGAGACCGGAAATGGCGCACATCATCGACAATGACGACGGCAATACCCTCACCGGCACCAAGAACGCCGATCACCTCGAGGGTCGCGGCGGCAACGACTTCCTGATCGGCAAGGGCGGCAACGACGTCCTCGATGGCGGCGCCGGCAACGACTTCGTCGTCTACACCGGCTCGGCAAAGGGAGTGACGGTCGACCTTCTCGCAGGCACCGCCAAGGGCGAGGGCAACGACACGCTGATCAGCGTCGAGAACGTCGACGGCTCGATGAAGGTCGACACGATCAAGCTCGGCGACGGAGCCGAGTTCGCCAACGGCAATGGCGGCAACGACACGATCTGGGGCCGCGGCGGAGCCGACACGCTGTTCGGCGGGGCCGGCAACGACAAGCTCTATGGCGAGGCCGGCGACGACGTCGAGCTGTCCGGCCTGGAGGGCGACGACTTCCTGGCGCCCGGCGTTGGCCTCGGCACGATGGTCCGGGGCGGCGACGGCAACGACACCGTGTCCTACTTCGACACCAATGTCGGCATGACCGTGTATCTATGGGACAATGAGGCGTTCGACAGCGGGTTCAACGGTGTCGTGACCAACGTCCTCGACTCGATCGAGAATGCGGAAGGCTCGACGAAAGCCGACCACATCGAGGGCACTGACGACGCCAATGTCCTGAAGGGTCTGGGTGGCGGCGACACGATCAAGGGGCTCGCCGGCAACGACAAGGTCTATGGCGGCGACGGCGCCGACTTCCTCTACGGCGACGATGGCGACGACGAGCTCTACGGCGACAAGGGCAATGACGAGCTCTACGGCGGCGCCGGCAACAACAAGATGTATGGCGGCGCCGGCAACGACACGCTGTTCGGCTCCGGTGGGCCCGATCAGGTCGAGCTGTTCGTCGGCGGCGCCGGCAAGGACACCATGCACGGCCTCGGCGGCAGGGACACGTTCCGGTTCGAGAGCATCTCCGACAGCGCGGTCGGTGCCAACCGGGATTTCGTGGTCGACCTGTTCCGCAGCGAGGGCGACAGGATCGACCTCTCGGCGATCGACGCCAAGACCGGCCAGAGCGGCAATCAGGCCTTCACCTTCATCGGCAACGCGGCCTTCTCCGCGTCGGGGCAGGTCCGCGTGGTCGACCAGGGCAACGGTGCCAAGCTGGTCCAGATCAGCAACGACGGCGACCTGCAGGCCGACATGGAGATCTATGTCGGGATCGCGCCGCAGTTCGACGCCCAGGACTTCATCCTCTAGGCCCCTGCGTGTGGCGGGCTGGCGGGGCGGGACGGCAGCTCCGTTCCACCCCGAAGCGCGTTCGCGGCCCTCAGCAGGTCTTCTTGACGTCGATCTGCACGCCGAGGAACGCGAGATTGATGGTCAGGCGCGGCAGTGACATGTGCCACAGTTGAGAGAAAGTCAGGCGCCGACGACCTGCGTCCTGCCGGCTTTCCGGTCAGGGTGGCCGATCTATACTCTTCCGCTGTGCCGTAGCCGCGTCGCTGCGGCCATGGCTTCAGGCGAGGAGGACGGCCCAATGGCGACCATGCGCGTGGTGCAGGTGGCGAGCCCCAAAGGCGCTCTCGAGCTGGTCGAGCGTCCCGTGCCGGAGCCCGGCCGCGGCGAGGCGCGGGTCCGTGTCCAGGCCTGCGGGATCTGCCACAGCGATGCGTTCACCGTCGAGGGACTGTTCCCCGGCATCGCCTATCCGCGCGTCCCAGGCCACGAGATCGCCGGCGTGATCGATGCGCTGGGCGAGGACGCGGTGCCGTGGCAGGTTGGTCAGCGGGTCGGCGTCGGCTGGTATGGCGGTCATTGCGGTCATTGCGATCGCTGCCGCCGCGGCGACTTCCTCACCTGCCGCACCGGCCGGATTCCCGGCATCAGCTACGATGGCGGCTACGCCGAGCACATGATCGCCCCGGTTCAGGCGCTCGCCGCCATTCCCGACGAGCTTTCGGCTGTCGACGCCGGCCCGCTGCTCTGCGCGGGCATCACCACCTTCAACGCGCTGCGCCATGGCGGCGCGCAGGCCGGCGATCTCGTCGGCATCCTGGGCATCGGCGGGCTCGGGCACCTCGCGGTGCAGTTCGCGGCACGGATGGGCTATCGCACGGTCGCGATCGCCCGCGGCACGGACAAGGCCGAACTCGCCCGCAAGCTGGGCGCCCATGAATATATCGACAGCCGGGCCGAGAACGTGGCCGAGCGGCTGACCGCGATGGGCGGCGCCGCGCTGATCCTCGCCACCGTCACCAGCGCCAAGGCGATGAGCGCCGTGATCGACGGCCTGGCAGTGAACGGCAAGCTCCTGGTGGTCGGCGCCAGCGCCGAGCCGATCGAGGTCTCGCCGCTCCAGCTGATCGGTGGGCGCCGCTCGGTCCAGGGCTGGCCTTCCGGCGTGGCCGCCGACTCCGAGGACACGCTCGCCTTCAGCGCGCTCGGCGGCGTGCGGCCGATGATCGAGCGCTACCCGCTGGAGCGCGCCGCCGAGGCCTATGCCCGCATGATGAGCGGCGAGGCGCGGTTCCGGGTGGTGCTGGAGATGCCGGCCTGAGCCGTCAGGTCGGCAGCGCGTGCTCCGGCCGGCGGTTGATGCGGCCCTCGATCGCGTCCCAGATCTGACCTTCCAGATTGACGCCGTCGAAGCGGTCGATCTCCTGCAGGCCGGTCGGCGAGGTGACGTTGATCTCGGTCAGCCAGTCGCCGATCACGTCGATGCCGACGAAGATCAGGCCGCGCTCGCGCAAGGTCGGCCCGATCATCTCGCAGATCTCGTGATCGCGCTTGGTCAGCGGCGCCTTCTCGGCCCGGCCGCCGACATGCAGGTTGGCGCGCGTCTCCTCGGCGGCAGGCACGCGGTTGAGCGCCCCAGCAGCCCTGCCGTCGATCAGGATGATCCGCTTGTCGCCCTTGCGGATCTCCGGGATGTAGCGCTGGGCCATCAGGGGCTCGTTGAGGAAGGCTTGGAACAGCTCGAACAGCGAGCCGAGATTGGTGTCCTCTGGCCTGAGATGGAACACGCCGGCGCCGCCATTGCCGTAGAGCGGCTTGACGATGATGTCCTTGTGCTCGCGGCGGAACGCCTTGATCTCCTCGAGGTCGTTGGTGATCAGCGTCGGTGGCATCAGCTCGGCGAACTGGGTGACGAACAGCTTCTCGGGCGCGTTCCTGACATGGTGCGGGTCGTTGACCACCAGCGTGTGCGGGTGAATGCGGTCGAGCAGGTGCGTCGCCGAGATGTAGGCTAGGTTGAATGGCGGGTCCTGGCGCATCAGGACCACGTCCATGGTGGCGAGGTCGATCGTCTCCGGCGCCCCGAAGCTGACATGGTTGCCCCGCTCGCGACGGAGCTGGAACGGTCGCGCCGAGGCCACGATACGTCCTTGGCGATAGGTCAGCTGCCGTGGCAGATAATGGTAGAGGCCATGGCCGCGAGCCTGGGCCTCCAGCGCCAGCGCGAAGCTGCTGTCCGCATCGATGTCGACGGTCTCGAGCGGGTCCATCTGGATCGCGACGGCGAGCGACATGCCTTACCCCCGTTTGGCCGGCAGGCTGTTTGACAGGCCGTCCCCGGCTTGACAAGGCGGCTGGCCGGCCGATTGAAGCTGCAGCCCGACCCCCTCGGAGAACGCCATGTCCTATGACCCCCAGAACGTGTTCGCCCGCATCCTGCGCGGCGAGATCCCGTGCCGGAAGGTATATGAGGACGAGTGGTCGCTGGCTTTCCACGACATCAACCCGCTGGCGCCGGTCCACGTGCTCGTGATCCCCAGGGGATCCTACGTCTCGATGGCGGACTTCACGGCAAAGGCCAGCGACGAGGAGCTCGTCGGGTTCTTTCGTGCCGTCGGCAAGGTCGCGCGCGATCTGGGGCTGGAGGAGGGCGGCTACCGGATGCTCTCCAACATCGGTGCCGCCGCCCATCAGGAGGTGCCGCACCTTCATGTCCATCTGTTCGCCGGCGCGCCACTTGGGCCGATGCTGCGGAAGGTCACGAGCTAGGCGGCGTCATCCGTCCCCGCCGCGACGCCTTCGGCCTGCCGGAGCCTCAGGCGGCGCGGGGGATTCGGCTCTCGATCAAGCGGAATTTGACGCCCGGCGGCGGCTCCAACGTCGGCACGGGTTCGATCCCGATTCCGATCGCCGGGCCGAGCACCGGGCGCAGCTCGTGCTCCAGCTGGCGCGAAAGATCGTCGCCGAGCGGCCGGGCGCCCTCGATCCGGACCGTGAGGCGGTCTGCCCGCTCCTGCACGATCTGGAACCGGCGCACGCCAGGGATCTCGCGGATGGCGGCGGTCACGGCGAAAGGGGGGATGTGGCTGCCGTCCGGCCGCAGGATGGCGTCCATGACCCGCCCCTGGATCGCCTCGAGCCGTCGAAACCGGCGTCCGCACGGGCAGATCCCTCCGGTCCCGACCTTGACGAGGTCGGACTGGTCGTACCGGATCAGGGGCATCGCCTCGTTGTGCAGGTTGGTCAGCACGAGACGCTCGCCGCCGCCGTCGGCGGGCAAGGTCTCCACCAGCACCGAGTCCTCGGCCACGTGATAGCCGTCGTGGGCTTCGCATTCCCAGGCGATCACGCCCATCTCGATGCTGCCATAGATGTCGAACACGGGCGCGCCGAAGCCGTCGGCGAGCTGCTGCCTGGTCACCGGGTCCAGCGTCTCGGAGACGGTGACCACGGCGCGCGGCCGGTGGACGGGCAGATTCTGCTCCCGGGCCAGGCGTACGACCTGACGCAGCGCCGAGACGTAGCCGTAGACGATGCTCGGGCGCAGCCGGTTGATCTCGGCCAGGACATAGTCCGGCCGGTCGTGGAAGGTCAGCTTGCGCCAGCGGGTCCAGCCGGTGCCCGGGCGCTCGGGGCGCTCGACCACGATCATCAGCCGATCGCCGAGCCGGTAGCCGGCCGTCGCCAGGGCGCGCAGCAGGTAGCCGGCGCGCCAGCGCTCCAGCCAGGCATCGCGGTAGGTCCGGAACGGCCGCCCGGTCGACCCGCTGGTGAGCGCCGTCACCAGCGACTCCTTGCTGCGGCTGCGGCTGAGCAGATCACTCTCCACTTCTCGCTGCAGCTGGGCCTTGGTGATCACCGGCAGACATTCGAGATCGTCGAGCGAGCGGATCGCCGCCGGGACGACGCCCGCCTGGTCGTACAGCCGCCGGTAGAACGGCACGGTCTCATACGCGTGCCGCACCAGGCTCCGCAGGCGCCGCGCCTGCCATTCCCGCAGCCGGCCGGGATCGCGCCACTGGGCTCGGCCGGCCTGCCAGAACGCCCATAGCCCGACGAGCGCGCGCTGGGCATCGGCAAGTCTCGTCGGCGAGCGGGCAGCCACGGCAGGCGGGCGGCCCGGACGTACCGACGAAGAAGCACTGGCATCCGTCAAGGTCGAGCCTCCCCCAATTTCGTGTACCGCGAACACGACCCTAGGAAGCATGGCTTCCCTCGTCAAAGAGGCTCCTGCTCATCGCGATCCGTGTGCCGAGACAATGGCGCAGTCGAGACTGGTGAGGATTGGGGCAGATCAACCGTAGAGACGTTGAGCCTGCCTGATGTCGCGCGAGCTCCTGAACCGGGAGTTGGGTAATCTCGCAGCGCC
>JBFWWD010000048.1:0-27287 GCA_050246385.1 Geminicoccaceae bacterium
ACACGGTGCGACCGTCCACGAGCGTCCGGGCAATCCGCCCTTCGACCAGCCGACCCTCGAACGCGGTGTTCTTGGAGAGGCTGCGCAGATTGGCCTCGGTCACCTTCCAGGGCACGTCCGGATCGAACAGCACCAGATCGGCCGCGGCACCCCTGGTCAGCCTCCCGGCATCAAGACCGAGGATCCGCGCCGGCGCCTCGGTCATCGCCCGCAGCAGCCGCAGGAGGTCCATCTCGCCCTCGTGCACCAGGCGCAGGCAGACCGGCAGCATGGTCTGCACGCCGATGACGCCGAAGGCGGCCTGGGCGAAGGGCAGCCGCTTGCTGTCCTGGTCCTGCGGGCAATGGTCGCTGGCGATGGCGTCGATCGTGCCGTCCTTCACCGCCTCCACCACCGCGCGCCGATCGTCCTCGGAACGCAGCGGCGGCGAGACCTTGGCGAAGGTGCGGTAGCCCTCCACCTCCAGCTCGTTCAGCGCCAGATAGTGCGGGGCGGTGTCACAGGTCACCCTGAGGCCGCGGGCTTTCGCGTCGCGGATGGCCGCGAGCGCGCCCGCCGTCGAGACATGCGCCACGTGCAGTCGCCCGCCGGTCAGCTCGAGCAGCCGCAGGTCCCGCTCGACCATGATCGTCTCGGCCGCGGGCGCGATGCCTGCCAAGCCGAGGCGTGAGGCCAGCGGCCCCTCGTTCATCACCCCATGCTCGGCGAGCGCCGGCTCCTCGGGATGCTGGACGATCAGCGCATCGAAGCCGGCCGCGTAGGCCAGCGCCCGACGCATCACCCGCGCATTGGCGAGCGCCCGCTCACCGTCGGTGAAGGCGACCGCACCCGCCGCCTTGAGCAGGCCGATCTCGGCCAACTCCTGACCGGCAAGCCGCTTGGTGATGGCGGCGTAAGGATAGACCTTGCCCAGCTTGACCTGCCGTGCGCGCCGGGCGACGAACTCGACCATGGCCGGGTCGTCGATCGGCGGATCGGTGTTGGGCAGGACCGCCATGCTGGTGATGCCGCCGGCGACCGCCGCGGCGACGCCGCTGTCGATGCGCTCCTTGTGCTCGGCACCCGGCTCGCCGAGCTGGACCCGCATGTCGACCAGCCCGGGCGCCAGACACAGGCCGCGGGCGTCGATCACCTCCGCCCCGCCTGGTGCCAGCGCCACCGTGACGTTGGGGCCGAGCTCGACGATCCGGCCGCTGACCGCCAGGAGCCCGCCACGCGTGTCGAGCCCCGTCGCCGGGTCGAGCAGACGCGCGTTGACGATGACGACGGGCCGGCTCATGCCGCCCCCGGGCGCAGGTCGCGGGTCAGCACGTCCAGCACCGCCATCCGCACCGCCACCCCCATCTCGACCTGGTCGAGGATGGCGCTGCGGTCGATGTCGTCGGCGACCACGCCGTCGATCTCCACGCCGCGGTTCATCGGGCCGGGATGCATGATCAGCGCGTCCGGCCTGGCGGCGTGCAGCTTGTCGTAGGTCAGGCCGTAGAAGTGGAAGTACTCGGTCAGCGACGGGACGAAGCTGCCCCGCATGCGCTCGATCTGCAGGCGGAGCATCATCACGATGTCCGCGTCCTCCAGGCCGCGCTGCATGTCCGTGTGGACCTCGACCCCGAAGCCTTCGATGCCGGCCGGCAGGAGCGTGGTCGGCGCGACCACCCGGACCCTGGCGCCCATCGCGGTGAGCAGGAGGATGTTCGAGCGCGCGACCCGGCTGTGCAGGATGTCGCCGCAGATCGCGACGGTCAGGCCCTCGATCCGACCCTTGCGGCGCCGGATGGTCAGGGCGTCGAGCAGCGCCTGGGTGGGATGCTCGTGCGCGCCGTCACCGGCGTTGATCACCGCGCAGCGCACATGGTGGGCCAGCAGCGCCACGGCCCCGCTGTCCTGATGGCGCACGACCAGCACGTCGGGGTGCATGGCGTTCAGCGTCATCGCGGTGTCGATCAGCGTCTCGCCCTTCTTCATGGCCGAGCTCGCGACCGACATGTTGACCACGTCGGCACCGAGACGCTTGCCCGCCAGCTCGAAGCTGGTCTGGGTCCGGGTGCTGCTCTCGAAGAACAGGTTGATCTGGGTCAGGCCCTTGAGGAGCTGGAGCTTCTTGTCGGCCTGGCGGTTGAGGGCCACGAACCCGTCCGCACGCTCGATGAGATCATCGATCTCGAATGGCTCCAGGCCCTCGATTCCGAGCAGATGCTTGTGACGGTGGGCAAAGGCGCTGGAGGCCGTCTGCATGGCGGGCGGACTATGCCGTCGGGACCCGAACGGAGCAAGCAGCATCCCGCGAGCACACGCGGAAGTTGAGAGCGACTGATGCTTTCGTTCCGCCGCATGGTTGCCGACGGCCGCCTCGCTGCCCTAATGGCAGCACGTCATGGGTTTACATCGATTGAGCTGGCTGCCGCTCGCGGTCCTTTGGATCGCGCTGGCCCTTGGGCCGGCAACCGCCATGGCCGACCAGGCCGGAGCGCAGCCGCGACTCGACCCCAACCCTTACGGGGCGCTCGGCACGCTGATGCCCGACGCCGCCGATGCGCGGCATCCCTTCTTCCAGCCTCTGGGCACGAACGGGCGCGCCTGCGCCACCTGCCACCGCCCGGCCAGCGGATTCAGCCTCAGCCTGCGCGACGTGCGGGAGCTGTTCAAGGCGACGGACGGCCGCGATCCCCTGTTCGCAGCGTTCGATGGCGCAGACTGCCCAACCAAGGACGGTGATCCGGCCGAGGTTCATTCCCTGCTGCTGAACCGGGGTGTGATCCGCATCCCCCTGCCATGGCCGCCGCGGGACGCCGCGGGCGCCCCGATCCAGCCCGAGTTCGAGCTGGCCATCACGCCGGCCGACGATCCGACCGAGTGCAACACGGGGTCGGACCACGGCCTCGCAGCAGGAGCGATCTCGGTCTACCGCCGGCCACCGAGCGCGGCGCAGATGAACTTCAAGACCCTGCGTGCCGACGGGGAAGGTCCGCCGCTCCGAGGCAGCATCATGTGGGACGGCCGGCGGCCGACCCTCGAGGCCCAGGCGGTCGAGGCGAGCCAGACGCATCTCCAGGCCACGCGAAGCCTGAGCGAGCAGCAACTCGCGCAGCTCGTGGCGCTGCAGACGGGAACGTTCACCGCGCAGCTTGCGGATCTCGCGGCGGGGCCGCTGGACGCGGGGGGCGGACTGGGCGGGCCGGCCAACCTGAAGGCCCAGATCCCGCTCCCTGCGGGCGGCACCACCTTCAGCGAGTTCTCCGCCTGGACGGGCCAGCCGGGCAGGCGCGGCTCGATCGCGAGGGGGGAGGCGCTGTTCAACGGCCGCGAGTTCGCCGTGCGCAACGTCGACGGCTTCAACGAGAAGCCGGGTGTCGGCAATCCGGCCCAAGGTGTGACCTGCAGCACCTGTCACAATATCGGTGCCTCGGGCGCCGACTTCATCGCCGACCCGCAGCGCAACATCGGCATCGGCGGCACAGCCGTTCGCGCGGGAGGCCCGCCCCCGGCCCCCGATCTGCCTCGATTCACCCTCACCTGCCGCAAAGGCTCGCGCCCCGGCTTCCTCGGGCTCGGCCCGGTGGTCACCAACGATCCCGGTCGGGCGCTGATCACCGGCAAGTGCGCCGACATCGGCAAGTTCACCGTGCCGCAGCTCAGGGCGCTGGCGGCACGCGAGCCGTATTTCCATGACGGATCGGCCAAGTCGCTGGACGAGGTTCTGGATTTCTATGATCGCCGCTTCGCCATCGGGCTCAGCCCCGAGGAGCGGCAGGACCTGCTCAACTTCCTGGCCGCCCTCTAGCTTCCGGCCGGCGGCTACGCCAAGATCGCGGCCAATCAGGGAGAGCGCCATGCCGAGCTTCGCCATCGTCGACAGCCATGTCCATCTCTACGACCCGACTTGGCTGCGCTATGGCTGGCTGGCCAAGGTGCCCAAGATCAACCGCCGCTACGACCTTGCCGACTTCGACCGCTGCCGCGGCGAGGTCGAGGTCGACAAGCTCGTCTTCGCGGAGGTGGCGGTCGACCCGGGCCTGCACTTCGCCGAGGCGGCCTGGGTACAGGGCCTCGCCGACGCCGACCCGCGTCTCGCGGGCATGATCGCGCACGCACCGATGGAGAAGGGTGCCGCAGTCGAGGCGGATCTCGACCGACTTGCCCAGTATCGCTCGCTGCGGGGCATCCGACGGCTGATCGAGACCGAGGTCGACATCAGCTTCTGCCTGTCGCCGGCCTTTCTGGAAGCACTGCGCCTGCTGCCCGCACACGACCTCAGCTTCGACATCTGCGTCAAGCACTGGGGCCTCGTCTTCGCGGTCGAGATGGCCCGCCGCTGCCCGGACGTGCGCTTCGTCCTCGACCATATCGGCAAGCCGGGCATCCGCCACGGGCTGGTCGATCCGTGGAAGGACCAGATCCGCCGGCTGGGAGAGCTGCCCAACGTGGTCTGCAAGCTCTCCGGTGTGATCACCGAGGCCGATCACCAGCATTGGACCAAGGAGCAGGTGCGCCCCTATGTCGAGCACGTGATCGACTGTTTCGGCTTCGACCGGGTGATGTACGGCAGCGACTGGACCGTGTCCGAGCTGACCCACGACTACCCGGCCTGGGTCGCGATCCTCGACGAGATCACCACCGGCTGCAGCGGCCACGAGCTCGAGAGTTTCTGGCGCGGGACGGCGATCCGGACCTATCGCCTCTAGCCGAGCCGACGCACCCGGTTCGAGGCGAGCAGCGCCTCGATGTCGCCCATGATCGTCTGGCCGCCCCGGACCCTTTCCTCGGCGGCCAGCTCGGCTGTGCGGATGGCGTCGAGGCGGGACGCGATCTCGCCCAGGCGGGCGCGCGGCACGATGACGACGCCGTCGGCGTCGCCGACGACCAGGTCGCCGGTCGCGATGTGCACGCCGCCGGCGACGACCGGCAGGCCCACGGTCCCCGGCCCGCTGCGCACACAGCTGTTGGGGGTGATGCCGCGGCAGTAGACGGGCAGGCCCACCGAGACGATGCCCTCCCGGTCGCGGACCATGCCGTCGGTGACGATCGCCACCGCACCCATGTTGCGGGCCATGCCGGCGGTGAGGTCGCCGCACATGCCGGCACCGGTGAAGCCTTCGCAGGCGACGACGATCACCTCGCCCGGCTTCACCTCGGCGATGGCGCCGAGCAGGGCCAGATTGTCGTTGGGTCCGCACCAGCAGGTGAGCGCCGGGCCGAAGAAGCGGCGCATGCCGGCCATTTCGGGCGCCATCGGCTTGATCGCGCAGTCCATCGCACCCCGGCCTTCCATGGCGTCGACGAGCCAGCCGGTCGGCACGTCGCGGAAGGGTGCCAGCGCCTCCGCCGGAAGAGGCTCGGGACGTGCACCAATGGTCAGAAGGGGCGGGTCTTCGATCATGGGCGGGGCTCCTCCCTGGCTTGTGCTTCGAGAAGGGCGTAGTCGATGTCGGGCTCCTCGGCCAGCCGGCGCTGATGCAGCTCGCGGCCCTCGACCAGCCAGGCGATCGCCTGGTTGAACGGCACCGGTATGCCGAGCGCCTGCGCCTCACGGACCAGCGCGCCGTTCAGTGCCGCGATCTCGGTGCGGCGCCCCGCCTCCAGATGCTGCAGCATCGAAGGTTGGCTGTATTTGTCCCAGCAATGCGCCTTCACCCGCTCGCGCAGCTCCTCCTCGGGCAGGGACAGGCCCTTGGCGCGGGCCACGGCGAACACCTCCTCGAGCAGCAGGTCCTGGTAGCGGTCGGTCGCGGACAGGCGGGCGAGCTCGCCCATGCGCAGCCCGGTGATGCCGCAGATCGGGTTGATCGTGACATTGACGACCAGCTTCTCCCAGACCGCAGCCACCACGTCGGTGGTGATCCGGGTCGGATAGCCCGCGCCGGTCAGGATCTCGGCGAGCCGCGCCACCCGCACCCCGTGCTGCCCGTCGAGCTCACCGATCACGGTGGTCGAGACGTTGGTCTGCTCGACCACGCCCGGACCGACGGTGCGGAAGCTGCACATGGTGGTGCCCCCGAGCACGCGCCCGCGGCCGAGGACGCCGGTCAGCGTCTCGATGTTGCCGATGCCGTTCTGCAGCGTGAGCACGCAGCCGTCCGGCGCCAGCAACCGTGCTGCCGTCACCGCCGCCTCGGCCGTGCCGTTGGCGTCCACCGCGATTAAAGCGAGGTCCTGGTCCCCGGGCGCGGCATCGGGCAGTGCCGCCGGCAGCCGGATCTCGACCGGTGCCGGAACGCCCAGCGCCTGCAGGCCGCGCGCGGCGATCGCCGCGATATGCTCGCGCCAATGGTCGACCAGCGTCACCGCATGACCCGCTGCTGCAATTCTGGCACCGAAGCTGGCGCCCAAGGCGCCCGCGCCGATGACCACGATACGCATCGCGCGGCCTCCCCCGCTCCTTGATCCGCTGCTAGGCTTACCACCCTAGACTGAGATCGGGGAACCATGGCCGTGCCGCTGCCACGACGTCTCTACAGTGTCGCGGCGACGCGACGGCTGGCACGCCGGGCACTCCCTCCGGCGCTGTTCGACTTCATCGACGGCGGCGCCGAGGACGAGCGGACCATGCGGGCCAACGAGGCCGCTTTCGCCGCGGTCGAGATCATGCCCCGGCCGCTGCAAGGCACCGCCCGCCGCGACCAGCGCCTGACCCTGTTCGGGCGCGAGATCACCATGCCGCTGATCGTCGGGCCGACTGGCCTGTCGGGGCTGTTCTGGCCCGACGGCGAGCTGGCGACGGCGCGTGCGGCCGCGGCGGCCGGCGTTCCGTTCTGCCTCAGTCACGGCTCGACCTGCACCATCGAGGAGCTGGCCGCGTCCGGCGCCGCACCGCGCTGGATGCAGGTGTTCATGTTCAAGGACCGCGGCATGACGCGCTCGTTCACCGAGCGCGCGCGGACGAGCGGCTACGATGCGCTGGTGCTCACCACGGACAACCAGGTCCTGGGCAACCGCGAGCGTGATCTTCGCAACGGCTTCGCGATCCCGCCCAAGCTCACCCCCAAGACGCTGCTCGGCATGGCGAGGCGGCCCGGCTGGCTGTGGCGCATGCGCGGCCGGCACGATCTCAGCTTCGCCAACTATGCCGAGGCCGGCGGCGACCTGCGCGCGATCGCCGGCCGGATGTCCGCCCTGCTCGACCCGAGCGCCTCCTGGTCCGATGTCGCCTGGCTGCGCTCGCTATGGCCCGGGCCGCTGCTGCTGAAGGGCATCCTGCATCCGGACGAGGCCCGCCGGGCGATCGCCGAGGGGATCGACGGGATCGTGGTCAGCAACCATGGCGGCCGCCAGCTCGATGGCGCTCCCGCAACCGCCGCGGTGCTGCCCACGATCGCCCGGGCGGTGGACGGCCGGATCCCGATCCTGGTCGACGGCGGCATCCGCCGCGGCACCGATCTCGCCCGCGCCAGGGCACTCGGCGCCACCGCCTGCATGATCGGCCGGCCGCATCTGTGGGCGCTGGCGGTGGCCGGCGAGGCCGGCGTCGCCGCCATCCTCGACCTCTACCGGCGCGAGCTCGATCGCGTCATGGCCCTGTGCGGCTTCGACGACCTCGCCGCGATCGACGCGAGCGCGCTGGTGCCGGCGTGAGCCTCAGCCCGGGAAGTGAGGAACGGCGTCCGCCTTGACCGGCAGATTGTGCTCCGCCTCGATGATCCGCACCGTCCCTGTGCGCGAGCGCATCACGATCGATTCCGTGAACACGCGGTTGCCCCTGCGGCGGACGCCGCGGAGCATGGTGCCGTCCGTCACGCCGGTCGCCGCGAACATCACGTCGCCCTCGGCCAGATCCTCCATGCTGTAGATCCGGTCGAGATCCTTGATCCCCATCTTCCGCGCCCGGTTGCGCTCCTCGTCGTTGCGGAACATGAGGCGGCCCTGAAACTGCCCGCCGATGCAGCGGAGCGCGGCCGCCGCCAGGACGCCCTCGGGAGCACCGCCGCTGCCCATATAGACGTCGATGCCGGTGTCGGTGCGGGAGGTGGCGATCACGCCGGCCACGTCGCCGTCGCTGATCAGCCGGATCCTCGCGCCCGCCTTGCGCACGGCGGCGATCAGCTCCTGGTGGCGCGGCCGGTCGAGGATCAGGACGACCAGATCCTCGACCGGCAGGCCCTTGGCCTCGGCGAGGCGACCCAGATTGACGTGCGGCGGATCCATCAGGCGGATCACGCCTTCGGGCAGACCGTTCCCGACCGCGATCTTGTCCATGTACACGTCGGGCGCGTTGAGGAATCCGCCATGCGGCGCCATGGCGATGCAGGAGATCGCGTTCGACCCGCCTTTGGCACAGATCGTCGTGCCCTCGAGCGGGTCCAGCGCGATGTCGATCTTGGGCCCGTTGCCGGTGCCGACCTTCTCGCCGATGTAGAGCATCGGCGCCTCGTCGCGCTCGCCTTCGCCGATCACCACGGTCCCGTCGATGTCGAGCACGTTGAGCGCCTGGCGCATCGCGTCGACGGCGGCCTGATCGGCCGCCTTCTCGTCGCCGTTGCCGATCAACCGGGCGCTGGCCAGCGCCGCAGCCTCCGTGACGCGGACCGTCTCCATCGCAAGATTGCGGTCCTCGCTGAGATACTCGGCCATGCGTCTCCCCTAGGATCGCTCGATGCGGATCATCCGCGGCGGCTCGAGCACGGTCGGCAGGACGCCGATTCGTGCCAGCGCATCGCGCATGCGTGCTTCGGTCGTGTCGTGGCTGGTCAGGACGATCGGCACCGCCTGCCCCGGATTGCGGCCTCGCTGGATCAAGGACTCGATCGACACGAGGTGGTCGCGTAGCACGGCCGAGATGTCGGCAAGGACGCCGGGCTCGTCCAGCACCATCAGGCGGATGTAGTAGCTGCCTTCGTGCGCGGCCAAGGGCGCTATCGGGTGATCAGCGAGCGCATCCACGGGCACGCCGAAGGTCGGCACCACCGAGCCGCGCGCGATGTCCATGATGTCTGCGACCACCGCGGAGGCGGTCGGTCCGGCACCGGCGCCACGGCCCTCGTGCACCACCGCGCCGACCTCGTCGCCCTCGACCACGACGCCGTTGAACACACCTTCCACCTGGCCGATCGGGGCGCTGGCAGGGACCATGCAGGGATGCATGCGCTGCTCGAGCCCAGCCGGAGTCATGCGCGCGACGCCCAGCAGCTTGATCCGGTAGCCGAGCTGGTCGGCGAAGGCGATGTCCATCGCGGAGACGTGCCGGATGCCTTCGATGTCGATGGCGTCGAACCGCGGGCGGCCGCCGAAGGCGAGTGCGGCGAGCAGGGCCAGCTTGTGCGCGGCGTCGATGCCGTCGACGTCGAAGGCGGGATCGGCCTCGGCGTAGCCCAGGCTTTGCGCCTCCGCGAGCACGTCCGCGAACTCGCGCCCGGTCTCCCGCATCGTGGTGAGGATGAAGTTGCAGGTGCCGTTGAGGATGCCGTGAACGCCCAGGATCCGGTTGGCGGCGAGACCTTCGCGCAGGGAGCGGATGATCGGGATGCCGCCCGCGACCGCCGCCTCCCAGCGCAGCTGCGCATCATTGTGCTCGGCAAGCCGCGCCAGCTCGGTCCCGTGCAGGGCGAGCATCGCCTTGTTCGCGGTGACCACAGGCCGGCCGCGCCGCAAGGCCGCGCGGACCAGGTCCAGCGCCACACCCTCCCCGCCGATCAGCTCGCAGACGAGATCGACCTCTGCATCCTCGGCCAGCGCGCGAGCGTCGTCGTGCCAGCGCACGTCTGCAAGCTCGACACCCCGGGCGCGGTTCCGGTCACGAGCGCTGACGGCCGTGACCTTGAGGCGGCGACCACTGCGGCGGGCGAGCAGATCGGCCTGATCCTGAATCAGCCGACAGGTCGCGGCACCGACCGTACCGAGCCCGGCGATGCCGACCCGCAGATCCGCACCAGCGGCCGTCATGCCACCGCCAGGGCTTCGGCCGCGACGCCGTTGCCATGCCGTGCCAGGAAGGTGCGGATGTTGCGCACCGCCTGGCGCAGCCGGTGACGGTTCTCGACCAGAGCCAGCCGGACATGGCCCTCGCCATACTCGCCGAAACCGATGCCGGGGGAGACGGCGACCTCCGCCTCCTCGAGCAGCAGCTTGGCGAAGCCGAGGGAGCCCAGCTCCTTGAACGGATCGGGAATGGGGGCCCAGCAGAACATCGTCGCATCCGGCCGCGGCACCGGCCAGCCGGCCTTGGCGAGACCGTCGAGCAGCACGTCGCGGCGGGCGCGATAGAGCTCGCGAAACTCCTGCACGCACTCCTGGGGGCCGTTGAGCGCCGCCGTCGCGGCGACCTGGACCGGAGTGAACGCGCCGTAATCGAGATAGGACTTGATCCGGGTCAAGGCACCCACCAGCCGCGTGTTGCCGGCGGCGAACCCGATCCGCCAGCCTGGCATCGAGTAGGTCTTGGACAGGGAGCCGAACTCGATCGCCACGTCGAACGCGCCCGGCGCCTCCAGGATCGACGGCGGCGGCCGGTCGTTGAAGTAGATCTCGGCGTAGGCGATGTCGGAGAGCAGCCAGATGCCCTTCCGGCGAGCCCAGGCGACGACCTCCTTGTAGAACTCCGGCTCGCAGGTGAGCGCCGTCGGGTTCGAGGGAAAGTTCAGCACCACCATCGTCGGAGCGGGCACGGAGTGCTCGGCGGCGCGCGCGAGCTCACGCATCAGGTCGATGTTCGGGCCGAACGGCACGTGTCGCAGCGACGCGCCGGCGATGATGAACCCGAACGGGTGGATCGGATAGCTCGGATTCGGCGCCAGGATCGTGTCGCCGGGGGCCGTGATCGCCTGGGCGAGATTGGCGAGCCCCTCCTTCGACCCCAGCGTCACACAGACCTGGGTCTCGGGGTCGAGCTGCACACCGAAGCGGCGGGCGTAGTAGCCGGCCCACGCCTTGCGCAGCCCGGGAATGCCGCGCGAGGTCGAGTAGCGATGGGTCCGACCGTCGCGCACGGTCTCGACCAGCTTCTCGACGATGTGTGGCGGGGTGGGGCTGTCCGGGTTGCCCATTCCCAGATCGATGATGTCCTTCTTCGCCGCCCGCGCCGCCGCCTTGAGCCGGTTGACCTCGGCGAAGACGTAGGGCGGCAGGCGGCGGATGCGGTGAAACTCGGGCTCAAGCATCGAGGTTTCCGGGGGCGGGGACATGTGCGCGAGCCTCCTAGCACGATTTGCAGCGGACGCGAATCGGGCCGGCAAGCGCGGATCTGGAAGGTTCGCTAACGGAACGGGTTGAATGCGTCGTCGTCGAAGTCGCCGAACCGGTCGAGCGGGTCCACGGCACGCGGCGTGGCCGGTGTTCGGGTCTCGGGCTGTGTCAGGGTCTCCACCGGCCCCGCCGCAAGGCCCAACGCCTGCGCCAGTGTCCGTGGCCCGGCGGGATCCGGCGCCTCGCGCGTCAGCCTGCGCATGAACTGCCGCAGTTTGCCGCGATCGCGAACCTCGATCAGGCTGGAATCGAGGTAGGCGCGGGCGACCTGGCCGTCACCGCCGACCTGGGGCGGCGGCAGCCCGGGTGCTGCGGGTGCAGGCGGCGGCGGGGGCGGCGGAGGCTCAGGCCCACGGCCGATCTCATAGAGGAACTCGGCAGTGCGCCGATCAGACGCCGCGCCCGCGGCCGCGAGGCTCGCCTGCAACTCCTGCCTCTGCGCCGGCGTGTCGGACAGGACCGGGCGCGGAGGCACGCTGGCCAGGTCGGGATAGGTGGCCGGGGACAGCGGGCGAGCCGGCGATTCGCCCTGCGGAGAACGGTCGGCACAACCGGCAAGAAGCAGAGCGGCCACGCCGACAAGGAGCGGGACGCCACGTCCTGCGACGCTGTGACGGGGCCGGATTGCGAGTCGTGGCGTTTGGGCTACATACACAGGCGCGCCTCGACCCTGAGGGACCTCATCTCCTTTGCCGGGGACGCTTCGATACAGCCGCCCGTGCTAGACGCGCATGGTGAATCGGGCCGGCCCCAGCGGGGGCATGATAGGGGATCGCGAGATGGCCGGGCAACAGCAAGCGGCGCCCGAAATCGATCAGTCGGCCCAGGTGGTCGAGATCCTGGGCGAGATCGCCGACCGCAGCCGCAAGCTGATCGAGGACTTCGTCACCCGGCAGGGCGATCTGGAGTGCCTCGGCAATGGCCACGCCCCTCTCGGCGGCTCCTTCATGGAGATGCTGAGCCGGGTGATGAGCCAGCCGCAGGAGCTCGTGCAGGCACAGTTCGACCTCTGGCAGGACTATCTGCGGCTCTGGCAGAGCACCACGCAGCGCATGCTCGGCGTCGAGGCGGAACCGGTGATCGTTCCCGATCGGGGCGACCGGCGGTTCAAGGATGCCGCCTGGAACGACAATGCGCTGTTCGACTTCATCAAGCAGTCCTACCTGCTCAGCTCCAAGTATTTCCTGCAGGTGGCGAGCCAGAAGGACGGACTGAACGACAAGACCCAGCAGAAGCTGGAGTTCTATACACGCCAGTTCGTGGAGATGATGGCGCCGTCGAACTTCGTCGCCACCAATCCGGAAGTGCTGCGCCTGACGCTCGAGACCCGCGGCGAGAATCTGCTGCGCGGCCTCAACAACATGCTCGAAGACCTCGAGCGCGGCAAAGGCCGGCTCGCGATCAAGATGACCGACCTCGAGGCGTTCGAGATCGGCCGCAACATCGCGACCACGCCGGGCAAGGTCGTCTTCCAGTCCGACCTGATGCAGCTGATCCAGTACAACCCGAGCACGGCCGAGGCGCATCGCCGGCCGCTGATGATCATTCCACCCTGGATCAACAAGTTCTACATCCTCGACCTGCAGCCGAAGAACAGCTTCATCAAGTTCTGTGTGGACCAGGGTTTCACCACGTTCGTCTTGTCCTGGATCAATCCCGACGAGAAGCTGAGCCACATGTCCTTCGAGGACTATATGAGGCTCGGGCCGCTCGCGGCGCTCGACGCGATCGGGCAGGCCACGGGCGAGAAGGAAGCCACGGCGATCGGCTACTGCCTCGGCGGCACCTTGCTGGCCTCGACCCTGGCCTGGATGAAAGAGAGGCGGGACACGCGCCTGAAGGCCGCTACGTTCTTTACGACGCTGGTCGATTTCGCGGATCCGGGCGAGCTCGGCGTGTTCATCGACGAGGAGCAGCTGGCCGCGATGGAGCGCAGCATGGCCAAGCGCGGCTATCTCGATGGCGCCGAGATGGCCAACACGTTCAATCTGCTCCGCGCGAACGATCTCATCTGGTCCTTCGTCATCAACAACTATCTGATGGGCAAGGACCCGTTCCCGTTCGACCTGCTTTACTGGAACTCGGACAGCACCCGCATGCCGGCGGCGATGCACAGTTTCTATCTGCGCCGGTTCTATCACGAGAACGCGCTCGTGAAGCCGGGCGCGGTGTGCCTGAACGGGGTAGACATCGATCTGCGCCGGATCGACCTGCCGGTTTACTGGCTGTCGACGCGCGAGGACCATATCGCTCCCTGGCAGAGCACCTATGCCGCCACCCAGCTCTATCGCGGGCCCCGCCGGTTCGTGCTCGCCGGCTCCGGCCACATCGCGGGCGTGGTGAACCCGCCGGCTTCGGGCAAATACGGCTACTGGACCAACGACGAGCTGCCCGCCGATACGGACGCCTGGCTCGCGGGCGCCGTGCATCACGAGGGCTCCTGGTGGCACGACTGGGCGAGCTGGAACGCCTCTCATGCCGGCGAGAAGGTGCCCGCCCGCCGACCTGGCGACGGCAAGCTGACGCCGATCGAGGATGCGCCCGGCAGCTATGTTCGAGCGCGCTCCGACTGAGCGTTCAGGCTACCCGCTCGATCTCGGCGGCAACGGCGTCCAGCCGCCGCGCGGCAGTGGCGAGCAGCAGCGCCAGCCGGTCCTGCGTCGCCGAACGGGCGCGTGACTGGGCTGCCCGCAGCCGGTCCAGTTCGGATCGCGCCTCCTCGAGATGATCCGCGAGCATCAGGCTGGCAAGCAGGAGCACCTTCTCCTCGCCCATGCCACGCTGGCCCTGGATCAGCGAAGAGGCACACTGGTCGACCAGTTTCGCGAGCTTCTGCAGGTGCGCGACCTCGCCGGGACCGCATTGCAGGCGAAAGCGGCGGCCGCCGATCATGATCTCGACGGTCTCGATCATCCGGCCGTGCCAAGCGCGGTGTTGAGGCTCTCGGCGGTGGCGCGGGCCAGCTGCTCGAGCTGCTCGATCCGTCTGCGCGCCGTGGCGAGCTCCCGGCTGAGTCGCTCACCTTCTCCCTTGAGCAGCATCGACTCACGCTCGAGATTCTGGCGCCCGCTGGCGAGCTGGGCCGCCTGCTGCTGCAGTCGCTCCCGCTCGACCTGCGCCTGCCGCAGCTGCTGGTTCGCGGCGTCGAGACCCTGTCTCAGCTCGGTCGCCGCGCGCTCGACCTCCGACAGACGCTGCGCCGCCTCGGCCGACTGGTGCTCGAGCCGGGTCCGGAGCGCGTGCGCTTCGGCCGCAGCCTCCTCGCGGAGCGCCGTCAGCTCCGCGGCAAGGCGGTCGCGCTCGGCAATGGCATTCTCGCAGGCGCTGCGCGCTGCAGCGGCCTCGACCTGCGCCCGCTCGACTCCGGCTTCGCTCTCCTCGATCACCCGCAGGGCGTCGGTTTCGGCCGCCTTCGCCCGCTCCTCGGCCTCGGCCTCGGTCCGACGCCAGCCCTGCAGGCGCGTCATCAAGCCCTCGAATCGTCCGAACGCGGCGTCCAGCTCGCGCTCGGCAGTGTCGAATCCTGCCATGTCCCGACGGCGTCCTCGCTCCTGACCCGGCCGGGAGTGCCATGCGCTCAACGGGCCGTCAACGTATCGGACAGGTGCCGTCGTGCGCCCGCCGCCGTGCGACGGCGGCGCACGTGTCTGGACCGTGGGCTCGCAGGAATACGATGCCGCCGTCTTTGACGAACTCACATCGCGTCTCATGCGCCTATTGCTGCGCCAGCACCAATCCTGCCGAGCGGGTATGGCGCTGCTATAGTCTTGGCGAGGATTGCAGATTCTTTGCCGAGGAGATCTCGTGTCACTACTATTGTCGGGTGGAGCAACCATTTTTGAGCAACGAGGCATTGCAGGTTGCACACGTGGCGCGTACATGCTGCTCTATGTAGCAGTCGAGAGCGGTGCGGGGTGCGTCTGCTATTGCCGCGACTGTACTTCGCACGGTTACACTGCTATCTGACCTGCTCGACCGCGATTCCCAAGGACCCGCAAACATGCTCGATGCCGTCGCCGCCCTGCGTGAGGCCGTGGAAACCGTCCGCGCGCAGATTCCCAAAGGCGAGCTCACGGTGGCCAGCGTCCAGCGCCTGCTCGAGACGGCCGAGCGGGTGTGCCAGACTCAGGACGCGCCCCCGGCGCCGCGCTCGCCTCGTGCCCAGTCGGGGCAGTCCGCCAAGCGATTGGAGGAGCGGCGCAAATGGGCGCGCATCGCGAAGGAGGCGGAGCGCGAAGCGCGGACAGGGCCCAGTCCGGCCCAGTAAGCGGCGGCGCTCAGCGCGGACGACCGGGCCGCGGACGATAGGCCGGAAGCGACAGGCCCCGCGCCAGCGCGACGCCGCGAATCGCGAGGGCCAGGGTGACGCCGAGGGTCGTGGCGCCCGCGTCCGACAGGCCCGCCGCTCGCGCTGCGACCAAGGCGGCGGCGCCGACCGCGGCGGCGGTGGCGTAGATCTCGCGCCGGAGCAGGAGCGGCGTCTCGGTGCAGACGACATCGCGGATCAGGCCGCCGAAGGTCGCCGTCATGGTGCCCATCAGCACCGCGACCGTCGGCCCGGTGCCCGCGGCCAGCGCCGTGCGCGCGCCGAGCACGCAGAACACCGCCATCCCCATCGCATCCGCCCAAAGCAGAACGGCCGCACGACGCTGCAGATGCGGAGCAACGAAGAAGGTGAGCAGCGCCATGGCGCTGGTCGTCCACAAGTAAACTGGATCGTGCAGCCAGAAGACCGGGCGGTCGAGCAGCACGTCGCGCAGCGTCCCGCCGCCGATGCCGGTGACGGCGGCGACGAACAGAAACCCCACCGGATCGAGCTGCTTGCGCGCGGCCTCGAGCGCACCGCTGATCGCGAACACGGCGACGCCGGTCAGGTCGAGCCAGTAGAGCAGGTGCACCATCGTCCGTCGGCGGCTCTGGTCAGCTCTCGCCGGCGTAGTGTGCCTCGATCCTGGCCCAGGCCTCGGCGCCGGTCCCCACGAACTCGAACAGCGCCAGATCGCGCCTGTCGACCATACCCTCTTCGGCAAGCGCCTCGAAATTCACGACCCGCTGCCAGTAATCGCGATCGAACAACAGCACCGGCATCGGTCGCGACTTGCCGGTCTGGATAAGGCACAGGATCTCGAACAGCTCGTCGAAGGTTCCGTAGCCACCGGGGAAGACGACGAGCGCCTTGGCGCGAGTCATCAGATGCATCTTGCGCAAGGCGAAATAATGGAACTGGAAGCACAGTTCCGGCGTGACCCACGGATTGGGCGCCTGCTCGTGCGGCAGGACGATGTTGTGCCCGATACTGATCGCACCGACCTCGGCGGCACCGCGATTGGCCGCCTCCATCACGCCCGGGCCGCCCCCGGTGACGATGACGTAGCGTTGCTGGCCATCGGCGCGTCGCGGCGTCGAGGCGAGACGCGCGAACTGCCGCGCTTCCTCGTAGTTGCGCGACAGCCGCTCGAGATTGGCGGCAGCGCGCGCCTCGAACGCCGAAGCCGAGTCTTCCGGCGAAGCTTCCGCGCGTGCATCGGCGGCTTCCCGTCTCGCCCGAGCCACCGCGGGCTCCTGCAGCCGCGCACTGCCGAACACGACGATGGTCGATTCGATTCCCCGCGCGAGCAGCTCGAGCTCCGGCTTGAGCAACTCGAGCTGCAGCCGCACCGGGCGCAGCTCCTCGCGGACAAGAAAGTCGCTGTCGATGTAGGCCAGCCGATAGCTCGACGAGAGCGTCTGCGGCGTCGAGGGGACCTCGCGCACGCGCGCCGCGTCCTCGCGGGCGCTCGGCAGCGTGTCGTGCGGCGGGTCGAGATCGGCCATGCGGATGGCTTCCGGCTCGTGGTCGGGCACGCAGCTTAGCCGCGGCGCGGCTAGAAAAGCAAAAACCCCGGAGGGCCAGCCCCCGGGGTCGCTGCCATCAGGCTGACGCTGCGGGTCAGGCGGCGACGGCCTTCATCTCCTCGAAGTTGGCGGTAGCGCGCTTCACGAACAGGTCGACGACCTCGCTCTGCGCCTTGATGCCGAGATCCACCGTCTCCTTGACGTCGGCCATCGCCTTCTCGACGGCGGCCTTCATCTCGTCCGCGTAGTCAGCCGGCTCCTTCTTGGCGCCGAAGCCCTTGAAAGCGACGTCGGCCTTCGCCATCGCCTCCTTCATCATCTCGACCTGCTTCTTCGCCACCGTCTGCACGAGATCGAACATGATCTTCTGTGCGGCGACGACGGTTTCGATATTGGCCTTCTGCAACGTCACGAGCGCGTCGAAATCGAACTTCGGCAACGCCGGCAGAGCCGGGATCACGGACTTGGTCACGGGCGGCACCCTCTCCAATTGTGCACTGCACAAAAGATAGGTCCCCGCGCTCGATACATCAACCTCGCCACTTGTGCGGTGCAACATCGCACCCCTGCATTTTCTGCATACCCGTCTTCTCAAAACGCAGAGGTGACTAGATGCTCATGTCGCCTACCCGATTCAGCGCAGCCGGTCGCGTGATGCGATAGCGATCCAGTGCCGGCTCGACGATTCGCTCGACCTCCGGACCGCCGAGCCGCGCCATCAGCGCGCATGGTCCGATGCCGAATTTCAGCGCCTCGCGCGCACCGCGGTCGAACGCTGCCGGTTCCGCCACCTCTTCGTCGAGCGCCTGGAGCACCGGCAGGAAGCAGCCGCGCAACAATCGGTCGGCGATCGCGGTACGACGCTCGTCCGTCGGCGCTTGATCCGGGGTGATCTCGAACGCGCGATCGGCCTCGCCGGTTTCCACCATCGCGGCAGCGGGCGCGTAGAACGGCCCGAGCGGCTCCAGATTGCGGATGGCGTGCAGGTTGATCCGGGGCTTGATCAGGTTCATGACCGTGAACGGGCCGGCGGCAGCGCCCAGGACGTCGTGCGCGACGGCGTCGATCTCGCCGGTGCTACCGAGACCCTCGTCCAACGCCCGCGCCGCCTCGTTCGTATAGGGACAGAAGAAGCGATTGATCGCGAAGCCGTGGGAATCGCGGCAGCGCAGAGCCTGCTTGCCGCTCGCGGCGCAGAAGGCGAGAGCGGCCTCGATGGTGCCAGGTGCGGTGGCCTCGCCCATCACCACTTCGACGATCGGATTGACCGCGGCCGGGCTGAAGTAGTGCAGGCCCAGGAAACGCTCCGGCCGCGACATGCTTTGGGCGAGATCGCCGACCCTGAGGCAGCTCGTGTTGGTGGCGACCAGCGCATCGTTGCGCACCACGCCGGACAGCTCGCCGAACAGCCGCGTCTTGAGGTCGAAGTCCTCGAACACCGCCTCGATCACGAGATCGCTCGGCGCCAAGGCGCGCAATGCCGCCGCTCCGACCAGCCGCTCCTTGGCCGCCTCGGCCTCGCTGGCGGTCATGCGGCCCTTCTCGACGGCGCGAGCCCAGAACGTGGAGGCGCCGGAGATCGCCATCTCCACCGCCGCCGGACGAGCATCGGTCAGCAGGACGCGAAATCCGTGCTGGGCGAGATTGATCGCAATCCCTCCACCCATCGTCCCCGCACCCACGATGCCCACGGTCTCGATCTGCTGCATGCCCGCGCTCCAGGTTCCAAACGCTTTCGCAGCGCGAAAGCCGCCGCCAGATAGCCGCTCTCGCCGGGGAGGAGAAGTGCGACGGACGCTTGCATTGCGGTTCGCACTCCAGCGAGATCACGGCAGACAAGGCTTCCGGAGTGCGTCGCCGTGCGCTGGATCGCGATTCTGCTCCTCCTCGCCGCATGCGCTTCCACTCCGACGCGCACCATGGGCACGGCTATGTCAGGCGAGGAGTTCGAGCGCCAAGTCGCAGGCGAGGTGATGGGCTTCCGCCTGCCCGGGCCGGGCGGGCTCGACGAGGTTCAGTTCATGCCCGATGGCACCGCGATCTACCGGGGCCGCCTCGCCCACGGCATCGGCCGTTGGCGGCCCTGGACGCACGGCTATTGCGCCTATTACCCGTGGCTCGGTGCCGGGGTCGGCCTACGCCCGCCCTTCAGCGGCCATGTCGAGCATGACGGCTATCACTGCTACGAGGTGCGCGTGGAGAACGGCTACTATGTCCTGTTCCAGCGCGACGGCGTCTATGCCGGCACGCTCGTGCCCGTCCCGCGATACGGTCAATCCCCGCCCGCCTCGTCGTCGTAGCCGCGGCGATGGCTGAAATAGACCAGCCACATCAGCCCGACCCCGAGGCCCACGGTGACGACGATCCCGGCCGCCAAGGCGATGTATCCCTGCGGGGAGATGGTGACATCGCCAAGTTCGCGCCATACGTGCCAAGCCACCCCACAGGCGGCGGCGAGCAACGCGAGCAACGTCAAGACCAGCGCGGAGGAACCGCTCATACCAATTTCCTGCAATCCGCCCGCTGAGTAGGGCTTCTCGATTAAGATAGGTCGCAGCGCATGGTGACACCACCCGTCCGACGACATACCGACGTCCTCCGCGAGACAACGCTTATCGCCGGCCGCCGAATGCTCGAGATCGGCTGCGGCGAAGGACGGCTGTTGGGCTGGGCACGGGCGCAGGGTGCTCACGCGATCGGACTCGACCCGGTGGTCGACCAACTCGTGCGCGCACGCCTCAATGCGCCAGACGTGCCGCTCGTCTCCGCCCGGGGCGAGCGCCTGCCCTTCGCGGGTGCCAGCTTCGATCTCGTCCTGTGCTTCAACAGCCTGCACCACATCCCGCTGGCATCGCAGTGGGAGGCGCTCGCCGAGATCGCGCGGGTGCTCGTTTCCGGCGGCGAGCTTCTGGTGGTCGAGCCTCTGGCCGAAGGCGAGCATTTCGCCCTGCTCCAGGCGATCGACGACGAGACGGAAGTGCGCCGTGAGGCGTTCCGCGCCTTGCACGCCGCCGCCACGCTGGGGCTGTGGATGACGCGGGAAGGGTTCTATGACAGCCGGATCGTCGAAGCCTCCGCCGCGGCGGTGCGGGCGCGATTCCTCGCGGCCGACGCCTCCCGTGCGGCAGCCCTCGAAAGCATCGCCGACACGCTCGAGCGCTCGTTCGCGACGACCGGCACGCCGGTCGAGGGCGGTCGCGCCTTCATCCAGCCGATGCGTCTCAATCTCCTCAGACGCCGCTAGGCGTGGTCGCCACGCGGCGCCGATCCCCATTTGCTTGATTCGCTTGCGCCGTCATGGTTGAACTCAACATGGGCCAGAACCACTAGGCTGCGAGCTGTATGCTCGGGCATCCACCAGTAGAGGCGAACGTCCGCCCGCATGCGCGCGCACGCCTGTCGCCGGCCCGGGTCCGCGCCGCGCTCAAGCTCGCTGACGCGGTCACGATCGTCGCAAGTGCGTGTGCGGCGCGCGCGCTGGTACCGATGGTGGCAGAAAGTGCAGCGCTGTTCTGGTTCGCCACCGCCACCGCGGTTCTGGTCGGGCTCGATCTGTTCGCCGCGGCAGAGCTCTATCGGCCCAGCCGTCTCGCCGGTGCCGCCGGCCAGATCTCGCGGGTCTGGGGCGCCTGGCTGGTGCTGCAGATGTTGATCGTGCTGTTCGCATTCCTGTCGGGCAGCCTCGCCGAGCTGCCGCCGGAATTCTTCATGCTCTGGTGGGCTGGCGCCCTGCCACTTTTGGCACTCGTGCACGCGATGACCGCGCTTCTGGTCGCTCGTGGCCGCCGCGTCGGCTGGCTGGCCACGAGACTGTTCCTGGTGGGTGCGGGACCGCAGGCGGCGCACTTCATCCAGAAGGTCCGACATCAGGATCCGGGAATCGTGATCGCCGGCCTGTTCGACGATCGGCGCAGTCGCGTGCCGGCGGAGGTGGAAGGCTGCCCGGTCCGGGGGACGCTCGAGGATCTCGCCCGGCTGGCGCGCGACGAGGCGGTGGACCAGATCGTCATCACCCTGCCGCACCACGCCGCCGCGCGCCGGCTCGACTGCTTCGAGAAGCTGCGGCATCTCCCCGTCGACGTGAGGCTGAGCCCCGACCTGCCCGATCTCGGGCTCGACGGCCACGGTGTGACCGAGCTTGCCGGGATACCGTTGCTGCGGGTGTTCGACCGGCCGCTCGCGGGCTGGTCCCGGCTGGCGAAATGGATCGAGGACCGCCTGCTGGCGATGGCGGTCCTGCTGCTGTCCGCGCCCGTCATCCTCGGCGTCGCTGCCGCGATCCGGCTGACCTCGCCGGGGCCGGTGCTCTACCGCCAGCGCCGTTACGGCTTCGACAATCAGGCGATCGAGGTCCTGAAGTTCCGCACCATGTATGCCGGAGCGGAGGACGAGCGGGCGCCGACTACCCGCCGCGGCGACCCGCGCGTCACGCCGATCGGCCGGTTCCTGCGCCGCACCAGCCTGGACGAGCTGCCGCAGTTCCTCAACGTCCTGCGCGGCCAGATGTCGATCGTGGGACCGCGCCCCCATGCCGTGGCCCACAACGAGCGCTTCGCCACCTTGATCGACGGCTATCTCGCCCGTCACCGCGTCAAGCCGGGGATCACCGGCTGGGCGCAGATTCATGGGCTGCGCGGCGAGGCCGAGACCCTGGCGCGGATGCACGAGCGGGTGCGCTACGATCTGCACTATATCGAGAACTGGTCGATTCTCCTCGACCTGCGCATTATCTTCCGCACGTTGCTCGTCGGTTTCTCGCACCCGAACGCCTACTAGGTGATCCCTCCCGGGGTGGGGCCGCGAAGCCCGCACCGCCTGGAGTCGTCTCGTGCCCGTTGCCACCGCGGACTACCTCGCCGGCATGCGCCGGCTCGCCGCCGGCGTGGCGATCGTGACCACGCAGCACGGCGAGGTGCGCGCCGGCCTGACGGCGACTTCGGTGTGCTCGCTGAACGCGGACCCGCCGCGGCTTCTCGCCTGCGTCCACCACAGGGCCGACGCGCACGACCTCATCCTCGCCTCGCGCACCTTCGCCGTGAACCTGCTAGGCCCGGAGCAGCAGGCTTTGGCCCAGCACTTCGGCGGCCGCGACGACTGCCATGGTCCCGCACGCTTCGGCCTCGGCCGCTGGGTCGCCGGCACCACGGGAATGCCGGTTCTCGGCGATGCCGCAGCGGTGCTGGAGTGCCGGCTCGTCGAGGCCATTCCCGCCGGCACCCATTCGATCCTGATCGGCGAGGTCGAGGTCGTGGTGGACGACAAGCGCGCCGGCGCCCTCGTCCACCACGACCGGGCCTACCACCGGCTCGACCGCTCAGCCGGCTAGCGGCATGGCCTCGGCCTGCCAGCGCCTGGCGGTCTCCCAGGCCAGCACGGCCTGCTTGCGCTCGATGCCCCACTGATAGCCGCCGAGGGCACCCGTCTCGCGGATCACGCGATGGCATGGGATCAGGACGCCGATGCGGTTGGCGCCGCAGGCGCGCCCGACGGCGCGGGTGGCACGGGGCCGGCCGAGCTCGGCGGCGAGGTCGCCATAGGCGACGGTGGCACCCTGCGGCACCTTGAGCAACGCACGCCAGACCTGGATCTGGAACGGCGTACCTTTGGCGAACAGGCGCAGCGGGGCTTCCTCCCCGCCCGCGCCGAACGCAGCCGCCGCCTGGTGGCGGGTCGCCTCGGGATCCTCGACGAAACGGCTGAGCGGCCAGTCGGCGCGGGCCTCGTCGAGCGCCTCGTCGAGCCTGCGGCCCTCGAGAAAATCCAGCCGAGCCAGGCCGCGCTCGCTGGCGACGATCAGGGCTGGCCCGAACGGCGTCTCATGCACGCCCCAGCGCAGCACCAGACCCTCGCCCATGGCCTTGTACTCGCCCGGCGTGATCGCCTCGAGGCTGACGAACAGGTCGTGCAGCCGCGAGCCACCGGACAACCCCACCTCGTAGGCGGCACCGAGCACGCTCTCCTCGCCGCGCAGCAGCGACTTCGCATGCTGGAGCGTCAAGAGGCCGAGGAAGCGCTTCGGGCTCACCCCGGCCCAGCGCGTGAACAGCCTCTGGGCGTGAAACGGGCTCAGCCCCATGGCGTCGGCGACCTCCTCCAACGAAGGTTGCTCGAGTCGGTTGTCGGCGATGAAGCGGATCGCCCGCTCGACGCGGTCATAGTCGCGCTCGATGCCGACGTGAGCCTGGTCCATCTCTGATCTCCGGGTCGTGTCTTCCCGGAATTTAGTCACCGCTCGCCCGCGCGCCGACCCGCTTCTTGCGCCGCCGGCGCATCAAGGAGCGGCCGGCGTGGCGAGCCCCTCGCCGAGCAGATCCAGGACGCGGGTGGCCGGCACCGGCAGCCCAGGCATCCGGTGCAGCCTGATCTCGGCGCGCGGCAGCGTCGGCAGCCCGGCATCCGCCGCGACGACCTGCAGCCCCGCGGGCAGCATGCTGCGCTTGAGCGCGGTGACGGCGAGACCGCGGGCGGCCAGAGCCTCGACGGCCGCCACGCTCGGGCTGACGAAGGCGAGCCGCCAGCGGCGACGCGCTCCGGACAGGGCCGCGACCGCCCAGCGCCGCACCAGGCAGGCGCGCACCGACAGCGCCAGGGGTACCGGGTCCTCGCTCGCCGCCACCGCCGACGGCGCCGTGGCCCACAGATGGTCCTCGCGGCGCAGCAGCTCGCCGGCCACAGCGCCCTCTCCGTGCAGCGCGATCACCGCGTCATAGGAGGTGCCCAGGCGGCGGCGCATCGGAGCGGTAAGGCCGAGCGAGAGCTGCACCCTGACCTCCGGAAAACGCTGCGCCGCCAGCGCCAGCAGCCCCGGGAGGGCACGGGTGCCATAGTCCTCCATCACGCCCAGGCGCAGCGCCACCTCGGGTGCCCGGCCGGCGACCCGCATGAGCATCCGCTCGTTGACGGCGAGCACGCGGCGCGCGTCGCCGAGCAACGCCCGGCCCGCATCGGTGAGCTCAACGCGCGTGGTGGAGCGCCAGAAGAGGCGCCGGCCGATACGTTCCTCGAGCCGCTTGACCTGCAGGCTGACGGCGGCCTGGGTGCGGTTGAGTTCGACAGCGGCCCGGGTGAAGGAGCGGTGGTCGGCCACCGCCACGAAGGCACGCAACAGTTCCGGGCTCGGCAGACTGCTCATGACGGATCGTTATCTGCCCAATTGTGACAATTCGATACCCCATTGCGCGCCGCGTGCCTAAGCCCCGGCACCGATCCCCGGGAGCGGACCATGCAGGCAGCGGGCGTCCTCGCCGCGATTCTCTCGAGCGCGCTGGGCGGAACCGCCATCGTCGCCACCCGATTCCTCGGCACCGGCTTGGATCCCATCACGCTGGGCGCCGTCCGGTTCGTCGGGGGCGCCCTGGTGCTGCTGCCCGTCGCGTCGCTGACCGCCAGCCCCTGGCCGCAGCGCCGCGACTGGGCCGCCACCTCCGCTCTCGGCCTGTTGTTCTTCGCCCTGTTCCCGGTCCTGTTCAACGCCGCCCTCCTGTTCACCACGGCGGCTCGCGGCGCCCTGGCACTCTCCACCCTGCCCGTGCTGACCATGGTCGCCGCCGCGATCCTGCGAGTCGAGCGCCTGAGCGGGCGCAAGACGCTGGGCGTGATCCTCGCCGTCTCCGGGGTCGCGATGGCGCTCGGCCTCGACGTCGGCACCGCCCCGGCCGGGGCATGGCGGGGGGATCTCCTGATGCTCGCCGCCGCCGCGAGCATGGCGCTCTACAACGTCCTTTCCCGGCCGCTGATCGCCCGCTCCGGCGCCACCGCCTTCGCCGCCTGCGGGATGGCGGTCGGCGGCGTCTGCCTGCTGGCGCTCGCGGCGACGACGGGCGGCACGGCGCGTCTCCTCGCGGCGACACCCCTGCAGTGGCTGGCCCTTGCCCATCTCGCCCTGGTGTGCGGTGCCTTCGTCTTTTTCCTGTGGGCCTTCGCCCTGAGCCGAACCACGCCGACGCTGGTCGCGATCTCGGTGGCGGTCAATCCGCTCACGGCTTCGGTCTGTGCGGCACTGCTGCTGGCCGAACCGATCGGGGCCGGGCCGATCGCCGGCTTCCTCATGGTCACCTGCGGCATCCTGATCGCCACGCGCGCGTTGGCGCGACGCAGCTGAGGGCTGGCGCGCGCGGGTCGGGAGGCTATATCTGCCGGCTCGTTCGGCCGCTCGGAATGGCCGACGCCGCGTTTGCAGGGAGACCATCATGTCCGCCATGGCCAAGGAGCACGCGACCGGCGCCGCCTCGGCGAGCCTCGCCGCGTTCGACTGGCTCGATCCGTTCCACCTCGCCGAGCAGCTCGACGAGGAGGAGCGCATGATCCAGCAGGCGGCGCATGACTACTGCCAGTCGCGCCTGCTGCCGCGGGTGCGCGAGGCTTTCCGCCATGAGACCTTCGACCGCGGGATCATGACCGAGCTCGGCGAGCTGGGCTTTCTCGGTTCGACCATTCCCGAGGAGTATGGCGGCGCCGGCGCCTCCTACGTCGCCTACGGTCTGGTCGCGCGCGAGGTCGAGCGCATCGACAGTGGCTACCGCTCGGCCATGAGCGTCCAGTCCTCGCTGGTGATGCACCCGATCTATGCCTATGGCGACGAGGCCCAACGGAAGAAGTATCTGCCCAAGCTCGCGACCGGCGAATGGGTCGGCTGCTTCGGGCTGACCGAGCCCGATTTCGGCTCGGACCCGGGCGGCATGGCGAGCCGTGCCCGCAAGGTGGACGGCGGCTTCGAGCTGAGCGGCGCCAAGATGTGGATCACGAACAGCCCGATCGCAGACGTGTTCGTGGTCTGGGCCAAGAACGACGAGGGCGAGATCCGCGGCTTCATCCTCGAGAAGGGGATGAAGGGACTCTCCGCGCCGACGATCGAGGGCAAGTTCTCGCTGCGCGCCTCGATCACCGGCGAGATCGTGATGGACGGGGTGTTCGTGCCCGAGGCGAACCTGCTGCCGAACGTAAAGGGTCTCAAGGGGCCGTTCGGCTGCCTCAACCGCGCGCGCTACGGAATCGCCTGGGGTGCCCTCGGCGCCGCCGAGTTCTGCTGGCATGCCGCACGCACCTACACGCTGGAGCGCAAGCAGTTCGGCCGGCCGCTCGCCGCCAATCAGCTGATCCAGAAGAAGCTCGCCGACATGCAGACCGAGATCGGGCTCGGCCTGCAGGCCTGTCTCCGGGTCGGGCGGCTCATGGACGAGGGTCGGGCGGCGCCGGAGATGATCTCGCTGATCAAGCGCAACAGCTGCGGCAAGGCGCTGGAGATCGCGCGCGCCTCCCGCGACATGCACGGCGGCAACGGCATCTCCGACGAGTACCACGTCATCCGCCACGTCCTGAACCTGGAGGCGGTGAACACCTACGAGGGAACCCACGACGTCCACGCCCTGATCCTCGGACGGGCGCAGACCGGTCTGCAGGCCTTCACCGGCTAGCCACAACGCGGCGGCGAGTACGCTCGGCGTCATTCTACCGGTTGCGGTACGCCGCGTTTCAGGGCAGGTTGCGGCGAACAGCCTCAGCCGCGCCCTCGCGCGTGTTTCGCCCTGGTGAATCATGTCAGCAGCCACATTGGCGGCCGCCGCCGCACCCTCCATTGATCAGAGGGTATTCGTGCAGAAGGTCACGGCACTCGCGTCCGAACGTCTCGACGACGATCAGATCGGCGTGCTCGTCCAGCATCTCGTCGCGGTCCTGGTGCAGCGCGCGGACGAAGCGCCGTCCGGGGCGGAGAGCGCCAAGCGCCACAACCGCATCCAGAGCCTGATCAAGCGCCTCTAGGCACACGCAGCGCCTACGCCGGCTCTCCGTCGCCGTCGCAACCCCTCGCGCCGTCGGAGCTTCAGCGCAGCATGGCGCGGCCGCCAAGGAGCACCGATATGGACCATGCGCTGAACGGCCTCGATCACGTCATCGTGGGCGTGCGCGACCTCGATGCGGCGCGCGCCCAATATGCCCGGCTCGGCTTCAACTCGACCCCGCGCGGGCGGCACGCCGGCTGGGGCACCGCCAACTACTGCATCATGTTCCCCGAGGACTATGTCGAGCTGCTGGGCATCGTCGATCCGAGCCAGTTCACCAACGATCTCGACCGCTTCCTGGCCGAGCGGGAGGGTCTCCTGAGCCTCGCCCTCGGCAGCGCCGACCTCGACGCGACCCGTGCGGCCTGGGCGGCGGCGGGGCTGGAGCCCGACCAGCCGCGCGCCCTCGGCCGCCTGCTCGAGGCGGATGGCGCCACGCTGGAGCTGCGCTTCCGCAACCTCCAGCTGCAACGCGGCTCGACCGCCGGCATCAGCGTGTTC
>JBFWWD010000049.1:0-26940 GCA_050246385.1 Geminicoccaceae bacterium
GGCTGGATGGTCCGCTGGCGCCGCCTGGTGCGTGACTACGAGGTGCGGCTCGATGTGTCCGAAGCCTTCATCCATGTCGCCATGGGCAGCCTGCTCCTACGACGCATCTGCCACTGAGATCATTCTCTGTGGGGTTTGTAGAGAAGGTTTCAGTTCCTCCGGCCGGCGTCGGCCGGCTATAGCCTGTGACCATCACGTGCAGGTTGTGGCTGTGGCGGCGGTGGGCTTGTGGGCAACGCACAGCGTTGTCCGGCAAGTCCACGGCCCGGCCGGGGAGGCAGGATGGATGCCCACGCCAGGCTCGGCTGGGTCAAGCTCTACGAGGAGGTGGGCAATGCCGGCGTGGTCTGCCGGCGCTGCGGCATCTCGCGGCCGACCTTGCGCACATGGTGGCGCCGCTACCAGGTCGATGGTGAAGCCGGCCTGCACGACCGCAGCCGGCGGCCGCACCATTCACCGAACCGCAAGGTCTTCGCACCCGAAGAGGAGCTGATCCTGGGTCTGCGCCGCAAGCGCCGGCTCGGGGTCAAGCGTCTGCGCATCGAACTGATCCGTGAGCACGGCCTCAAGCTGGCGCTCGATACCGTCCACAAGGTCCTGGTGCGGAACGGCGAACGCTACCTCAATCGCCGGCCGCTCCGGCGTAAGGGCACCAAGCGCTACAGCCGGCCCATCCCGGGCGACCGTGTCCAGCTCGACGTCTGCAAGATCGGCCCCGGCCTCTACCAATACACCGCCGTCGACGACTGCTCGCGCTTCCAGGTGCTGGGCCTCTACCCTCGCCGCACCGCGACCAACACCCTGGCCTTCCTCGAGCAGGTGCTCGAGGAGATGCCGTTTGCCATCCAGCGCGTCCAGACCGACCGCGGCCAGGAGTTCTTCGCCTACAAGGTCCAAGAGCAGCTGCAGGTCTGGCGCATCAAGTTCCGCCCGATCCGGCCCCGCTCACCGCATCTCAACGGCAAGGTCGAACGCGCCCAGCGCACCGCTTTGGAGGAGTTCTGGGCCACCGCTGATCTCAAAGGGACAAGCCTCGGCGACGAGCTGGCCGAGTGGCAGACCTTCTTCAACTGGCAGCGCCCGCACTCCGCCCTCGGCGGCAAAGCCCCAATCGACCGCGTCTGCGAGCTGCTCCCCAAGACCCCGCTCACCGAGCAGGTCTGGCACGCCTACGACCCCGAGCACGAGCCGATCCGCACCCAGGACTACCACTGGGACACCACCTTCGCGCGACTGAAACGATGACCCCGGATCCTACACATTCTCAAACGGGCTCTCAGGGGTATACCAGACGCCGCGGCTCCTCCGTAGAGCCGGGTCGTATTCCGACAGGAAGGTCTCGTAGAAATGGATCATCGGGTCGTTCCTTTGAGTCGAACGCCCATAATCTTTCAGCATCACTGGCAGATTGGTCGCACGGAAGACGTCGGCGAGCGCATTTACGATCCACTCGATGCGAGAGTCGATGTCATAGCCTGAGATGTATTGAAAGAGCTTTCGGAGGAAGGGGTTGGTCTGCGGGATGAGCTGGGCAGCCTCCTGCCTAGTGAACGTTTCCGGCGTTCGATCATGCAAGCGGGCGGCGAACATCCCATAGGCGATGGTCTGGGCGTAGATGTCCGAAAAGCCCTTCTCATTGATGTCGTGAATCAAGATGCTACGGAAAGCATCCATCTGCTCGCGGAGAGATGTGTTTTCCTCATTCTTCACGTCGCTGGTCAGCGCGGATTCGATGACTTGGGCCAGGAGCCGCGCCTTCCCCGCCATCATAGAGGCCAGGACGGAGGCGGTCGTGATGGTCTGTCCGGTGTGACTGGCAAATTCTCTGATGAACCTTAGGAACTGATCAAAATTCTCCGATAAAGGTATAATCTTACCCTTATTGATTTCAGCAACACGAATCCCTGAGACAAATTCACCGTCTCGGAACAGCCTGAACTCCATGTAGTCTGTAAATATGATATTAGGAAGGCTCTTGCGGTATCTATGAAATTGCTCGCTGTAACTCTTGTCGTCTAATGATTTACCGATATCTTTAGCCTCAATATAACCTACGTCGACGTTGCTCGATTTCTGGGTGAGGATGTAGTCCGGCGCTCCGCAGGCGATGCGGGCAGGCTCGTTGGTCACGAGAACGTTCGGAACTGCGAATTCCAAAAGATTTTGGAGGTCCCCTCGATAACTATGCTCGCGGGCGATGCCGCTCCGATACCGCTTGTCCAGAGCCATGACGTAGGACGACAGGTTCATCAGGAAGAGATCCGCGAGGCCTGAGAGGTTGGAACGTCGCTGTGAGAGATCGTCAGTTCATTGCCATTAGAAGGAATTAACCGTGCTCGACTGCTCGGGCTGGGGCTCGGTGGGCACGGGCTCGCCTGCCAGCGCCAGCGCCTCGACGAAGCCCTCGATCGCCTTCTGGGCCATCGCCACCGCTTCCTCGTAGGTATCGCCCTGGGTGACGCAACCCGGCAGCGCCGGCACGAAGACGTCGTAGCCGCCTTCCTCGGCCGGCTCGATCCGTACCGTGTAGGTCAGGACGCGCATCGCGGCAGGGTAGCACGGCCGAATGCGCGCCAACAACGCGGATGGCTGCGGCCGCTCACCCCGCCACCCGCACGACCTTCCCGCTGGCGATCGATTCGTAGGCCGCATTCGCCAGCAGCAGCGCCCGCCGGCCGGCCTCGAAGCCCGGCTCGCAGGGGCGGCCCTGCTCCAGCGCGGCGATGAAGTCGTCGAGCTCGCGGACATAGGCCTCGCGGTAGCGCTCGATGAAGAAGTGGAGGATCGGGTCCTTGGCCTCGGTGCGGCGGCCGTCCCAGCGCTCGACCGAGGTGGCGCGGCGGTTCTCGGCCTTGATCATGCCCTGCTCGCCCACGGCCTCGATGCGCTGGTCGTAGCCGTAGGTGGCCTTGCGGTAGTTGGTGATGCAGCACTGCCGGCCCGACGCGGTGCGCAGGAGGATCATGGCGGTGTCGTTCTCGCCCAGGTCACGGACCTCCTGGGCGATCAGCGCGTTGGCGAAGGCCGCCACCTCGACCGGCTCCTCGCCGAGCAGGAAGCGGGCGAGGTCGAAATCGTGGATGGTCATGTCGCGCAGCAGGCCGCCGGCGACCCGCATGTAGGCGACGGGCGGGATCTCGGGATCGCGCGAGGTGATGATCACCTGGCGCAGATCGCCGATCTCGCCCGAGCGGATGGCGCGCGCGACCTCGGCGAAGGAGGGGTCGTAGCGGCGGTTGAAGCCGATCTGGATGGGGACGCCGAGATGGCCGATCTCCCGCCAGCAGGCGTCGACCTTGGCGATGTCGAGGTCGATCGGCTTCTCGCACAGGATCGCCTTGTGCGCCTTTGCGGAGGCCGTGATCAGCTCGACGTGGGTGTCGGTCGAGGACGCGATCAGCACGGCGTCGAGGTCGGGGTCGGAGAGCGCCTCGGCGACGGTGGAAGCGACCCGGCAGCCATGCGCCTCGGCCACGGCGACGGCAGCCGGGCGGTCGACGTCGAAGGCCCAGGCCAGCTCGGCCTTGGGATGGGCCGCCAGATTGTCCGCGTGCATCCGCCCGATGCGCCCGCAGCCCAGAACCGCGAATTTGACCATGCCCGCCTCCCCCTGACCGGTGCCGAGATGTAGCGGGCGGGTGGCGGCTGTCAAAGGGGTGGCGCAACCGACGGGCGGCTGGGCGATTGAGCGCGGGAGGGAACGGTCGGGAGGGCGATGGCCCGCATGGCGGAGGCAGGTCACAGGATGCCGTTCGGCGCGCAGCCGGACGGCGACGGGCGGGTGCGGTTCCGGCTGTGGGCGCCGGCCGTGGAGAGCGTGCGGCTGGAGCTGGGCGGCCGGGAGCAGGAGCTGGCGATGCGGCCGGCGGGCGGGGGCTGGCACGAGCTGGTGACCGGGGCGGAGGCGGGCGAGCGCTACCGGTTCGTGCTGCCGGACGGGACGCGGGTGGCCGACCCGGCCTCGCGCGCGCAGGCCGAGGATGCGGACGGGCCGTCCTTGGTGGTCGATCCGGGCGCCTATCGCTGGCGCTGCACGGGCTGGCAGGGCCGGCCCTGGTGCCAGGCGGCGATCTACGAGCTGCATGTCGGCACCTTCACGCCGGCCGGCACCTTCGCCGGCGTCATGGAGCGCCTGCCGCACCTCGCCGGGCTGGGGGTGACCGCGGTCGAGCTGATGCCGGTCGCGGACGCGATCGGCCGGCACAACTGGGGCTATGACGGCGTGCTGCCGTTCGCGCCGGACCGGGCCTATGGCACGCCCGAGGAGCTGAAGGCGCTGGTGGATGCCGCGCACGGGCTCGGGCTGATGGTGCTGCTCGACGTGGTCGACAACCATTTCGGCCCGGCCGGGAACATGCTGGCGCAGTATGCGCCGGGGTTCTTCACCGCCGACCTCGCGACGCCGTGGGGTGCGGCGATCGATTTCCGCGTGCCGGTGGTGCGCGAGTTCTACCTCCACAATGCGCTCTACTGGCTCGAGGAGTACCGGTTCGACGGGCTGCGCCTGGATGCGGTGCACGCGATCCACGACGAGAGCGAGACCCACTTCCTGGTCGAGCTGGCGCGGCGGGTGCGCAGCGAGGTGCCGCACCAGGTGCATCTGGTCTTGGAGAACGAGCGCAACCGGGCGGCGCTGCTGCGCGCGGACCCGGTGCTCGGGCGCCGGCTCTACGAGGCGCAGTGGAACGACGATCTGCACCATGCGGCGCACGTGCTGCTCACCGGCGAGCGGGCCGGCTATTACCAGGACTTCGCCGACGCGCCGATGGAGCGCCTGCGGCGCGGGCTCGCCGAGGGGTTCGTCTATCAGGGCGAGCCGTCGCGCCATGCCGGCGGTGCCGCGCGCGGCGAGCCCTCGGCCGACCTGCCGCCGCTGGCCTTCGTCGATTTCCTGCAGAACCACGACCAGATCGGCAACCGGGCCCTGGGCGAGCGGCTGACCGCTCTGGCCCCGGCGGAGGCGGTGCAGGCGTTCCAGGCGCTGCTGCTCCTGTCGCCGCACGTGCCGCTGCTGTTCATGGGCGAGGAATGGGGCGCGCGCACGCCGTTCCTGTTCTTCTGCGACTTCGCGGGCGAGCTGGCGGAGGCGGTGCGCGACGGCCGGCGCCAGGAGTTCCGGGCGTTCTTCGCCGATCTGGCGGTGGTGCCCGACCCGCTCGACCCCGCGACCTTCGCCCGTTCGCGGCTGGACTGGGGCGAGCTGGACCAGCCGGCGCACGCGGCCTGGCACGCCCGCACCCGCGAGCTGCTGCGGCTGCGGGCAGAGAAGCTGGCGCCCTGGCTGGGCGAGGGCGAGCTGCGGGTGGTGCGCTCCGAGCGGCTCGGCGAGCGCGGGCTGCGCATGGCCTGGCGGCTGGCCGGCGGGCGCGCGCTCGGCCTGCTCGCCAATCTCGGCCCCGGGCCGCTCGCGGTGCCGCGGCCCGCCGGTGCCGTCCTGCACGAGACCCATCCCGGCTGGAGCGACGCGATGCCGCCCTGGTCCGTGACCTGGAGCCTGGACGAGCATGGCTGAGCCCGTGACCGGCCCGCCGCGCGCCACCTACCGGCTGCAGCTCCGCGGCGGCATGGGTTTCGCGCGCGCGGCGGCGATCGTGCCCTATCTCGCCGGGCTCGGAATCAGCCATCTCTACCTGTCGCCGCCCTTCGCCGCCGGGCCCGGCTCGACCCACGGCTACGACGTGGTCGATCCCAACCGGCTGGATCCCGAGCTGGGCGGCGAGGAGGGGTTCATGGTGCTGCGCCGGGCGCTCGACGCGCACGGGCTGGGATTGATTCTCGACATCGTACCCAACCACATGGGCGTCGGTGCCGCGAACCCATGGTGGCGCGACGTGCTGCGGCACGGGCGGGAAAGCCGCTTCGCCGGCCATTTCGACATCGACTTTTCCGCCGATCCCGACGGCAGGCTGGTGCTGCCGGTGCTCGGCGCACCGCTCGACGAAGTGCTAGCAGAAGGTGGGCTGAGGCTGACGCGGGAGGGAGGCGAGCCGGAGCTGGCGCTGGGCGACCAGCGCTTCCCGCTGGCGCCGGGCAGCGACCCCGAGGCGCCGCTGGCGGAGCTGGTGGACGCGCAGCACTACCGCCTCGTCCGCTGGCGCGAGGGTGGCGGGCGGCGCAACTATCGCCGCTTCTTCAACATCGACCAGCTCGCCGGACTGCGCGTCGAGCGGCCGGAGGTGTTCGAGGACAGCCATCGCCTGATCCTCGACCTCGCCCGGCGCGGGCTGATCCAGGGCCTGCGCATCGACCATATCGATGGGCTGACCGATCCGCTGGCCTATCTGCGGTGCCTGCAGCAGCGGCTGGCGGAGGTGCGTGGCGAGCCCGGCCCGTTCTACGTCGTGGTCGAGAAGATCCTGATCGGCGCGGAGCGGCTGCCCGAGAGCTGGCCGGTGGCGGGGACCACCGGCTACGAGTTCGCCAACGAGGCGCTGGGCCTGCTGGTGAGCCCGTCCGGCCTGCAGGAGCTGGCGGGCGTCGCCGCGCGGTTCATGGGGCGGGAGCAGGACTATCCGGCCATGGTCGCGACGGCCAAGGCGGAGGTGCTCGACAAGCTGTTCGCGGGGGAGCTCGCGGGCCTGGCGCGGCGGGTGGCGGAGACGACGGACCTGAGCCCGGAGGCCGGCGCGGACGCGCTGCGGCGGCTGCTCGCGGCGCTGCCGGTCTACCGCACCTACGGCGACGCCGCGGGCCTGGATGGGCCGGACCGGGCCGTGCTCGAGCGGGCACTGGCGCAGGCCGGCGAGACGGCAGAAGCGCCCGGCCGCGCCATGGTGGAGCGGCTCGCCCGAGCCTTGCTGGCGCCCGAGGGCGCCGCCCTGCTGCAGGGGCTGCAGCAGCTCTCCGGGCCGGTGATGGCGAAGTCGGTCGAGGATACCGCGTTCTACCGCTACCACCGGCTGCTCGCGCTGAACGAGGTCGGTGGCGAGGCCGACAGCCTGGGCTGCACTCCGGAGCAGTTCGCTCGGCGTGCGGCCGACCGGCTCCGGCATTGGCCGGACATGCTGCTCGCCACCGCGACCCACGACACCAAGCGCGGCGAGGACGCGCGGGCCCGGCTGGCGGTGCTGAGCGAGGTGCCGACGGAATGGGAGGCCACGGCAGCCGAGTGGCGCCGGCTGAACCAGGGCCTGCCAGCGATCCATCCGGCCGACGAATACGCACTCTACCAGGCGCTCGTGGGCGCATGGCCGGAAGGGCTGCGGCCCGAGGACGAGGCGGGCATGGCCGAGCTCGCCCGCCGGCTGGAGCAGTGGCAGCGCAAGGCCCTGCGCGAGGGCAAGGAGCGGTCGAGCTGGGACGATCCGGACGAGGCCTACGAGCGAGCGGCGGCGGCGTTCCTGCACGCCGCGCTGAAGGAGCGGCTGCCCGCGGCTGCAGCGGCCTTCGTCGCCAGGATCGACGCGGCCGCGGTCGCAAACGGCCTGGGCCAGCTCCTGCTCAAGCTGACGACCCCCGGCGTGCCGGACATCTATCGGGGCACCGAGCGGCGCGATTTCAGCCTGGTCGATCCCGACAACCGGCGGCCGGTCGACTTCGAGGCCCTGGCAGGCGGGGCGGACCATTTCTCGAAGGCCCGGCTGCTGCGGCGCGTGCTGGCGTTTCGCGCCGAGGAGCCGGAGCTCTTCGCGCGCGGGGACTATCGCCCGCTACGGGCGAAAGGCCCGCTGGCCGAGCATGTGCTGGCGTTCGCGCGGGTGCGGCAGGGCCAGGCCGCGCTCGTGGTGATCACGCGGCTCCTCGGCAAGGCGCTGCTGGATTCGCCCTCGCCCGCCCTGCCGGCTGAACGCTGGCGCGATACGGCGATTGCCTTGCCGCCGGATCTGCCCGGCGCAGGCTGGCGAGATGTCCTGGGCGAGGCTCCGGTCGAGCTCAGCAAGGACCGGCTCCACCTTGCCTCGGTGCTCGATCGAATGCCGGTGGCAATGCTCAGCACGGGGTAAGCCGGCTATGGTAGCATGACCAAACGAATGACCATCACGATAGCTCGACCACCGAGGTGAGCGTCGCCCAGGCCAAGGCGCGTCTGAGCGAGCTGCTCGACCGTGTCGAGCAGGGCGAGGAGATCGAGGACCGCTATCAGGCCGTGAACCCATAAACGCGAGCGGCTGAGATTGAGTGGAAAGCCGAATGACCGCTTATCCTACTGCTTTGGCGAAACCAGCCATAGCAGTTTGAGGACATCTCCAAATTTGATCGAGCGCCGCAGGTTCCCACTGTGAAGGCAGGACAACGTCAGGAGTCACCGATGAGCGACGACACCCTCAGCAAGAAGCCAACACCCGACGCGGCGGAGTATAACGCCTTCTTTCCTTCGCCGTTCTCACTGAGCAAGTTCACCAGCCCGACGACCGATCGCGACGGCGACGACTATCCCGAGCCCTACAAGGGCGATCGGAAAATCCTGATGATTGCGGCGGACGAACGCTACCTGCCCACCGACAATGGCAGGTTGTTCTCGACCGGCAACCATCCGGTGGAGACGCTGCTGCCGATGCATCACATGCACAAGGCCGGCTTTGAATTCGACGTCGCGACGGTCTCGGGCAATCCGGTCAAGTTCGAGCTATGGGCGATGCCGCGCGAGGACAAGGCGATCACGGGGCTGCACGAGGAGTATCTCGACCGCTTCCAGAAGCCGCACAAGCTGTCCGATATCGCGGACGCGCTCGGGCCGGATTCCGACTATATCGCGGTCTTCATCCCCGGTGGCCACGGCGCGCTGATGAGCCTGCCGGAGAGCGCGGCGGTCGCGAAGGTGCTGGAATGGGCGCTCGCCAATGATCGTCACATCGTCTCGATCTGCCACGGCCCGGCCGCCTTCCTGGCGCCCACCGCTGTCGATGGCGTGCGCCCATCACCGTTCAAGGGGTATTCCATCTGCGCCTTCCCGGATTCCGTGGATCGCACGACGCCCGACATCGGCTATATGCCGGGTAACCTGACCTGGTTCTTCGGCGAGAAGCTGAAGGAACTGGGTGTCACGATCGTCAACAGCGACGTGACTGGAGCCACGCATCAGGACCGCAAGGTCATCACCGGCGACAGCCCGTTCGCGTCCAACGCGCTCGGCAAGCTCGCCGCCAAGGTGCTGCTCGCCGAGGTCGCCGCCAGCTAAGGTCGAAGGGACGGTTCGCGGACGAACATCGCGCGGACCTTGGCTGCAATCGAACGCAGCGATACTCTCGATGCGGTGCAGGAAACGGTGCGCGCCTTGCCCGGCCACTTGGCCATGAGCCGGCACTTTGCCCGTCGGCAGCCGATATGGTAGCATGACTATATGGATGACCATCAGAATACCCCGACGCGCGAAGTGAGCGTCGCCGAGGCCAAGGCGCATCTCAGCGAGCTGCTCGACCGGGTGGAGCAGGGCGAGGAGATCGTGATCACCCGTCGCGGCAAGCCGGTGGCGAGGGTGAGCGGAGTGCGGCGCAAGATCGAGCCGATCAATCTCGCCGCCCTGGAGTCATTCCGCGCCTCGATGCCGTTTCAAGAGAAGCCGAGCGTCGAGCTGATCCGCGAGATGCGTGACGCTCGCTATTGATGATCTACTTCGACACCAGTGCCCTGGTGCCGCTGGTCGTGCCCGAGCCTGCGAGCGGCGCCATGCACGCGTGGCTGGCCGCGAGATTGACCGAGGCTCACGCAATCAGCGACTGGACGATCACCGAGTTCGCAAGTGCCCTGGGCATGCGGGCGCGACTGGGAACCCTGCAACCTCCACAGCTCGACGCCGCATGGGCACAATTCCGACGGCAGGTGGTGGATCGCTGCCTCGTGCTGACGCCATCGGCCGAGCAGTTCGCGGCCGCCGCCGATCTCGCGCTCCGGTTCGATCTCGGCCTGCGGGCCGGTGACGCCCTGCATGTCGCCATTGCGCGTGGTGCCGGTGTCTCGACCCTGGTGACCCTGGATCATGCCATGGCTGCGGCCGCCTCTCGCCTCGGACTTCCTGTCGCCAGTCCCGCCTGAGTCCGCGCCTTCACGCGCGGCGCGCCCGGGGCTAAGTTCCGGCCGCGATTTGGCCGGCAGGGAGGGCCCAGAATGACGACCGTCCGTCTCACCATGGCGCAGGCGCTGGTGCGCTGGCTGATGGCGCAGCGCACCGAGATCGACGGGGCCGAGGCGCCGCTGTTTCCCGGCGTGTTCGCGATCTTCGGCCATGGCAATGTCACCTGCCTGAGCGAGGCGCTGGAGGCGGTCAAGGACGAGCTGCCGACCTGGCGCGGACAGAACGAGCAGTCGATGGCGCTGGCGGCGATCGGCTTTTCCAAGGCCAAGGCGCGGCGGCAGATCATGGTGGCGGCGAGCTCGATCGGGCCGGGTGCGACCAACATGGTGACCGCCGCGGGCGTGGCGCACACCAACCGCCTGCCGGTGCTGCTGCTGTCCGGCGACTACTACGTCTCGCGGCTGCCCGACCCGGTGCTGCAGCAGGTCGAGCACTGGGGCGACCCCACCATCAGCGTCAACGACGCCTTCAAGCCGGTGACCCGCTACTGGGACCGGATCACCCGGCCGGAGCAGCTGCTCCAGTCCCTGCCCCAGGCGTTGGGCGTGCTGCTGGACCCGGCCGACTGCGGTCCCGCCTTCATCGGCCTGTGCCAGGACGTCCAGGCCGAGGCCTTCGACTATCCGGTGCGCTTCTTCGAGAAGCGGGTGCACCACATCCCGCGGCCGAGACCGGACGAGCGTCAGGTGGAGGAGGCGGCGGAGCTGCTGCGCTCGGCGAGGAAGCCTCTGCTGATCGCCGGCGGCGGCGTGCGCTACAGCGGGGCCGAGGCGGCACTGGCCGAGTTCGCGACCCGGCATCGCGTGCCGGTGGTCGAGACCATCGCCGGGCGGACCGTGCTGGTGCACGACCATCCGATGAACGCCGGCCCGATCGGCGGGCTGGGCTCCAGCTCGGCCAACCACCTGGCGGCCGAGGCCGACGTGGTGCTGGCGGTCGGCACGCGGCTGCAGGACTTCACCACCGGCTCCTGGGCGCTGTTCGCCGACAATGCGCGGTTCATCGGGCTGAACGCCGCCCGCTTCGACGCCCGCAAGCACATGGCGCTGCCGGTGGTGGGCGACGCGCAGGCGGGCCTGAAGGAGCTGGGCACCGCACTGCATGGCTGGCAGGCGCCCGAGTCCTGGCTGGCCGATGCGCGCCGGGTCTATGGCGAGTGGAACAGCTTCGTCGACCAGCGCAGCGGGCCGACCAATGCCGAGCTGCCGACCTACGCCCATGTCGTCGGCGCGGTGAACCGGCTGGCCGAGCCGCGCGACCTGGCACTGACCGCGGCCGGCGGCATGCCGGGCGAGCTGTGCATGAACTGGCGCGCCAAGGAGCCGTCGACCTTCGACTGCGAGTTCGGCTTCTCCTGCATGGGCTACGAGATCGCCGGCGGCTGGGGGGCGAAGCTCGCCGACCCGTCGCGCGACGTGATCGTCATGGTCGGCGACGGCAGCTACCTGATGATGAACAGCGACATCTACAGCTCGGTGCTCACCGGCATGAAGCTGATCGTCGTGGTCTGCGACAATGGCGGCTTCGCCGTGATCGACCGGCTGCAGCGGGCCAAGGGCATCCCGTCCTTCAACAACCAGCTCGCGGACATCCGCCATGTCGGCGAGCTGGCCCGGGTCGACTTCGCCAAGCACGCCGAGGCCTTGGGGGCGATCGGGATCAACGTCTCGGGCATCGGCGAATTGGAGGACGCGTTCCGGCGCGCCAAGGCGGCCGACCGGACCACGGTGATCCACCTCGGCATCCACCCGACCGACTGGACCGAGGGCAACGGCTCCTGGTGGGAGTGCGGCACGCCGGAGGTGTCCGAGCGCGAGGCGGTGCGTGCGGCCCGCAAGGAGCACGAGGCCGGCAAGAAGAGGCAGCGGGTCGGCGTGTGAGCGGGCGCCGCCTCGGCATCGCCCGGCGCGCGCGGCCCAAGGCGCCGATGGAGGAGCTGACCGAGGCCATGGTGACGCCCGAGCGGGGTGTGGAGGGCGATTTCCGCGGCCGGCGCGGGTGATCGGGGGCAGCCGGCTGCGGGTCGGGGACGAGGTGGCCGAGGCGGAGGACGCATGACCAAGATGCCGGTGGCGCTGCGCAGTGTTGCAGGGACCGGAACGGCCGCCGGTTGGGCGGGCAATCAAACGGTCGTGGTCGACCGCCCGGTCACGGAGGCGCCTGAGAAAGCTGATTCGGGAGTCGGCGTGGCGGACATCATTCGCAGCGCTACCGCCAGCTCAACCGTCAGCGCTTCCATCGCGCGCGGCGTCCCCGTCCGGATCGCCGCCGCTTGAGGTCGTCCACGGCCAGGCATGGGTGTGGAACGGAGCCAGCCCCGGCAGCAGCGGCTTGCGCCCGGCCGCGTTCGCCTCGGCGCGGATCGCATCCTCGACCGCCTCGGCCACCAGCTCGACGTCCATGCGGTAGTAGTCGCCGAAGAACATCTGCCCGAGCGCCCGGTCGGCGACGACGCGGGTGAGCATGTCCAGCATCGCTTCGGGCTCGGTCGTGTAGGCCAGGGTCTCGAACAGGAACAGTCGCTCGTCGATCGCACCCTCGCCCATGGCCTGCCCCAGCAGCTCGAACAGGGTGTTGCGGGTGCGGGTCATGTAGAGCGTGTTGGTCGCGGCGTAGGTCCGGTTCCAGCCGGTGCCGAGCTCGCGGCGCCAGTGCTCGAGCAGGCCGGTCCAGTGATGCACCTGGGCTCGGGCAGCGACGGCGATCGCCCGGCGGATCAGCGGGGTCTGGCCGCGCGCGAACTCATCGAGCCGGTCATAGCGCAGCTCGCCCGAAGCAAGGGCGCGGTCGAGGAAGGCGAGGTTGTGCTCGAGAATCGCCGCCATGGCGTCGCGGTCCGCGCTCTCGAGCTCGAGCTCGCCGAGTCCCGGCAGCGCCGCGGCGATCAGGTCCCGGTACGCGGCAAGCGGGCCGCGCCAGGCGGCCGGCTGCGGCTCGCGCAGATTGGGGGCGGTGAGCTGGAACGAGGCCATGGCGCTGTGTGCCGCGGATTTCACGAGCTGATAGGCCAGAGGCGGGCTCGGCGCCGTCACCGGCGGCGCCCCGGGCGGGTAGACCATGAGCGTGCCGCCGCCCTGGTCGAACAGCGCCAGCAGGATGGGATGGGTGGCGCGCAGGGTCGCCCGATAGCGCGCCAGCGCCTCGGCATAGATCGACTGCATGGCGGTATCGAGCGCCAACAGGTCGCGCTCGGCCAGCGCCCGCGGCGGCGCCGGCGGGAGACAGCCGACGATGACCTCCATGAAGGCAGGGATCTCGGAGCCTGCTTCGGCAGCCATGGCAAGTTCCTCCCAGGGCAGTCAGTCGGCGGAGCCACCCGAGACCTGGCTCGGACTGCTCTGATCATCCATCCCGCTGGGCTGCGCTGGAATTGCGCCGGTTCAAAGCAAGAAATCGTTGCGGTGCAGCACAAGGTCGGGCGGCAGGACCACCTGAAGCTCCGCGTGACGGTCGTGGTCGAGATTTACTTCGACCACGGTCCTTCCGGGTTCCATGACATAGTGGACCTGTCCGGCCGCGTCGAAGGGCTCGGTCCCGATGAATTTCAGCCGCTGATCACGTGGCCGCTCCGGATCGGCGTCAAGTCGACGTAGGTCGATCCGATCGCCCTCCTCAGGCGAGAAGTCGAGCACGAGGTCGCGACCGAGTCCGTGGCTGTGCCGCGGATGTGCGAAGACGAACCGATCGGCGTCCGCGCCACCAATCAACAGATCGCCGCCACCCTCGCCAAAGAGCCGGTCTCTGCCGTCTCCACCTTCCAGCCGGTCCCCGCCGCGGCCGCCGTGAAGGCGATCGTTGCCGCCCCAGCCTTGGATCAGATCGTCGTGGCGTGTGCCGACCAGGCGCTCGCCGTGATTCGAGCCGCTGATCAATGTCGGGGTTTGCGACAGTTCGAAGGCGCCGACATCGGGATTGGTGCCATCCGGCTTGGGCCGCGGCACGCCGCGCTGATCGAACATTGGTGCAATGGCCGGGTCGGCCCCGCCGAGAGCGGGGTTGGCGGCGGCATCAAGTAGCGCCACGGTTTTTGTCGGCCCGTAATTTTCGGCGAGGATACCGGCATGAACGCTGGTTCCAGGCAACACGTATGTGTCCTGGAAGATGGCCCGGGGATCGATATTCTGGAAGTCGTTGGGCAGACTGTTCTGCAGACTACGGCCGAAAACATTGCCGCCATGGCTATCCCAGCCAGCGTATACAGTGCCCCCGAGACGATACCCGCCCGAGTTGCCCGCAAAGATGGAGTTTTCGATTGTTCCCTGGCCGTAGTAGGGGCTATTGCCAGGATTTTGTAACGAATTGCCGGTTATAGTACTGTTTTTAATAGTGATGCTAAGTCCATAGATGCTTCCACCGCTGTATTCCGCGCTATTGCCAGAAATCGTGCTGTTGATAATAGTGGCAGGGGCAAAATATGCACTGATTCCACCACCTTTACTGTGAAACCCCTCACCGCTAGTTTGATTGTCGGCTATGGTGCATGCGTAGACAGTGATCGCGCTATTGTCGGAACGTAACCCGCCACCGCTGGATGCCGAGCAGCCACCAGTGATCGTCAGGTACGCGAAGGTGGCGTCGGTGTACTTGCCGAAAACCTGAAACACGCGGCTATGCAGCGCCGCGTCGATCGTGACGCCATCAAATCCGCCGTTGATGGTGACGTCCGAGGTGATCGACAGTTGGCCCATGGTGAGGGTGAGGGTCTGTCCCTGGATCGCGGCGGCGAACTCGATCTGGTCGGCGCCTGGCTCGCTGGCGGCCAGGGTGAGCGCCTCGCGCAGGCTGAGCACCCCGTCGTTCGCATCGACCGAATCGGCGGCGGTGGTGACGGTGAAGATGGTACCGTCCACTGATGGCCCGCCGAACTTGGACAAGGCGAAAGCGGAGCCCTTGCTGCCCTCGCGCACCGGGCCGCCGCTCTCGATATTGGACGCGTCAGCGAACTGGCCGCCGGCCAGCACGACGGCTTGGCCCTGCACGAACGGCGTGAAGCCGATCTCGCCGTCATCGGGGATCAAGCCCGCCTGCGCCGACGCCGCGCGTAAGGAGAGGACGCCACTACTGGCGTCAACCACACCTGCGGTGGTCGCCTCGATGAGCTGCGTCATGATGGCCGTCCCCGTGCGGCGATGATTCTGGTCGGTATACTGCAATCGAATCAATCAGCAGGACGAGAGCCTGCGGCCTAGGCGGACCACTGTCAATCGGCAGATGGGTTCAAGTCGGGCTTCAGTGCTTTGTCGGGCTTCAGTGCTTTCATGAGAATGGAATCGCGCACTCGTACAGCGAGGCGGTTGAGGCGACACAAGGCGGCCGGTTCGTTTTCAATCAGCCCGGTCTTCTGGACTTAACACGCAATGGCCCGTCGCCGCGGGTGCGAACATAGATGGTTGTCGGCCGGACAGAGCGCCTGGCAATCAGCTAGAACGAGCGCGGCAGGCTCAGCACGTTCTCGGCGACGTAGCGCAGGATCTGGTGGGGCGAGATCGGGGCCAGCTGGTAGAGGCGGGTCTCGCGGGGCTTGCGCTCGACGTTCGCGGCCGTGCCTGCCTGACTGGCGCTCCGCCGAGGTACGCACGGGCCACGCCGGCCGCGGGCCGGCCTGATCACCTCGGCGCGAGACGTGAAGGAGAGGCGGGACCGGCAGCATCCGCCGGCCTATGCTGCATCGCACAACATTTCTTGACATCGCGGCAGCGGACTTTTTACCCGACCGGTCGGTTGTTAACGGGGCAGGTATGGGAAGACAGCGGACCATCGACCGAGAGCAGGTTCTCGACGCCGCCGAACGGGTCGTCGTGCGCGAGGGTGCGGCCAACCTCACCCTCGAGGCGGTCCGCATCGAGGCAGGGATCAGCAAGGCAAGCGTCCTCTACGACTACAAGACCAAGAAGGCCCTGATCCGCACCCTGGTCGAGCGCCGGGTGAAGGCGGAGGAGGAGCAGGTCCATCGAGCCACCGATGCGCAGTCGGACCGGCCCAATGCGCGTATCCGTGGCCTCATCGCCGCCTCGACACGTTCCTTTTCCGACGAGGAGCGCGCCGTCGGGGTGAATTTCGGCGCCGCCGGCGCCGCGGTCAGAGCAGGAAGTCGGCGGCGGCGCCCCCCAACGGCTCGTCGGTCCGGCCCTCGGCGAAACCGCTGGTGATGAAGTGGATGGTGGCGGCGTTCTCGTCGCCGCCGAACGCGGCCTGCAGATCGGCGTAATTGGCGAGATACTGCCCGGCGTCGAAACTGTCGGGAGAGCGCCCTTCGGCCCGCCCATGCTCGATGAAATGGGTGCTTCCGGCGTCGCGGTCGGCGCCGAAGGCGCGGATCAGATCGTCGTTGGAGGCGATGTATTGGAGCGGGTCGAACCGGATCTCCCGCCCCGCGGCCCGGCCGATGGTGAGATAGTGCACGGCGCCGGCGTCGTCGTCCGCACCCAGCGTCCGGCTGAGATCGCGGTAGCCCGCGATATAGGCGAGCCCGTCGAAGGTGACCTGCCGTCCTTCGAACCGCCCGGCCTCGATGTAGTGAGCGGCCGCCGCCACGTCGTTGCTGGAGCCGAAGGCAGCCTCCAGGTCGGGATAGGAGGCGAGGTACTCGAACCCCGAGAACTGGACGCTGCGGCCCTCATAGGCGCCGCCATAGATGAAGTGGTCGAACCCGGCCGTGGGATTGGCGCCGAACGCGTCCATCAGGTCGCCATAGGACGCGATGTAGTCGAGGGGCTTGAAGTTGTCGGCGCCGATCGTCAGCTCCGAGCCGTCGCCCTGGAAGCCCAGCCGCTCGATCGCCGTCGCCTTGTCGATGCCATCGGCGGCCAGCAGCCCGCCGGTCACCGGCAGCGTACCGACGTTGTCGGCCCAGATCACCACGCGATAGTTGGCCTGCCTGCCGATCAGCACGGCCACGTCGTCACCCGACCGGCCGTTGATCAGATCGTTGCCGGCACTGCCGATCACCACGTCGTCGCCGCCGCCGAGATCGATCTGGTCGTTGCCGGTATAGCCGTTCACAAAATCGGCGAAGGGCGAGCCGCCGATCCGGTCGTCGCCGGCCAGCATGGTCGCCAGCCCGACCGGGCTCTGCCCCGGTGCCGACCAGGCCCGAAACTGCTCGACCGGGACGCTCAGCTCGGAAAAGCGGCCGAGGCGCTGCCCGCCGACGGTTTCCTGGAAGATCGAGATGGTGCCGGTCGCGAGCTGGCCCGCCGCGTCGTAGCCGAAGCCGTTGCCGAAGAACTCGACCTCGTGGTCGGGCAGGCCGAGGAAGCGCAGATCGCCGGCATGAAAGCGGGGAGCCCGATCGGTGACCGCGAGGGCGAGATAGCGGGCGAAATCGATGGTACGAAAATCCAGGGGCTCCAGCGCCCCCCAGCTGATGACGGCCATGGCACCTCCGTCCCCACCCGAACGACGCTGCCGCCGCCGAGGTCACGCTTCGATTCGTTGCGGAGTTCGGCTCGAGCGGCCAGATCGGTGCTCGGCCAAACCCCGGGTCCCGTCACCCGTTTTGCCCGCCGCCCGGCCGCCATGCAACCGGGCCCTTGCGCGCAGGACCCGTCGACGGACCAGCCTCGCGATGGACAGAGAGCGCGCCGTCGTGCATGGCAGGTGGAATCCTTCAGGCCGGGTAGCGTTCCTTGATCCGAGCGACGGCACAGGCCATCCACCCCGGCATCGCCTGGGACCTTGTCGATCGCGGCGCCGCGAAGATGGCCGATGCCGCGCGGGTGCTGGTGGATCGCCTCGATCCGGGCCAGCGGGCGCTGACGCTCTTTCCCCTTGCCGCCGAAGCCCGCCGCGATTGGGACTACCGCCCGCGCCGGCGACCCGGCCTGCCCCTGCGCGACATGCGCGAGGACCAGCGTGCGGCCTGCTGGCGGCTGGTGGACAGCGTGCTCAGCGAGAGCGGGGCCGCCAAGGCGCGCGGGGTCCTCGCCCTGGAGGCGATCCTGCAGGAGCGCACCAGCAACAAGGCCTTCCGTGACCCCCTGAACTACGCCTTGACGCTGTTCGGGACGCCCGGCGACGGCCCGTGGGCGTGGCGCTTCGAGGGGCATCACCTCTCGCTGACCGTCACCCTCGCTCCCGGCGTCGGCATGGCGGTGACGCCGCATTTCCTCGGCGCCAACCCGCTCTCGGGCCGAGTGGTCGAGGATGGGCATGGCGGCCTGGAGCGTGTGCTCGAGCGGGAGTCCGCTCTGGCCTTCGCGGCCGTCGACGCCCTGACCCCGGCCGAGTTCTCCCGTGCGCTGATCGCGCCGCAGCCGCCGCCGGACTTCCTGACCGGCCCGGGGCGCGAGGACAGCCTGCGCGAGCCCGCGGGTCTGGCGCTCGGCCAGATGCGGCCCGACGCCCGCGGGCTCGTGGAGCGGATCGTCGAGGCGTTCCTCGGCCATCTCGCCCCCGACTATGCGACCCCGCTCGGCCAGGCCCTCCGCGCGGCCGGGATCGACACGCTGCACTTCGCCTGGGCCGGCGGCACGACGCCCGATCGGCTGCACTATTACCGTCTGCACGGCCCGACCCTGCTGATCGAGTACGACCGCACCGACGCCGATCACGCCCATTCGGTCTGGCACGATCCCCGCGACCATTTCGGCGAGGACCAGCTCAGGCGGCATAGGGAGCTCGCGCACGACCATCCCTGAGCCGAAGGACGGCCCGGCTCGCGGCTCCAAGGCCGCCGCTTCAGGGCATGCGGGCGAAGGCGCGGGTGAACAGGTCGGACGCGCCGAAGTTGCCGGACTTCAGCACCAGCGCCAGCCGCGGCTCGCGGCCGATCGAGACCGTCGCCGGCACGCCGGGGTCGATCATCGGGCCGATCGCGAGACCCCTGACGCCGAGCGCCTGGACCACGGCACCGCTGGTCTCGCCGCCGGCGACCACGAGCCGGCGCACACCGGCAGCGACCAGGCCGCGGGCGATCTCGGCCAGCGCGTCCTCGACCAGGGCACCCGCCTTCTCGCGACCCAGCCGCTCCTGCACCGCTCGGACCTCCTCCGCGGGCGCGCTGGCATAGATCAGCACCGGCCCGCCGCCGAGGCGCTCGCGCGCCCAGGCCACGGCCGCCTCGGCCGCCCCACCGCCCGCGAGCCGCTCCGGCTCCAGGCGCAGGCTCGGCCGGACGCGCGCCATCGCCGCGACCTGCTCCAGCGTGGCAGCCGAGCAGGACCCGGCCAGAACCGCTTCCGCACCGGTCACGGTCGGCAACGCGTCCGAGCGCACACCGGCTTCCAGAAGCCCGGCGCGCCGGAAGTTCTCGGGCAGGCCCATCGCGATGCCCGACCCGCCGGTCAGCAGGGCGAGATCGGCGCACGCCGTGCCCAGCCGCCGCAGGTCCACGTCCTCGGTGACGTCGGTGACGGCATAGGCACAGCCCGCTGCCCGCAGCTCGGCGAAACGCGCACGGATCGAGTCGGGGCCCTCGCGGACCACATCCTGGGGCACGAGCCCGACCTTGCGCGCCGTCTGCCGGCCGAGCACGCGCACCAGATTGGCGTCCGTCATCGGCGTGAGCGGATGGTGCCGCATGTGCGTGTCCGAGAGCAGCAGGTCGCCGACGAACAGATGCCCCTTGAAAATGGTCCGCCCCGTCTCCGGGAAGGCCGGGCAGGCGATGGTGAAGTCGCTGCCCAGCGCGTCCAGCAGCGCGTCGGCGACCGGGCCGATGTTGCCGGCATCCGTGCTGTCGAAGGTCGAGCAGTATTTGAACAGGTACTGCCGGGCGCCCTGAGCCGCGAGCCAGCGCTGCGCCGCGAGCGATTCGGCCACGGCCTGCTCGACCGGTGCGGTGCGCGACTTGAGCGCCACCACCACGGCGTCGGCCTCCGGCACGGCGAGTCCCGGCTCGGGCACGCCGATGAGCTGCACCGTACGCATGCCGTTGCGCACGAGCATGCTGCAGAGGTCGGTCGCGCCGGTGAAGTCGTCGGCGATCGCGCCGAGGAGAATGGGCATGGCGGTCAAGCCAGCGTCGGACGGCGCTCGAGCTCGAGGCGCGCATCCTCGTGGAATTCGGTCATCAGGGCCGGGAACACACCTTGCCGGTCGACGCGCATCGTCCTGCCTCCAGCCTCGACTCGTCCTTGTCGGCGGCGACAGATACAGGATAGCCAGCGGCGCGCACAGAGGAGCGAGGATGCGGATCACCGGGATCAAGGCGTGGCGGGTCGAGCTGCCGCTGCACGAGGGCCGCTACAGCTGGTCCAACGACAATTTCGTCGAGCTGTTCGACTCCACCGTGGTGGCGGTGGAGACGGACACGGGCGACGTCGGCTGGGGCGAGGTCTGCCCGCTCGGCCCGGCCTATCTTCCGGCCTACGCCAACGGCGCCCGGGCCGGCATCAAGGAGATCGGCCCGGTCCTGCTCGGGCTCGACCCTCGCGAGCTGGGCAAGCTCAATCTGGCCATGGACCAGGCGCTCAGGGGCCATCCCTACGTCAAGTCGGCGCTCGACATGGCCTGCTGGGACCTGCTCGGCAAGTCCTCGGGCCTGCCCGTGGCAACGCTCATGGGCGGCCGCCACGGCGACGATTTCGTGCTCTACCGCGCGATCTCGCAGGAAGCGCCCGACGCGATGGCGGCCAAGATCGCCTCCTACCGTGACGAGGGCTACCGCCGGTTCCAGCTCAAGGTCGGCGGCGAGGTCGAGGCCGACATCGCCCGGATCAAGGCCTGTGCGGCCGTCCTGCAGCCCGGCGACATCCTGGTCGCCGACGCCAACACCGGCTGGACCATGCACGAGGCGGCGCGGGTCTGCGACGCGGTGCGCGACGTCGAGGTCTATATAGAGCAACCCTGCGCATCCTACGATGCCTGTCTGACCATCCGCCGGCGGACCGCCAAGCCGTTCGTGCTCGACGAGGTGATGGACGGCCTGGAGATGGTGGTCCGCGGCCATGCCGACGGGGCGATGGACGTCATCAACCTGAAGATCGGCAAGGTCGGCGGCCTCACCAGGGCGCGCCAGATCCGCGACTTCTGCGTCTCCATGGGCATCGCCATGACCATCGAGGACAGCTGGGGCGGCGACGTGGTCACGGCGGCGATCGCGCACCTGGCTCACAGCACGCCGCCAGAGTTCCTGTTCTCGGCCACCGACTTCAACAGCTACGTCACCCGCAGCATTGCCCCGGATGCGCCGCGGCGGGCCGGGGGAAGGCTGGCGGCGGGCAGCCTGCCCGGTCTGGGAGTGACGCCCGAACTCGCCCGCCTGGGGGAGCCATGGCTGGCGCTCTGAACCGGCGGCCGGGCAGATGGCTGGAGAGCTGACGCTCTGCGTCGTCAACTACAACGGTGGCGAGGCGCTGCCGGGCGTCCTGCGCGCCGTGTGCGGGCAGGAGCCGAGGCCGGCAGCGGTGATCCTGGTCGACAACGCGTCGACCGACGGCGGCCTCAACCTCGTCCGCAGTGAGTTCCCCGGCGTTCGGATCCTCGCCCTGCCGAGCAATGACGGGCCTGCGGCGGCACGCGAGGCTGCCTTCCGGGCGGCGACCACGAGCCTGGTCGGCTTCGTCGACAACGACGTCACGCCTGCGCCGGACTGTTTCGCCCGCCTCGCCGCGGCGCTCGCGGCCAATGACCGGGCCGTGCTCGCCATGCCGCGCGTGCTGCATGCCGGGGCACCGGACATCGTCCAGTTCGACGGCGCGCGGGCGCACTTCATCGGGCTGATGTCGCTCGAGGGTGCGGAGATGCCGCTGGCCGAACCGCCCGCCGGCACGCACGACATCAGCTCGATCGTCACCGCCTGCTTTCTGGTCGATCGCCGGCGCTGGGGCCAGTTCCGGCTGCAGGACCCCAGCTTCTTCATCTATCACGAGGATCACGATCTGGGCCTGCGCGCCGGCCAGCTCGGCTACCGCATCCTCGCCGTGCCGCAAGCCGTCTGCCTCCACGGCAAGGGCACGCCCGAGCTGTCGATCCGCGCGCTCGGCGGCTACTCGCCGCGGCGCATCGTGCTGATCATCGCCAATCGCTGGCGCATCCTGCTGACCCGGTACGAGCTGCGCACCCTGCTGCTGCTCGCCCCCACGCTGCTGCTGTTCGAGCTCGTCCAGCTCGTCGGCTCTTTGGGCAAGGGCTGGGCGGCGAGCTGGCTGGCGGCGCTCGGCCGGACCGTGCGGGATCTGCCGAGCATCGCGCGCGAGCGGCACGAATGGGCCACGCAGCGCCGCTTCGGCGACGGCCGGGTGCTCGAGGGCGGTCCCCTGCCCTTCCACCCCAGATTGTTGACCAGCCCGCTGCAGCTGGCCGCCGGCCGCTGGACCTCCGCCGCCGCGGCGCTCAACTGGCGGATGGTGCGCCGCCTCCTGCGCGACGCGCCGGCCCTGCCGCGCTGATCCGTCCCGCTCAGGCCGCGCGCACGAACGGGATGGGGCGGAAGCCGTTGTCGCGCAGCCAGCGCTCCAGCGCGGCGACGCTGTCGGCCTCGACCCGGAAGCTGCCGGTGCGGCCCGAGGTGGGCGAGGTGCGGTAGAACTGCTCGCCGCGCTCGCTGCGGTAGATGCTGAGCTCCTGGACCATCTCGGGATCTCCGGATCGAGGCGCCTCCACATGGGCGACCCACGCGATCCATGTCGCGAACCCTGGTCGGGAGCTTGGTTAACCCGCCGCTAACCGTATCGCGGTATCGTCCTACCCGCGGGCCGCCAGCAGCAGGTCCGCCACCTGCGCGAAGCCATGGCCGCCTTCCGCGTCCGTCAGCCAGCGCGGCGGCGACGTGAGCGAGCCCAGGAAGCGGGCGAGGTTGGCGACCCCGACACTGTTGGGAAAGTGCGCGAACATCGGCTGGTCGTTGGGCGAATCGCCGACGAAGACGAAGCGGTCGAGGGCGGAGTCGAGCTCGAGCGCGAACACCTCGCGCATGAGCAGCCTCGTCATGGTCAGCTTGTCGTATTGCCCGAACCAGCCATTGACGTGGATCGAGCTCACCTTCGCCGTGCAGCCTGCCTGCTCGAACAGCTCCACGATCCGGGCGACCTCCGCGTCGGGCAACGGCGCCACGTCCTCGCAGAAGTCGATCGCGAGATCGGCCTCGCGGTAGAGCTGGTCGGAGGCCAGCGCGCAGCCCGGTACCTCGGCCAGGATCTTCGTGGCCAGCGCCTCGAGCCTCGTCCGGTTGGTCCGCCGGGTAGCGTCGTCCACCAGGAAACGCCGCACCAGCTTGCGCTGGGCCGGGTCGTGGCGGAACCAGAGCGCGCCGTTCTCGCCCACCACGCCGTCGACCGGCCACATGCGCGCGATGTGATCGCACCAACCCGCCGGCCGGCCGGTGATCGGAATCACCCTGAGGCCGGCCGAAGCGAGCCGCTCCATGGCGGTGTACGCCACCGCCGGCAGTCGTCCGTGCAGCGTCAGCGTGTCGTCGATGTCGGTCAGGACGAACTCGACCCGGCGCCGGTCGATCTCCGGCCATCCCTGGATGGAGGGGATCGCGCTCACCCCTGTTTCACTTGACATCGGCACGGCCTGCCCTGAACCTCTGTCGCGAGATACGACAAATGTTCAAACCCCGCAACGCGGTCGCCGGGGAGGCGCGCAGGGTTCGATGTCCAGCGTAGCTGCCAGCCGAGCAGCGCCGCCGAAGGCGGGCTTTCGCCTGCCGCGCTGGCTGACGGCGGAGCATCCATTTCCCTGGCTGCTGCCCACGACCGCGCTGATTCTGGCCTGCGGCATCTACCCTCTGTTCTACAGCGTCTGGCTGAGCTTCCAGGAACGCAGCCGCGTCACCCGCCAGTTCGAGTTCGTCGGGCTGAAGCAGTGGCAGACGGCGTTCGCCGACGACCGGATGTGGCACGCCCTGTCGGTGACCTTCACCTATACGTTGGTGGCACTCGCGATCCAGCTCCTGCTCGGCATGGCCCTGGCGCTGCTGCTCGACAGCGACCGGCGCGGCTACGGCGTCATGCGCGCGCTGATGACCCTGCCGCTGGTGGTGCCGCCCGCGGTGACGGGGATGATGTTCCTGCTGATGCAGGACGGGCAGTTCGGCGTGCTCAACTACTATGCCGTCCTGATCGGGCTCATCGACCCGGCCAAGCCGATCCTCGGCAATCCGTCCACCGCGCTGGCCGGGCTGATGCTGGCCGACATCTGGCAATGGACCCCGTTCATGGTCCTGATCTTCATTGCCGGCCTGCGGGCACTGCCCAAGGAGCCGTTCGAGGCGGCCTCGATCGACGGCGCCTCGGCGATCCAGCAGTTCCGCCACATCGCCCTGCCCCTGCTCGGCAAGGTGATCGCGATCGCGGTCCTGATCCGCAGCATCGATCTCTTCCGGATCTACGACTACGTCTACATCATGACCGGCGGCGGCCCGGGCACCACGACCGAGACGCTCAGCTTCTATGCCGGCCGGGTCTTCGGCGTGGCGAACTTCCCCTACGCCGCCACCCTCAGCCTGATCACGCTGATCGTGCTCAACGTCGCGATGACCATCTTCATCCGGCTGGCGAGGATCCGGCTGTGATCGGTTCGCGCCATCAACTCCTGCGCGACATCCTGGCCTGGCTGCTCGTGCTCGCCTTCATCTTCCCGCTGGCCTGGTGGGCGCTGGCCTCGATCAAGCCCTATACGGCAATCTTCAACACCACGCCGGTCTATGTCGGCTTCGAGCCGACCTTCAACAATTACGAGGTGACGCTGCTCGGCCGTCCGCGCATCGACGTCGAGCAGGGCGTGGGCGGCACGGCCGGCGGCGGCTCGTCCTACCACTCGCTGCCCTCGATCGTGGACAGCCTGATCGTCGCGATCGGGTCCACCGTGCTGACCCTCGTCCTCGCCACGCTCGCGGCCTACGGCCTGTCGCGCTTCCGGTTCCGCGCGCAGCAGCACTTCCTGTTCTTCGTGCTCGCCCAGCGCATGATGCCGCCGATCGCGGTCGCCATCCCGCTGTTCTTCATCTTCCGCGACATCGGGCTGCGCGACACCCATCTCGGCCTGATCCTGGCGCACACCCTGATCAACCTGCCGCTCGCGGTGCTGTTGATGAAGAGCTTCCTCGACGACGTGCCGGTGGAGCTCGACGAGGCCGCGACCATCGACGGCGCCGGCCGTGTGCAGAGCTTCGCGCGGGTGATCCTGCCCCTGGTCAAGGGCGGTCTCGCTGCCACGGCCGTGCTGTGCTTCATCTTCTCCTGGACCGAGTTCCTGATCTCGCTGCAGCTCACCACGAGCATCCGCACGATCCCGGTCAAGATCTCGACCTTCGTGACCTCGACCGGCACCGAATGGGGCTTCATCACCGCGCTGGGCACGGCGGCGCTGCTGCCGAGCTTCCTGTTCATCCTGCTGGTCCAGAAGCATCTCGTTCGCGGTCTGACCCTGGGCTCGCTCAAGGACTGACCGCCATGCATCGTCCGCCGGGGCAACATCAGAGGAGGTAAGAACCCATGAGCCTGCGGGACTATGATCGTCGGACCTTCATCGCCGACGCCGCGCGCGACTTCACGCAGCGCCGGATCGGCAAGCGCGAGTTCCTCCGCCGGATGACCCTCGCGGGCGTCGGCCTCTCCGGCTTCGCCACCACCTTCCTCGGCCAGGGCAGGCCGTTCGGCGGGCTGACCCATGTCGGCACGGACCTCTCCGCCGCCGAGACGCCGGAAGACGTCAAGAAGTGGCTGGCCGAAGTCTCCAAGCCGTTCAAGGGCACGACCATCCGCTTCACCAGCGAGGCGACGCCGCCCACCATCGTCGCCAACCAGATCACCAAGGACGAGTTCACCGCCGTCACCGGCATCGATGTCGAGATCGAGATCGTCCCGCTCGAGCAGGTGCTGCAGAAGGCGACCCTCGACGTGCAGGGCCAGCTCGGCACCTATGATCTCTACTATCTCGACCAGTCCTGGATGGCGACCTTCGCCCGCGACACGGTCGACCCGCTGGAGAAGTACAAGTCGAACGCCGAGCTCGCGATGCCCGGCTTCAACTGGGACGACTTCTCCAAGCCGCTGGTCGACGGCATCTCGATGTATGACGGAAAGATGGTCTCGATCCCGTTCGACATCCCGATCTTCATCCTGATGTACCGCAAGGACCTGTTCGACAAGCACGGCATCGCCGTTCCCACCACCATGGAGGAGTACATGGCGGCGGTGAAGGCGATCGACGGCGCCGAGCGCGGCAACGGCATCTTCGGCACCACCGGCCAGCTCAAGTCGGGCCACTACTCGCTCAACTGCGACTGGACCGCCTGGCTGTGGAGCAATGGCGGCTCGATCTTCGACGCCAGCCAGATGTTCTCGGGCGGCGACGCCGACGGCATCGCCGGCCTCGAATACATGCTCGAGCTGGTCAAGCACATGCCGCCGGCCGCCACCACCTGGACCTGGGACGGCGAGGGCCAGTCGGTGGCCCAGGGCACGGCGGGCATGCTGATCTCCTGGGGCGAGTTCTTCCCGGGCTTCGACGGCAAGGACAGCAAGGTCGTCGGGCTGATGGAGGCGGCGCACCCGCCCAAGGAGACCAAGCTGCGCACGCCCGAGCAGGCCGGCTTCGGCGAGATCCCGCACATCGGCCATCAGGGCGGCTCGGGGCTGGCGCTCTCGGCCTACTCCAAGAACCAGGACGCGGCCTGGATCTACATGCAGTGGATCTGCTCGCCCGACGTGATGGCGCGCGTCTCGACGCTGGGCGGCGGCGCCTCGCCGATGCGGCTGTCCTCCTTCAAGGACCCGCGCGTGCTGGCGGCCGCCAAGGTCGGCCCCGGCACCACCCGCCACTTCCCGGCGATCGAGTGGACCATCAACAACGCGATGGGCTCCGAGCCCGACATGCCGGCCTGGGCCGAGATCTCGAACAACGTGATCCCGGTCGAGCTCGGCAAGCTGTTGGCCGGGCAGTATTCCAGCCCGCAGGAGTGCATGGACGCGATCAAGGGCAAGGCGGACGAGCTCGCCGCTCCGTTCCGCAAGTCGTAGCACCCAAGAAGGGGTGGG
>JBFWWD010000050.1:0-26371 GCA_050246385.1 Geminicoccaceae bacterium
TGCCGGTTCTCAGCCAGTTCCTGACTGCACAGCCGAAGGTGACCGCCAGCTTGGTGACGCTGGACCGGGTCGCAAACCTGGTCGAGGAGGGCTTCGACCTTGCGATCCGGATCGCGCAGCTCCCGGATTCGACCATCGTGTCACGGCGCATCGGCGAAGTTCGCCGCATCCTGGTGGCCGCGCCCGACTATCTTGTCCGTCGCGGGCGCCCGACCGCGCCGGGCGACCTGCCGGAGCATGCGGTCATCGCCTTCGACGGGCTCTTCCCGGGCGGCGAATGGCGTTTCGTCGACGACGGCCGCGCTCGCTCCGTCGACGTTCGGGCCCGGCTCTCGGTCAACGATGCGCTGGCCGCCATCTCGGCCGCCGAGCGTGGGGAAGGCATCACGGCCGCGCTGAGCTACATGGTGGCACCGCAGCTCGCTTCCGGAACGCTCGTCAAGCTGCTCGAGGAGCAGTCGCCACCCGCCGTCCCGGTCCAGATCGTCTATCCGCAGAGCCGCCTGATCACCCCCAAGGTTCGGGCGTTCGTCGATTTCGCGGCACCTAGGCTCGCACGGCTGATCGCGTAGCTTGGCTTACCTGGGAGGCTCGGTCCGCGATCGTATCACCGGAATGTTGTCGATCAGGCGGACAGGCCCGAGGAAGGCCGCAGCGAGCAGACGTGCGGGCCGATGCTTCAGCGCCGCCAGGGGCTCCAGCGTCTCGGCGTCGCGCAGCTCGAGGTAGTCGATCTCGGCAAAGCCGAGACGCTCGAGGCGCGCGATCGCGTCCGTGAGGATCGGTGCCGCGGGGCCGCCGCCAGCGAGCACGGCCGCGGTCTGGTCGAGCACCCGATTCAACATCGGCGCGATTCGCCTGTGCTCCGGGGTCAGGAGCAGGTTGCGCGACGACATGGCGAGGCCGTCGGGTTCGCGGACCGTAGCACCGCCGACGATCTCGGTCGGGATCCAAAGATCGCGGGCGAGATGCTGGATGACGAGCAGCTGCTGGTAATCCTTCTCGCCGAAGACGGCGACATCGGCCTGTGCCTGGTTGAGCAGCTTCGTCACCACGGTAGCGACGCCGCGGAAGTGGAACGGACGCCGGTCGGTGCACAATCCACGTGACAGGCCGTCCACCTCGACCCAGGTGCTCGCCCCTTCCGGGTACATCTCCGCGACGGTCGGCATGAACGCCAGGTGCGTCCCCGCGGCGGCGAGCTTGGCGAGATCACCGGCCTCGTCGCGAGGATATCGGCTGAGATCCTCATTCGCCGCAAACTGCGTCGGATTGACGAAGATCGAGACCATCGCGCGCTCACATCGGGCAAGCGCCTCGCGCACCAGCGAGAGATGGCCCTCGTGCAGCGCGCCCATCGTCGGCACGAACCCGACCCGCAGCCCCTCGGCCCGCCATGCGCGAACCTGGGCCCTCAACTCCGCGACCGTGCCGGCGACAATCGGCGCGCTCACTGCGGCTCGCTCGTCCTCGGACGTGATCCGGAACCGTAGACCTGCTCAGGGCCAGGAAACCTGCGGGCCCGAACGTCGGCGGCATAGTGATCGACCGCTTCCGCGATCGTCCCGGCCAGCTGCGCATACTGCTTGACGAACTTCGGCCGGAAATCGCCGAACAGGCCCAGCAGGTCGTCGCAGACCAGGATCTGCCCATCGCACGCCGCGGAGGCGCCGATGCCGATCGTAGGTACCGCCACGGCCTCCGTGATCCGCCGCGCCAGCGGCTCGATCACGCCCTCGACCACCATGGCGAACGCCCCGGCGTCGGCGACCGCCCGGGCGTCGGCGACGATCCGGTCCGCCTCCGTCTCGACCTTGCCGCGGGCGCCATAGCCGCCATAGGAATGCACCGACTGCGGCTGCAGGCCCACATGCCCGAAAACGGGCACCCCACGCTCCACCAGAAACCGGATGGTTTCCGCCATGGGAGCGCCGCCCTCCACCTTGACGCCGGCGCACCCCGTCTCGGACATGACCCGGGCGGCGCTGCGAAAGGCTTGAGCCGGGCTTTCCTGATAGGTGCCGAAGGGAAGATCCACGATCACCAGCGACTTGGAGACCCCGCGCGTGACCGCACCGCCATGGGCGACCATCATGTCCAGCGTGACGGGCACGGTGCTGCCGAGGCCGTAGACCACCATGCCGAGGCTGTCCCCGACCAGCAGCAGATCGCAGTGCGGGTCGAGAAGCCGCGCCATCGGCGTCGTATAGGCGGTAAGGCAGACCAGGGGCTCGCCGCCCTTGCGTCGTCGAAAATCTGCCACGGTCATGCCGCGGGTACGGGAGACGTGGCTCATGGCGCCTCACCCTCACCCCGAGATTGGGACGGGGCGGATAAAGGCGAACCACGGCCCCTGGGTCAAGCGCGCCGGCCATCTCGACCCGAACCGTCGCACAGTCCGATGTCGCGCAGCAGGTGCTCGGACAGTTCGCCGGCCCGCAAGATCCGCTTGCGCGACCAGGCCGACAGGACAGCGCGGATGGCCTCCATAAGCCAAACTTGTGCCGCCGCGCTTTGTGGCTTGACCCGTGTCGTTGCGCACCGAGTTTGCATTTCAAGCCTCCTTGCTTGGCTCGGACGGATTGCCAAGGATGCCGCTCGCCGACCAATCGAAGTCGGGACGTGATTCATAAGGTGCCCTGATGGCGCGGCGAGCTCCCCTCCCTCCACTGGCCGCCGTGCGGGCGTTCGAGGCTGCGGCCCGGCAGGGTAGCTTCACCCGCGCCGCCGAAGAGCTCGGCATGACCCAGGCCGCCGTGAGCTATCAGGTCAAGCTCCTGGAAGAGCGCGTCGGTACCGCTCTTTTCCGTCGCAACGGGCGGCAGAAGTTGCTGACCGATGCTGGCGAGCAACTGGCGGCCGCCGTCTCGGAGGCGTTCGATCGCATGCGTCTCGCGTTCGCCAAGCTGCACGGCGAGGTCGACGGCGTCCTGACCGTCAGCGCGGTCGGTGCATTTGCAACGAACTGGCTGGCACCGCGCATCGGCGGCTTCCAACTGCGCCACCCGAACCTGGCCGTCCGGCTTTCGATGACGCAGCGTCTCGTCGACTTCGCGCAGGAGGACGTCGACGTCGCGCTGCGAGCCGGCCGCGGCCCGTGGCCCGGCCTGGTCGCTCACCGGCTGTTGCCGATGCGGTTCACGCCAGCGTGCAGCCCGGAGCTGCTGCGCCGCTTCGGCCCCGTGACAGCACCAGCGGACCTTCTCGGCCTTCCCCTCCTGACGCCCAGCGACCCGTGGTGGAAGGCCTGGTTCGCGCTCGCGGGCGTAGACGAGCATGAGCTGGCGATGCGGCCAAGCATCGATCTCGAGTCACAGCAGATCGAGGGGCAGGCTGCGCTCGCCGGCCAAGGTGTGGCGATGTTGACGCCGGAAATGTGGGGGCCGGAGCTCTCTTCCGGGCGTCTGGTCCAACTGTTCGATCTGGTCGGCGACCAGGGCCAGAGCTTTTGGCTGGTTTATCCCGAGGCTCGGCGCAACCTTCCCAAGATCCGCGCATGGCGCGAATGGCTCCTCGAGGAGATGCGTCAATGTAGCGGGCCGAGCGCATGAGGGCGGTTGTATCGCTCTCCCGAGGCTACAATGTCTCTCAGATGGCCGAATGAGGCTGATCGCTCCGGATGGAGGCAGGCCGATGCGCATTGCCCCGATCATCGCCATCCTCGGATTGCTGAGCGCGGTTCCGGAAGCTGGGACCGCCGAGGAGTCCGAGAGTGTCGCTGGATGCCTGCTCGTCGCAGCCCCTGAGCTGGGCGATCCCAACTTCGAGCAGACGGTGGTCCTGATGCTCCAGGATGACGAACAGGGAGCGCTGGGCGTGGTGATCAACCGGCCTTACGGCAAGGCGCCGACAGGCGAGCTGTTGCGTCGCCTCGGCGTCGATCCGGGCGATGCGGAGGGCGAAACCGAGCTTTTCTACGGGGGTCCGGTCGAGCCGGAGATCGGGATGATCGTGCACGGGACCGACTACGCCCTTCCCAGCACGCATCAGGTGTCCTCGGGTATTGCCGTCACGAGCGATCCCAAGGCCCTGGCCGACATCGCCCAGGGCAAAGGACCGCACCAGGCGATTCCGGTTTTGGGCTATGCCGGCTGGGCGCCGGGCCAGCTCGCGAGCGAGCTCGCTCAAGGTGCGTGGTTCACCCTTCCGGCCGACCCGGCGCTGGTGTTCGCGTCCGATCCCACGCAGATCTGGAAGGTCGCCTACGCGCGTCGAGGGGTCGACCTTTAGCTCAACCGAGAGAACCGCGCAGGTGGATCATTCGCGGCTAGTGCCGCAGGACCCGGCCGACGAAGCTGCGCGTCCGCTCGGTCGTGGCGGCGTCGAAGATCTGCGCCGGCGGGCCCTCCTCGACCATGCGGCCCTGATCCATCATCACCACCTTGGAGGACACCTCGCGCACGAAGCCCATCTCGTGGCTGACGATGAGCATGGTGATGCCGTCGGCGGCAAGGCTGCGGATCGTGTCCAGCACCTCGCCGACGAGCTCCGGGTCGAGGGCCGAGGTGACCTCGTCGAGCAGCAGGATCTCCGGCTTGAGGGCCAGCGCGCGGGCGATCGCGACCCGCTGCTGCTGACCACCCGAGAGCTGATCCGGGTAGGCGTTCTCCTTGCCTGCAAGCCCCACCTTGGCCAGCAGCACCCGGGCCTCAGCCTCGACCTCGGCCGTAGGGCGACGCCTGATCCGGACCGGCGTGATCGTGACGTTGCCGAGCACGGTCATGTTCTGGAACAGATTGTATTGCTGGAACACGATCGCCATCCGGTCGCGGGCGGCGCGCAGGCTGCGCCGGCTGCCATACTCGACGCGCTCACCGTCGATCAGCACCTCGCCCGCCGTCGGCGGCGTCAGGCCCATGAGGACCCGCAGGACCGTTGACTTCCCCGAACCCGACGGGCCGATGAGGCTGACCACCTGCCCTCTCGCGATCGTCAGGCTGATGTCGTGCAGGACTTGATGGCTACCGTAGGCGCTCGCCAGCCGGCGCACTTCGAGATGATGCAAGGCGGGCCTCCAGCCATTGGCCGAGCCGGGTCAGGGGATAGGAGAGGGCGAAATAGAGCACGAGAATCGTGCCGAACACGAGCAGTGCCGAAAAGCCGCGGTTGTTGAGCACCTTGCCGGCGAAGGTCAGCTCGACCACGCCGATCTGCGAAACCAGCGCCGTGTCCTTGATGAAGCCCACCATGAAGGCGAAGGCGGGCGGCAGGATGACGGGCCAAGCCTGTGGCACGATCACGTGGCGATAGAGCTGCCAGCGGCTGAAGTTCATGACCGACGCGGCCTCGAGCTGCTGGCGCGGCACCGACTCGAGCCCGGTTCGGATGATCTCCGCCGTGTAGGCGATCGACAGCAGGCAGATGCCGACGACGGCGATCGCGAACAGCGACGCGTCGGGCGTGAACGCCTGGATGAAGAACAGGACGAGATAGAGGATGACCAGGAACGGGATGCGCCGGAAGAACTCGACATAGGCGATGGCTGCGAGGCGCAATGGTACCCACAACCTCCCCGGCGTCTGACGCAGGACCGCGATGCCGAAGCCGACAGCGAAGCCGAGCACACAGCCGAGCAGGGTCATGAGCAGCGTGGTACCCATCGCCTGCAGCAGGAAGAGGACCGTATAGTAGTTGAAGAAGCGTGGGATCTCCTCGGCGAGCCGGTCGAGCATCAGAAGACCTTGGCCCGCACGCGGAAACCCCACCAGCCGACCGCCGCCAGCAGCAGGCTCGCGAGAAACGTCAACGCTATATAGATGGCGGCGACCACCGTGAACATCTCGATCCAGCGATAGTTCACGGTCGAGATGTTGATCGCGGTTCCGGTCAGCTCGTCGACGCCGAACACCGCGGCCATCGAGGTGCCGAGCACCAGGATGATGAAGAAGTTGGCGAGCGCCGGATAGATCGTCTTCGCGACATGCGGCAGGACCACGTAACGGATCTGCTGCGGCAGGGAGAAGCCAAGCGTCTCGGCCGCCTCCAGCTCGGTGCGGCGCACCGAGACGAAGCCTGCGCGCAAGATTTCGGTGAGATAGGCGCCGGCATTCAGTGTCAGGCCCAGCAACACCGAGACGAAGGACGACAGCAGGATGCCAGTCTCCGGCAGCCCGAAATAGAAGAAGTAGATCTGCAGGAGGGCGGGCGTGTTGGTGAAAAAGGTGACATAGGCCTGGGCGGCGCCGCGCAGGAGAGGGCCGCCAAAGGTTTTGGCGGTGGCGCCGGCCACGCCGATCAGCGCCCCGCCCCAGAAGCCGAGCAAGGCGAGCTGCAGGGTCACCAGAGCGCCATCAAGGAGCGCCGGCAGCTGGTCGAGCGCGACGCCAAGCTGAAAGGTGTAGTTCATCCGCACATGGACGGGCCAAACGGCCCGCCAGCCCGCGACCGGCTCAGAAGTACGGGCTCGGCACCACCTTCACCAGCATCGGCGCGCCGTACCATTTCTCCCAGGTCTCGTTGACATAGTTCGAGGAGTGCAGGCCGTAGAGGATGATGTTGAGCACGTCCCGCAGCGGATAATTGCCCTGCTGCAGCCCGATCGCGCAGTAGCCGACATCAATCGGATCGGGCAGCACGACCCACTTTACGTCGGGGTAGTTCTTGGTGTGCCGCATGAAGAAGTCGATGTTCTCGACAATCGCATTGGCACGGCCCTGGGCAACCAGTCGAACGGTGTCGGCGATATTGTCGACCAGCTCGACGTTGGCGTTAGGCAGTTGCTGCTTAAGGTAATCGACCGACCAGTTGCCGCGCATGTTCGCGAGCGTATATTTGCTGTCGTTGAGATCGGTCCACTTGGTGATCGGCGTCTTGTCCGTCGTAAGGACAGCCATCACCTCGGTGTGCAGCGGCACGGTGTAGGTGATCAGCTTCGCCCGCTCGGCCGAGCGGGTCAGGGCGCCGAGCGAGATGTCGATCTTGTCGGAGACGATGAACGGCACCCGCTGCGGCGTCTCGGTCGGCACGAACTCGGCGGTCAGCTTCAAGCTCTCGGCGAGCTTGTTGCCGATTTCGATGTCGAACCCTTCGAGCTCGTTCTTGTCGTTGTAGGAGCTGTTCGGCGGGAAGTTGGGGTTGACGCCGATCCGGAGCACGCCCGACTTGATGATCTCGTCGAGGCTGCGAGCCTCGGCGGCTCCCGCCCATGCCGCCAGTGCCAGCGCGACCATCAGGCCGCCCGCGATGAACCGTCGCAACATCCCGTCCTCCCGCTCGCTTCAGCACGCCCGATCCGGCGGCCCCGCTTCCGTGCCGATGCTTGCGCGGCCATCGTGCACCGTCAATAGATGCAGGCATGGCACGCCCGTGAAGTGGCGGAGCAACGACGAATCTTGGAGACCGCCACGGATCGTCGATCATTCCTGAGCGGCACGGTGGCAGCGTCACTCGCGGCCACACGAGCGGATGCGAACTCATCTGCCGCCCTTGGGCAGGACGAGCGCTGGTGGACGCGGAGCTGGACCGATGGCGGTACCAAGGCGCCGTTCAGTGGACGTGCCATCAATCACGGCTGCATGTTCGTGGCCGATGGCGACATTGAGCTCTATCGGCAGCGTCTTGGTTGCTATCCGGATGCGCAAGGTGCGCTGACGGTCAGGCAAGGCCTGCCACTCGACAGCTGGCCCAGCCTGATCGGTGGGCGATATGGCGACGGCGTGCACTCGGACCGATCCGGGACCCTCTTGGACTGGGGCGGAGCCGGCTACACCGGTTACGCGCTGCGCACCACCGGCTGCTTCATCGTCCCTCACGGACCGACCGTACCCTACGGGACCAGCTGGAGCGACTTCGAGCGGGTCGCGAACGGCTCACTCAAGGTCGATGGTGTTCCCATCGCAGACCTTTATCGCATGATGGGCAGGCGGATCCGAACCCTGTGCCAGGAAGCGGGTAAGGATATCGCCGAAGTCGTGATGCGTCCGAACCACGAAGGGATGAACCAGGACAGCAAACTGAAGCTGGCTGGCCCGAGCGGCGAGCGGCAGCTCTATTTGGTCGGCGCCGCCAATGGCAGGACCACGGAGCAAATCACCGCCACCTACAACGCCGCTGTGGCTCGTTGGGCGGCGGGACTGTGGGAGGGCGCTGAGCATCGCATCCCGATCGCCCTCAGCCCGGCCATGCTTCGCGAGCCCGACGAGGTACCAGAGGTCGGTTACGAGGAATGGCTCGGCGGCCCAGCGGCAGGAATCTACGATCTGGTCTGCTTCAGCTTTCATCCGCGCCCGTCCCTGATGCCGACCGATGCCGCAATGCGCGATCTGGTGGCGAGCTCCACCGTCGGCGGCATCTGGACACCGGCCAAGGCCGTCGCCGCAGCGCGCGCCGCGTCGGCCAGGGAGCGTCGGACGGTAAAGGCCTGCTCGCTCGAGGTCAGCTGTCGGCTCGAGGAGCGATATCTGGCTGGCGATCTCTCCCGCTATGCTGCCGTGATCGAGCTGTTCTACGAATTCATGTACCGCCACGTCGCGGACGTGGCGTTCATCAACGCCCACAACATCAACAGCTTCGATCCGGACTGGGCGGTCGGAAAGGTCCTGACCGAAGCCGATCTTGCTCATTGGCGCGAGTATGTGTCGGCATTCCGGAGACTGCATGGCCTGGCGCAGCCCTGAGGCGCCAGTTGGCATGGTTCCGCTGCTCGGCCGCGATCGCTATGGTGCCGGCGATCAATCCAGAGCTCGGGAGCACCCATGTCCGTCCAGCGCATGCACACCAATCAGCGGATGAGCCAGATCGTCGTTCATGGCGATACCGTCTACCTCGCCGGCCAGGTGGCCCTGGACAAGCCGGGCGCTTCCTTCGCCGACCAGACCCGCAACATCCTGGACCGCATCGACGCGCTGCTGAAGGAGGCAGGCACCGAAAAGAGCAAGGTGCTCTCGGCCACGATCTGGCTGTCCGACATGCGCGGCTTCGGCGAGATGAACGAGGTGTGGGACGCGTGGGTACCCGAGGGCTGTGCGCCCGCGCGCGCGACGGTCGAGGCGAAGCTCGCCACGCCGCAGTTCACGGTCGAGATCGGCGTGATTGCGGCGAAATAGACCCATGCGGGTCGCGGTCCTGGGAGCGGGTGTGATCGGTGTCGCCACGGCCTACGAGCTGTGGCGCGACGGCCATGAAGTCGTGGTGCTCGATCGGGCTCCCGGGCCGGCTACCGGGACCTCCTTCGCCAATGCCGGCATGATCGCTCCAGGGCATGCCTATGCGTGGTCCTCGCCCAAGGCACTGCGGACCCTCGCCCGCGCCCTGTTCCGCGACGACCTCGCGCTGCGCTTCAGGTTCCAGGCGGATCCGCAGTTCTGGCGGTGGTGCTGGCGGTTCTATCGCCAGTGCACGGCTGAGCGCGCGGCGGCCAATACGCGCCGCAAGGTAGCGCTCTGTCTCTATAGCCAGGAGCGCCTCCATGCCGTCGTCGCGGACACCGGAGTGTCCTATGGCGGGCGGTCCGGTGGCGCGCTCTATCTTTATCGCGACCCGGCCGGCCTGACGGAAGCGGCCAGCAAGGCACAGATCCTGCGCGATCAGGGCGTCGAGGTTCGGGCGGTGTCACCGGACGAGGCGGCCGCGATCGACCCGGTCTATGAGCCGGTCCGTGATCGCTTCGCAGGTGCGTTGTATGCTCCCGGCGACGAGAGCGGCGATGCTCGGCTGTTCACGCTCGGTCTCGCGGATTGGCTCGCACAGCGCGGCGTGGAGTTCCGCTTCAATGAGGCCGTCACCGCGATCGAGCGCAGATCCGAGCAGATCGTTGCGATCCAGACCGCGATGGGCCCCTTTCCCGCCGACGCCTATGTCCTGGCGCTGGGCTGCTGGAGCGCCGCCTTCGGCCGCGAGTTGGGGCTGGATCTTCCAGTCTATCCGATCAAAGGCTATTCGGTCACCTTGCCGATCGAGGGCCACAACAACCCACCTACGCTCTCGGGCGTCGACGAGGACAATCTGTTCGCCTTCGCCAACTTCGGCGATCGCGTGCGGATGACTGCGATCGCCGAGTTCGCCGGCTGGGATACCAGCCATGAGCCGCAGGACTTCGCACCGATGCTCCGGGCGGCCAGGGAGCTGTTCCCGTCTGCAGGGAACTATGGCCGGCCCGAGTACTGGGCTGGTCTCCGTCCAATGACTCCTGACAATCTGCCCATCTTTGGCAGCGGCCGGCTGGCCAATCTGTACGTGAACACCGGTCACGGCCACATGGGCTGGACCTGGGCGTGCGGCTCGGCGCGCATTACCGCGGATCTGATCGCCGGCCGTACCCCCGAGCACGACGTCAGCGGGATGCTCGCCCATTAGGCCGGCATTCGGCCAGCTCCAGGAGCGCAGAATGGACCAGCCGATCGACCTCAACCGGATGCCCTATCAGCTCGACGGCGGGATCGGCCTTCGCGCCCGGATCGGGCTGATCGTCCTCGCCACGGATCATACGATCGAGCACGAGTGGCGGCAGATCTTCCGCGATCTCGACGGCGTCGCACTGTACGGGAGTCGGATCTGGAACGATGCGACGATCACGCCCGAGACACTTCGAGCGATGGCGAGCCGGCTGAGCGACAGCGCCGCCGTCATCATGCCCGGTGTGCCTCTGGCCTCGATCGCCTTCGGCTGCACGTCGGCGACGATGGTCATCGGCGAGGACGGCGTCTTCACGAAACTCCGCGCAGCGAGACCCGAAGCTAGACCGACAACCCCGATCACTGCCGCTTTCGCGGCTTTCCGCGCATTCGACGTGCAACGCCTCGCTGTTCTGACCCCATATCGCGCGGACGTGAATGCGACGGTCAAAGCCTATATCGAGGCGCGCGGCTTCGAGGTTCCACTCTTCGGCACATTCGACGAGGAAGACGACCACCGGGCAGCCCGCATCAGCAGCGCCTCGATCCGGGATGCGGCCGTTGCGCTCGGGCGCGATCCGGGCGTCGACGCCGTCTTCGTTGCATGCACTAGTCTGCGGGTCGCCAACATCGCGGCCGAGATCGAGCAGGCAATCGGCAAGCCGGTGACGTCGAGCAACCATGCCATGGCCTGGCATGTGCTCCGGCTCGCTGGAGTCGAGGATCCTCTTCCCCAATGGGGCAAACTGTTCGCCATCGGCTCCCTGCCTCCTCCCATCGGCCGACCTTGAGCAGGTCCGGCAGCGTGCAGGGCGAACCAACCCTCGCGCGCGCGGATGAGCCAAGCAACTTTGCGTCCCCTCGACGGTTGCTTCCGGCAGCCCGCCCAAGTCGGGCACGGAAAGCGATGACGTGAGCGAGCGCGGGGAATCGAACTCTACAACTACCGTCGAGCGGGGCTGGCGGCGTACTCCCGACATCCCGCCTGCACCTCCAGCATTGTCCCCCTCGGCCACGATCCTCGCGGGCGCGGCCACGGTCGCGGCACTTTACCTCGGCCGCGATGTGCTGATCCCTTTGGCATTGGCCATCCTGCTGAGCTTCGCGCTCGGCCCGCTGGTCACGTGGCTTTATCGCCGCGGTCTGCCGCGGATTCCGTCCGTTCTCACGGTCATGCTGCTGGTGACCGTCCTGTTGGTGGGTTTCGCGGCCTTGGTGGCGAGCCAGCTCACTCACCTTGCGCAGCAACTGCCGACCTATGAGTACAATCTGCGGATCAAGGCGCGGGAACTCGCCGAAGCCGCTCCAGGGGGCGGGATCATCGATCGGACTGCCGACTTCCTACGGGACTTCGGGCGCGAGATCGACCGGATCACGGTGCTCGCGGAGCAGGAGGGGCAGAGCGGATCGGGTGGCGAATCGCCCACCCAGACGCAGGAGCGGCGTCCGATCCCGGTCGAGGTCCACGAGCCGCCCCAGGCCCCGCTGGAGGCGCTGACCGCCTTTGTGGGACCGATGCTGCAGCCGGTCGCGACCGCGGGCATCGTGCTGGTGTTCATCGTATTCGTGCTGCTGCAGCGAGAAGATCTGCGCGACCGCATGATCCGCCTGTTCGGCCATGGCGACGTGCATCGTGCGACGGCCGCGATCAGCGATGCCGCCAAGCGCATCGGCCGATATCTGCTGATGCAGCTGGTGGTCAACGTCCTCTACGGCATGCCGGTGGCCTTGGGCCTGTTCCTGATCGGCGTCCCGAACGCGCTGCTCTGGGGCATGCTCGCAACGGTTCTGCGTTTCATTCCCTATCTCGGCCCGATCCTCGCAGCGATGTTCCCGATCGCGCTCTCCTTTGCCGTCGACCCGGGCTGGACCACGCCGCTGCTGACCGTCGCCCTGTTCATCGCGCTCGAGCTGTTCACCAATAATATCCTGGAGCCTTGGCTGTACGGTTCCAGCACGGGACTGTCGCCGCTCGCGATCATTGTGGCCGCGGTGTTCTGGACCACGCTCTGGGGGCCGGTCGGCCTGCTCCTGGCGACGCCGCTGACCGTGTGCCTGGTCGTGCTCGGCCGTTACGTCCCGCAACTTCAGTTCTTCGAAGTCCTGCTCGGCGACCAGCCAGTGCTGGCGCCGGAGGTGAAGTTCTATCAGCGCGTGCTCGCCGGCGATCCCCACGAGGCGGAGGAGCTGGCGGAGGACCTGCTCGAGGAAGGGTCGCTCGACGAGGTCTTCGACGGGGTGATCATGCGCGCGCTGGTATTCGCGGACCAGGATCGCCAGCGGGGAGTCCTGGAGCCCGCGCGGGCGATGACAGTCGCGGCGGCAGTCACGGACATCATCGAGGGCTTGGCCGAGCCGACAGAGACATTGCCTCGGGGCGTGGAGTCCGAAGAGCCGATCCGAGTGCTCTGCGTCGGTGCCCGCACCGGACTGGACACCGCAGCAGCGACGATGCTGGTCGAGCTCCTGCGACGGCGCGGGATCACCGCCGAGGTGACCAATGCCGCGGCAATATTGCACGGCACCATCGCTCCCGAGTCCTGGGACGTGGTCTGTCTGTCCTATCTGGACCCCAGCGCAGTGCGACAGGCACGCCGTCTTGTCCTGCGCCTGCGTGCGCGCCTCGGCCGGGAGATGAGGTTCTGCATCTGCCTTTGGGGCGCTGCCACGGACGAGGCGGTCCAGGCACGCGCCCGAACTCAGGTGGATGCGGTGGCGACCAGTCTGGCGGAGGCTGTCGCTGCCGCCTTGGCGCCCCGAGAGCCTTCGACCGAACCGACATTGGCCGGCCCAAGTGCCTCGGCCGCGTGACTGGGGGAGGTGCCTGCGAGGGGGTCTCGCTGCGAGACCGCCTATACCGACCTGAGATAGGCGGCATGTTCGGCGGCGGGAACGATCGCTTCGAGCCGCCGGTACTCCTGCCACTTCGTCGCGGCAAGAATACGGACCATCTCGGCACCGAAATGGTTCAGGACGAGGTCCGAGCGCTCTAAGAGGTGGAGCGCCTCGGGGAGGCTGGCCGGGAGAGGCCGCTCGCCCGCATCGTAGGCGCAGCCGGAAAGCGGCGCGGTGGGCTCCAGCTTCTCCTCGACGCCGTGCAGCACGCCGGCCAGGATTGCGGCAAGAACGAGGTACGGATTGGCATCGGCTCCGGCGACCCGATGCTCCAGCCGTCGTGATGGACCCCCCGCATAAGGGACGCGGACGGCGACCGTCCGGTTCTCGTAGCCCCATGTAGCTGCCGTGGGCGCGAAGGCGCCCGGGCGAAGCCGGCGGAAAGAGTTCCGGTTCGGGGCGAAAATCACCATGAACTGGGGCATCGTCGCGCACAGTCCGGCGATGGCGTGCCGCAACACCCCGCTACCGGCCGCGCCATCGTCGAACACGTTCCGGCCCGCCCGGTCGAGCAGGCTGAGATGGACGTGCATCCCGCTGCCCGCAGTCTGGCCGAACGGCTTCGCCATGAAACTCGCGACGAGACCGTGCGCTCGGGCGCAGCCTTTGATCGCACGCTTGAACAGCACAGCCTGATCGGCGGCGAGCAGTGCGTCCGAGTGATGGCACAGATTGATTTCGAACTGGCCTGCGCCGTGCTCGGCGGTCAACGCGTCGGTCGGAATGCCTTGCGCGAGGGCGGCCGCCTCGATGTCGGCAAATACCGCATCGAGCCCCTCAAGCTCGTCGAGACTGAGGACGCAAGGGTCTGAAGGCCGGCGACCGGTCACCGGCTGCCGCGGCGGGGCCGGCCCATCGTCCTGGCCTCCGGTGGGCTCGACCAGGTAGAACTCCAGCTCGGTCGCGACGACCGGCGTGAGGCCGAGCGCCGACAGCCGGTCGACGATACGTGCCAGGACGTGCCGGGGGTCACCGAAGAACGGGCTGCCGTCGGGCTCGTGCATCGACAGCATGAGCTGAGCCGAAGAGTGGCGGGCCCACGTCATTGGCCCCAGACTTCCCGCGACGGCCCGGCAGAGAGCGTCACCGTCGCCGGTCTCGGGAGCATAGCCTGCCGCAGGTACGTCATTGCCCCAGACATCGAGCGCCATCAGCGACCGGGGCATCGCCAAGCCGGTGGAGAATGCTTTTCTCAGGCTCCTCGCCGGAACGCGCTTGCCGCGCGCTATCCCGTGAGGATCGACTACAAACAGGTCGGCCGTGGCTGTGTCGGGATAGGTCTCGAGGAACCGTCGAGCTTCATCGTCGGCGCCAACGACGTTCGCCGCCGAAGATGGCAGCGAACGGCAAGTCGCATCCATCAACCTAACTCCCCCAAGCCGACCAAGCTGCGCTGTGATCATCCTACCTGATACCAATGATTCGTGATCACACTTTGATACGTGTCAAGCCGCTGCCAGAATGCTGCGGGCGAGCGGAGGATAGTAATGACGGCCGCGGCTGCCCGATTGACCACCGAGCCGCAGGGCGAGCGCGAGACCGCCCATGAGCGCGTCTATCGCGAGCTGAGCACGGCGATCATCACGGGGCGCTTTGTCCCGGGACGGCCCGTGACGCTGCGCGGTGTCGCCACGAACCTCGGCGTGAGCCCGATGCCTGTTCGAGAGGCATTGCGCCAGCTCGTCGCCGAGCGGGCGCTGGTGATGTTCGACAATCGCCGCGTGGCGGTACCTTCGATGTCGCCGGCGCGCTTCGCGGAGCTGTGCCTGGCGCGGACCCTGCTGGAGCCGCAGCTCGCGACGCTGGCGCTGCCACGGTTGGCCAAGGCAGACATCGACGCCATCGCGGGGATCGACGACGAGATCGGTCGCGCCCTCGAGCGCGGCGACATAGAGGGCTACATGCGGCAGAACCACGCCTTCCACTTCCGGCTCTATCGAGCGGCCGGGTCGACGGTGCTCCTGCCGTTGGTCGAGTCGCTGTGGCTGCAGGTCGGGCCATTCGTGCGCATAGTCGTAGGCCGACTCGGTACCGGCAATCTCGTCGATCATCACCAGGCGGTCATCCGAGCGCTCCGTGCTCGCGACGAGGCAGCACTGCGCGCCGCGGTTCGCGGCGACGTCCTGGACGGTCAGGAAGTCATCGGCCGCGACATCCTCAAGCAGCAGCCGCAGGACTGATGGAGCGGGCGCGATATGCGAGAGCCGCCGCGCCGAAAGCGGCAAAGATCGCCTTGGACAGGCGATCCTCGCGCAAACGCCATTCGGGGTGCCACTGCACGCCGAGCGCGAAGCTGGCGCCCTCGACGCGGACAGCCTCGACCAAGCCATCCGTCGCCGTCGCCTCCACCACGAGGCCGGATGCGAGACGCTCAATCCCTTGCGCGTGGATCGAGTTCACGAGCGCCACCGGCGCGCCGAGCAACTGCCGCAGCACGCCCCCTTCCGCCAGCCGCACGCCGTGAGCCGCAGCGTATTGCAGGCGGCGCGGGGCGTTCCTGGGTTCACGATGGTCCATCAGTCCCGGTTGCTCGTGCACGAGCTGATGCAAGCTTCCCCCCAGCGCGACGTTCAACTCCTGAAGCCCGCGGCAGACAGCGAGCAGCGGTAGGTCGCGGGCGAGCGCAGCGCGAATGAGCGGCAGTGCTGTGTCATCCCGCTGGGGATCCGTCCCCAGCTCGTGCCAAACGGGAACGGCCCCGTAGAACTTTGGAGCCACGTTCGACGCGCTGCCGGGAAACAGCAGGCCGTCGACCAGATCGAGAACGTCAGTCGCCGTGTCGACGGGCTCGAGATCCTCACCCTCGGCGGTTGCGGGCAGAATGATCGGCACCGCCTCCGCACCGTGCGCCACGGCGTTGACGTACTTCTCGCCGACAGCGTGGAAAGGGTGCGGACCGACCTGCTTCACGTCCGCCACGATCCCGATCAAGGGGCGGCGGCGACGCCTGTTGTGCACGATCCTGTTCCCCGGCTGGTCTGCAAAGCGCGACGTTGTGATCACAAATTGCGTGGTCGGTTTGTGATCACAAGACCGCGCCCGAGGGTGCCGGCATGACACAACAGCGCACCCCCAGACGGCGGTGGAAGCTCGACGCGCTCCGTTCAGGAGAGAGACGTACAACGTACAGAGAAGACCTTGCCGGCCCGGAGGTCGCGGATCAGGTTCTTCCGGGCGGAAGCCGGATCCTTCACCGTGTTCGACCAGTCCCAGCCACGGGTGAGATAATACTGGATCACCTGCCGGACGAGCGCCTGGCCGCGCTCGCCGAAATGCAGATCGTCGTTCAGATCGTAAAGATACTTCGCAGGGTCTGCGGCCTTCGGCCGAGGTTTGGTCACATTGGCGAAGCCGAATTCGGTCGGTTGCTTGAAGACGCATTCGAAGGACGTGAACAGGTCGACAGCGACCAACCTTGTGTAGGAGGATTGTTGCGCCAGATCGGCTAGAAACCCGTTCCAGACCTGTGTCCGCTGGCGCATGACGCCAGACTGCCCGTCGGCGACATACCGCGGGCTGCGCCCCCAGTCATGCGGCATGACCAGGAAGATCCGGCGCGACTTGCCGACCGCCCCGGCGCCGATGAGCTGCTGCAGCCCCGACCGATAGGAAGTCATCGAGCCGGCGAGATCCGATCCGTCCGGATCGCTCCCCAGCCTGATATCATTGTAGCCCAGATAGACCGTGGCCAGATCCCGGGTGCTGAAGGCAGGCTTGCTTGCAAGCCATCGGGTGAGCTGGCGGCCGAAATTGTTGGTCGAGCCGCCATAGACACCCGCCGTGGCCCCACTGACGGCGAAATCCTTGAGGATCGGGAAGAGCGTGGCGCCGGAGCTCATGTTTCGCTCGTCGAGCCAGAGCTGCTCCGCCCAATTGTGGAACGACTTGCGGGCCTTCTTCGAGTAGCTGTCGCCGAACACGTAGAGGCGGCGCGCCGCAATGTCTCCGTTCTCCAGTCCGGTGGAATAGGGATTGGGCACCGCGAACGGGGCGCTCTGGAGCTCAGCCGCACCCAGGGCGGTGAACAGGAAGACGATTGCGGCGGTCAACCGCACGCTCATCGACAGTCGCACGATGATGATTTCCCTACTCGACGGCTTTGACGATTTCCTCGGTCATTTTCTTGGCGTCGCCGAACAGCATCATGGTGCGGTCCATGTAGAACAGGGGGTTGTCGATGCCGGCATAGCCGGGGGCGGTGGAGCGTTTGATGAAGAACACCGCCTTGGCGCGGTCGACGTCGAGCACGGGCATGCCGAAGATCGGCGAGGCGGTGTCGGTCTTGGCGGCCGGGTTGGTGATGTCGTTGGCGCCAATGACGTAGGCGACGTCGGCCTGGCCGAACTCGCCGTTGATCTCCTCCATCTCGTGCACGACGTCATAGGGGATGTTGGCCTCGGCCAGCAGCACGTTCATGTGGCCCGGCATGCGGCCGGCCACGGGGTGGATGGCGAACTGGACCTCCACCCCCTTCTTGGTCAGCTTCTCGTACAGCTCGCGCACCGCATGCTGGGCCTGCGAGACCGCCATGCCGTAGCCCGGCACGATGATCACCTTCTGCGCGTTCTCCATGATGAAGGCGGCATCCTCGGCCGAGCCCGACTTGAAGGTCTTCTCCCCGGCATCCGCGCCGCCGGCGGCCCCGGTCTCACCGAACCCGCCCAGGATCACCGAGACGAACGAGCGGTTCATCGCCTTGCACATGATGTAGGACAGGATCGCACCCGAGCTGCCGACCAAGGCACCGGTGACGATCAGCATCGGGTTCTTCAGCGTGAAGCCGATGCCGGCCGCAGCCCAGCCGGAATAGGAGTTCAGCATCGAGACCACGACCGGCATGTCGGCTCCGCCGATCGGGATGATCAGCAGGAACCCGATCGCGAAGGCGAGCAGCGTCATCGCCACGAACGGGAAGCCGTGCTCGGTCGCGACGAACCAGACCAGCAGCAGCAGGATCAGCGCGCCGACCGCGAGGTTGATGGCATGCCGGCCCGGCAAGAGGATCGGCCGCGAGCTCATCGCCGGGCGGACGATCCCCATCAGCGGACCCAAGGCGCTCTCCACCCCGGGCGGCAGCTTCGCCTGCAGCTTGCCGAAGGCGATCAGCGAGCCGGAGAAGGTGATCGCCCCGATGATGATGCCGAGGCCCATCTCGAAGCGGGACAGATGGTGGATCTCGCCCGTCGGCCCGGCAATGCCGAAATCCGCGGGCGAGAGGAACGCACCCACCGCCACGAACACCGCCGCCAGGCCGACCAGCGAGTGGAACGCGGCCACGAGCTGCGGCATCGCCGTCATCTCGATCCGCTGCGCAACGACATAGCCGATGCCGCCGCCGATCACCACGCCGGCCAGGATCAGCAGATAGGTGCCCAAGCCCGGATGCGGCAGCAGCAGAAGCGTGACCAGGATGGCGATCGCCATCCCGACCATGCCGAGCCGGTTGCCCTGCCGGCTGGAGGCCGGCGAGCTCAGGCCGCGCAGCGCCAGGATGAAGCAGACCGCGGCCACCAGATAGCCGAGCGCGGCGAGATTGCTGCTCATCGCCCGCTCCTCAGCCGCGCTTCTTGAACATGGCGAGCATCCGCTCGGTGACCGCGAAGCCGCCGAAGATGTTCACCGAGGCCAGCACCACCGCGACGAAGCCGAACAAGGCCGCCGCCCCGCCAGCACCGGTCGCGAGCAAGGCACCGACGATGATCACCGAGCTGATCGCGTTGGTGACCGACATGAGCGGCGTGTGCAACGCCGGCGTGACCGACCACACGACATAGTATCCGACGAACACCGCCAGCACGAAGATGATCAGGTCGAAGATGCCGGGATCGATCGCTTCCATCGGTGTGTTCCCCTAGCCCGCCGGCTTGAAGGCGTCGTGGACGATCTCGCCGCCCATGGTCAAAAGCGTGCCTTTGACCAGCTCGTCGCCGGTGTCGATCCTGAGCTCCTTGGTCTTCGCGTCGATCAGGAGCTGGACGAAGTTGAACAGGTTCTTGGCGTAGAGGACCGTCGTCGCCGGGGCGATGCGCGAGGGCAGGTTCTTCGCACCGATCAGCGTGACACCCTCGACCGCGACCGTCTCGCCGGGCACACTGCCCTCGACATTGCCGCCGCTCTCGGCCGCCATGTCCAGGATCACCGCACCCGGCTTCATCGCGCGGACCATCTCGCCGGTCACGATCCGCGGTGCGGTGCGCCCCGGGATCTGCGCCGTGGTCACCACGATGTCCTGGCTCTTGAGATGCTCGGCCACCATCCGGGCCTGCTCCGCCTGCTCGGCGGGCGTGAGCGGACGCGCATAGCCGCCCTTGGTGGCCGCATCCGCCGGCACGAAGCCCACGAACTTGGCACCCAGGCTCTCGGTCTCCTCGCGCGCCGCGGGCCGCACGTCGGTCGCGGTCACCACCGCCCCCATCCGCCGCGCGGTCGCGATCGCCTGCAGCCCCGCGACGCCCGCGCCGACGATGAACACCTTGGCCGGCGTCACCGTGCCGGCGGCAGTCATCATCATCGGCAGAACCCGCGCATAGGCCGCCATCGCGTCCACCAGCGCCTTGTAGCCGGCGAGGTTGGCCTGGCTGGAGAGCACGTCCATCGCCTGCGCCCGAGTCGTGCGCGGCAACAGCTCGAGCGAAAAGGCGCTCACCCCGGCCTTGGCGTAGGCCGCAACCTGATCCTTGTTGTTGTGGGGATCGAGCATCCCGATCAGGACCTGGCCCCGCTTCAGACGGCCCATCTCCGCCTCGGTCGGGCGCTGGACCTTGAGGACAATCTCGCTGTCCCAGGCCGAGCCGTCCGAGACGATCACCGCACCGGCATCGGCGAAGGCCTGATCGGACACTGCCGCACCCTCGCCCGCACCCGCCTCCACCACCGGCTCGAGATCCAGACCCCGGTAGCGCTTGACCGTCTCCGGCGACGCCGCCGCACGGCGCTCGCCGTCCCGGCGCTCCTTCGCTATCCCGACCTTCATCGCCCGCTGCTCTCCCCCAGGCCCGACGCGACTTCGGAGTGCTTCCTGGCCCCGGCGTTCTTCGTTTTGGGTCAATAGGTAAACGCGTCGGAGCTGGCAATCGGGGTTTTCCCGGCCAGCTCATTCACCCGCCGCGAGCCGCCACGAAAAACAGCCTGCTGAACGGGAACAGCACTCGGCCGACATGATCGGCCGGATAAGCATGCGCGAGAGACTGCCCCAAGGCAGCCTCGAAGGCGGCCGCATCGACACTGCCGGCACCGCCGAGCACCGCGTGGATCGGCAGGAGCGCCGTGCCGCGCATCCAGTCCAGTACGGGCGCGACACCGCTGAGCTGATGGTAATAGGTTGTCCGCCACAGATCGAGTTCGGCACCAGCCGCGCTTGCCAGAGCCGCATATGCCTCGGCACCCAAAGAGACATTGCCGAGCTCGACGCCGGCGAGTCGGGAGGACCATTCCGGTCGCGCCATCGTCTCGTAGAGCAGGACGTGCGACGGCGCGGCGAAGTTGTCCGGAATCTGGACGGCAAGGCACCGGCAACGCCGGAGCAGATCGTGAATCAGCCGCTCATGGCCGGGAATCCACTGGAGTGAGGCGTTCGCGAGGATGAGATCGACCATTTCTCCGGGACGCCAACCGGCCGCGTCGATGTGGATCAGCTCCGCCTGCTCGTCGACCTCTCGCGCCCGGGCGAGCATGGTGGCAGACCGATCCACCCCTATCAGCCTTGCGTCGGGGAAGCGGCGACGCAGAGCGGGAAACAAAGCTCCGCTGCCGCACCCCAGATCGACCACCGCGCGCGCCTCGCCGAGCGGTACCCGCGCCAGAAGATCCAGAGCCGGCCTCAGTCGCGGCCCAGCATGGCGAGCATAGACCTCGGGCGACCAGTCAGGGGGCATTCGCGGCATCGGCCAGGCCATGTCGGGCGAGAGCCGCAGTTTGACGGGCGCGGAGCGCGTCGAGGTCGAAGTCGGCGATCAGCTCCATGAACAGGCGATGCCAGTTGACCTCCGCGGCGAGATGCATGAACACGGCACCCAGGCCGATCGCGGCACGATCCATGAAGACGAACTCGCGTGGCGGCGTCACGCCGCCCACTTCGCGCAACTTTTGATGTACGCGCTCGACCACGCGGCGACCTTCCCGACTACTGTTGGATTCCTCGATCAGGCGAGGCCGATTCTCCATCAACGGGCCATAGAGGAATGTTGCCCACTCGTTCAGCACATCGACCGTCGCGTGATCGAGCCGGTCGAAGCCCCAGTGCCGGTAGGCCTCGATCGAGAGCTCGCGGTCGCCGCGCTCGAGCGCCCAATAGAGGTCGATCACGCCTTTGACGAATTCCGGGCGGAATACGCGGATGCAACCGAAGTCGAGGAGATTGAGTTCCAGATCGTCACGCACGGTGTAATTGCCAAGATGCGGGTCGCCGTGAATGACACCGTAATTGTAGAACGGCACATACCATGCGCGAAACATCTCCAACGCGAGGCGATTGCGCTCCTCCTGCGATGCCAGCTTGAAGCTCAAGAGCGGCTTGCCCTCGAGCCATTCCATGGTCAGGAGCCGGCGCGTGCACAATTCGGGCACGAGCCCCGGCACATGGACATGTGGCTCGCCCGCGAGCATTCCCGCATAGAGGCCGAGATGTCGGGCCTCCTGATGGTAATCGAGCTCCTCGCGCAGGCGAGCCGAGATCTCCTCATAGATCCTGCTCGTGTCGATCGTCGGGTCGTAGCGCGCATGCAGGCCGAAGATCAGCTTGAGCTGCGAGAGATCGGCTTCGACGGCGGCCTCCATGTTGGGATATTGCAGCTTGCAGGCAGCAGTCCGGCCGTCGAGCAGCCGTACCTTGTGGACTTGGCCAAGTGAGGCGGCGGCCGAGGGATCCAGGGGAAACTCGGCGAAGTTCTTCGCCCAGTCCGGTCCGAGCTCCGCCACCATGCGCCGCCGGACGAAGGGCTTGCCCATCGGCGGCGCATTGCTCTGGAGCTGGGCCAGCTCCGCGGCATACTCCGCCGGCAGCGCGTCGGGGATGGTGGCGATCAGCTGCGCCACTTTCATCAACGGGCCTTTCAGGCCACCCAGCGCCTCCTTCAGCTCGGCTGCGTTGCTGCCGTCCAGAGGTCGTCCCAGCAGCCGCGCCCCGGCGAAGCGCGCGGCCTGCACGCCTACCGTGCCGCCCACCTGGGCATAACGTCGGACCCGAGAGCCAAGTGTGTTCTCGCTGGCGTATGCCGGTCGGCCAGATCCGCTCACGTCCGCTCCGGCATTGTCGCCTCGAGCTGGTCAATCAAGCTCTCCAGCAGTCCCAGGCCCTTGGCCCAGAAGCCCGGATCGGACGCATCCAACCCGAACGGCGCCAGCAGCTCCTTGTGGCGCAGGGTTCCGCCCGCCCGCAGGAGATCGAGGTAGCGCGGCTCGAAGCCGCCGGGCGATTCCTCGTAGACCGCATAAAGCGAGCTGACCAGGCAGTCGCCGAAAGCGTAGGCGTACACGTAGAACGGGACATGGATGAAATGGGGTATATATGACCAGTAGAAGCGATAATCATCGCGCAAATTGAAGGCAGGTCCAAGGCTCTCGGTCTGCACCTCCATCCAGTGCCGGCAGAGGTCCTCCGGCGTCAGTTCGGCCGACCGACGCGCGTCATGCACCCGCCGCTCGAACTCGCAGAATGCGATCTGCCGGACGACCGTGTTGATCTTGTCCTCGATCTTGGCCGCGAGGAGCACGCGGCGTCGAACGGGGTCGGTCTCCTGGGCAAGCAAGGCCTGAAAGGTGAGCTGCTCGCCGAACACCGAGGCCGTCTCGGCCAAGGTGAGCGGCGTTGCGGCCATCAAAGAGCCCTGCGGAGCCGAAAGCACCTGGTGCACCCCATGCCCCAGCTCATGCGCCAGGGTCATCACGTCGCGCGTACGACCCTGATAGTTCATCAACACATAGGGATGCACGCTGGGCACCGTGGGATGACAGAAGGCGCCGCTGTCCTTCCCCGGACGCACCTGCGCGTCGATCCAGCTGCCCTGAAAGAAGCGGTCGACAATCTCGGCCAGTGTCGGCGAGAAGGTGCGATAGGCGTCGAGCACCACCACCTTGGCCTCCGCCCAGGGGCGGCGGGTATCCGCGTCCTCAGGCAGGGGCGCGTTGCGGTCCCAGAATTCCAGCTTGGCCAGCCCGAGCCAACGCGCCTTCAGGGCGTAATAGCGATGCGAGATGCGCGGATAGGCGTCGCGAGCGGCCGAGATCAGCGCATCCACGACTTCGTCCTCGACCTGATTGGCGAGGTTGCGCGAGGAGATGGGCCGCTCGAACCGGCGCCAATCATCCTCGATCTGCTTGTCCTTGATCAGCGTGTTCATCACGCGCGAGAACAGCCGGACGTTCTGCTTCAGCACGCCACTGATCGCACCCGCGGCGCGTTCCCTGACCCCGCGCTCCTTCGACGACATCAAATCGAAGATCTCGGCGCTGGTCAGCTCCTTCCCGTCGAGCGGGAAACGCAGCGCGGCCATGCTCTCGTCGAACAATCGTACCCAGGCGCTCTGCCCGGTCACATGCTTCTCGTGCAGCGTCCGCTCGATCTCGTCGGAGAGCTGGTGGGGGCGATAGCTGCGGACACTCTCGAGCCAAGGCTGGAAGTGAGCCAGCCGAGGCGAAGCTGCGACCTTCGCCGCCAGCGCGTCGTCTTCGAGCCGATTGAGCTCCAGGGTCACGAACAGAAGGCGTGTGCCGATGGTGGTCGCACGCTCCTGGATGCCCTGAAAGAAGCGCCCGATCGCCGCGTCGTCGCGCCGTGCCGCAAACAGCAGCTGCGCATACGAGACGGAGCGGCCGAGGCGATCCTCGAGGTCCTCATAGCTCTCGATCATGTCAGCGAGGCGGTCGCCTTCGAGAGCGGCAAATTTGCCCTTGTATTGGGCCTCAAGGGCCGCCGCGCCGCTGTCGACGGAAGCCAGGTCAGCCTCGATCCGCGGATCGTCGGGGCCGGCATAGAGATCGTCAAGGGTCCATACCGGCCCTTCCTGGGCCGGAGCCAACGCCGCATCGCTCGCTCTGGTCGGCAGCGGCCCACTGGCGCCATTCGCCATTCGATTTCCTTTGTCGCTGAAGCCCATTAAATATGGGCGGCAACCATCCGGCTTCCAGCTTCGGTGCATCCCGCATGGCTCGAGGCCAACTCATGCTGCAGGGGGGCTGCGAGCACGCATGGTGATGCCCGATCTCGGCACCAATCTGGTGACGATGTTCGAGCGCTCGGCCACGAAAGGTGCCGCAGCCCCTTTTCTGTGGACGAAGAGCGCCGGCATCTATCGGCCCTGGAGCTGGGACAAGGCTCGGCGCGAGGCGAGACTGCTGGCTCGATGTCTGGCCGGCCGCGGAGTTCAGCCCGGCGAGCGAGTGCTCATCCTGGCCGAGAACCGGCCCGAATGGTGCGTGGCGGACCTGGGGATTCTGATGGCGGGAGCGGTGACCGTTCCCGCCTATACGACGAGCACCACCGACGACCTGTCCTATCTGCTCGATCACGCCGACGTGGCGGCAGTCGTCTGCTCCGGGCCGACCCTGGCAAAGCGGCTTCTTCCTGCCATTTCCCGCGCGCCGTCGGTGCGATTTCTGATCTTCTTCGATTTGGTGGGCACGGACGGCTTCTCCGTGCCCGCAATGGCCTGGTCAGAAGCGCTCGCCGAAGGCGAGGCGGCTTCTCCAATCGATCGCCAGCAACAGCTGCAGGGCAGCGACCTCGCCTGTTTCATCTACACCTCGGGCACCGGTGGTCGGCCAAAAGGCGTGATGCTGACCCATGCCAACATTCTCGCCAATCTTCGCGGTGCCTGGGACCTCCTCGAGCGGATCGGGCTCGGCCAGGAGGTGTTTCTCTCATTTCTCCCATTGTCGCATGCCTACGAGCATACGGCGGGGCAGTTCTTCCCGATCGCGATCGGTGCCCAGATCTACTATGCCGAGGGTGCGGAGACGCTCTCGACGAATCTGCTGGAGGCTCGGCCGACGATCCTCACCTGCGTACCGAGGCTTTACGAGGTGCTCCGGCAACGCATCGTGGCAGGGGTGCAGCGACAAGGCGGCATCCGCCAGAAGCTATTCGATCTGGCTTTGGAACTCGGGATCCGGCGCTATCGCAATGGCGGTCTGCCGCCGCATCTGGCGCTGGCGGATCTTGCCCTTGACCGGCTGGTGCGCGCCAAGGTCCGCGCTCGCTTCGGCGGACGCCTCAAGGCCATGGTATCCGGCGGCGCCCCGCTCAATCTGGATGTCGGCCTCTTCTTCCACGCCCTCGGACTCCCTGTCCTTCAGGGTTATGGGCAGACCGAGGCCTCGCCGGTGATCAGCGCGAACCTGCCAGGGCACGCCAAGCTCGATACCGTTGGCCCGGCCCTCGACGGCGTGGAGATCAAGATCGCCGAGGATGGCGAGATTCTGGTTCGCGGCGAGCTGGTGATGCGCGGCTACTGGAAGGATCCGGAAGCGACGGCCGCGACACTGCGCGACGGATGGCTGCATACGGGAGATATCGGCGAGCTGGACGGCAATCGCTATCTCATGATCACTGATCGCAAGAAGGACATGATCGTCAACTCGGGCGGCGACAATGTGGCGCCGGCCCGGGTCGAGGGCATCCTGCTGCTCCAGCGCGAGATCGGCCAAGCGTTGATCTATGGCGACCAGCGTCCCCATCTGGTCGCGCTGATCGTGCCGCACCCGGACTTTGTGCGCGAGTTTGCGAGAGCTCACCACCAGACGCCCGATCTGGCCACGCTGGCCCAGGATCCCGCATTCAAGGCCGCCATTGGAGAGGCGGTCGCCCGCGCCAACAAGCATCTATCGGCGATTGAGCGGATTCGTCGATTTCACGTCATGCCGGAGCCCTTCACCGTGGAGAACGGGCTCATGACGCCGACGCTCAAGCTGCGCCGGCATCTCATTGTCCGCGCCTACCGGGATCTGCTGGAAGGACTCTACGGGGCGAAGGCCTGAGAGCCAGACGACAACGCCGCCCCGATCAGGGGCGGCGCCGTCAGGGCGAAGGCGCCGGGCTTTGCGCCTCTGGCACCGCAACGCTCTAGTCGGGCAAGCGGGCCGTGGCTCTCGTCACAACGACGCGATGTCGGGCCCCATGGCTATTGATCGCCGCCGCAGTGCCGGAGACA
>JBFWWD010000051.1:0-26030 GCA_050246385.1 Geminicoccaceae bacterium
ACCTGCTACAACCTCGCCGACTGGAGCCGCCAGGTCGGGGCCGCGGCGTGAGCGAGATCCGCATCGAGCGGCTGACCGGGGGCCGGCTGAAGCTGCTGCTGCCCGACCTGGCGCGGCTGCGCATCGCCGTGTTCCGGGCCTTCCCCTACCTGTATGAGGGCTCGCTCGAGTATGAGCAGCGCTATCTCCAGACCTACCTCGAGGCGGCCGACAGCGTCATCGTCGGCGCCTTCGACGGCGAGGCGGTGGTCGGCGCCTCGACCGGCCTGCCGCTCGGCCACGAGCCGCCGAGCCTGACCGACACCTTCACCGCGCACGGCTACGAGGTGCCGAAAGTCTTCTATTTCGGCGAATCGGTGCTGCTGCCCGACTATCGCGGCCACGGCGTCGGCGTCGCCTTCTTCCGCGAGCGCGAGGCCCATGCCCGCGCGCTCGGCCGGTTCGACTGGGCCGCCTTCTGCGGCGTGGTTCGCCCGGCCGACCATCCCCGCCGACCGCCGGACTACATCCCGCTCGACGCTTTCTGGCGCAAGCGCGGCTTCGCGCCCGTGCCGGGGATGGTCGGCTCGCTGACCTGGCGCGATCTGGATGAAACCGAGGAGAGCGCCAAGCCGATGCAGTTCTGGGTCAAGCGGCTGACATGACCCGCCGGCTCAAGGTCGCCGCGGCCCAGTACCCGATCGATCGGCTGGAGGGCTGGCAGGCCTACGAGGCGAAGCTCGCCGGCTGGGTGAAGGGTGCGGTCGAAGAGGGTGCCCAGCTCCTGGTCTTCCCGGAATATGGGGCGATGGAGCTGGCGAGCCTGTATCCCGAGCCCGTGCCGGGCGATCTCCTGGCCCAGCTCCCCGCCGTCGCCTCCCTGGAAGAGCGGGTGGTCGAGCTGCACCGCGCGCTGGCTCGCCGGCACGGGGTCTACATCCTCGGCGCCAGCCTGCCTGCCGCGGCCGGCGAGGAGCGCTTCCACAACCGCGCCTGGCTCTACGGCCCGGATGGCCGCTCGGCCTACCAGGACAAGATCGTGATGACCCGCTTCGAGCGGGAGGAGTGGGGCGTGTCGGGCGGCTCCGGCCTGCGCCTGTTCGACACCGCGTTCGGACGGCTCGGCGTGTGCATCTGCTACGACGTCCAGTTCCCGCTGCTCGCCCGCGGGCTGGTCGAGGCCGGCGCCGAGCTGATCCTCGTCCCCTCGGTCACCGAGACCCTGCACGGCTACTGGCGCGTGCGCACCGGCGCCCAGGCCCGGGCACTCGAGAACCAGTGCTACGTCGTCCACGCCCCGGTCGTCGGCGAGGCGCCCTGGTCGCCCGCGGTCGACGTCAACCGCGGTGCTGCCGCCGCTTACGGCCCGCCGGACAAGGGCTTTCCGCCCGACGGCATCGTGACGATCGGCGAGCTGGACCGGCCGGGCTGGATCCATGCCGAGCTGGACCTTGACCTCGTCGCCACGGTCCGCGCCGACGGCATGGTCCTCAACCATCGCCACTGGCCCGAGCAGGTGAACGCGACCACCGCAGAGGTTGAGCCCGTGCTTGTATGATCGGGTGTCGGTAGAGCCATTCCGCTCGACCGGTGAGCCGGCATGGACTATGTTCCCGCTATGTCCGAGATCGAGAGCCACACCCTTGCCTGGATGCGCAGGATCGACGCCAAGCTCGACGAGCTGACAGCGGAGGTGGCCGCGTTCCGTGCCGAGACCCGGACTGCACTGGACCAGCTCCGCGACGAGCAGCTGGTGACCAGCTCGATCTGCCTGCGCTTGGAGACACGCGAGGTCGAGACCAAGGGCCTCTTCGGGCTCTACCACCGGCTCAAGGCCGGCCAGGAACGCCTCGAAAGCCGTGTCGCCGGCCTGGAACGCCGCGAGCCTATCTGACCCATGGCGCACTGAGGCGCCGATGCACATCGCCGCGCTGGTCCTGCCGGTCTTCGCCGTCATCGTCACCGGCTGGATCGTCGGCCGCCTCGGCATCCTGCCCCGCACGCTCGCCGACGGGCTGGTCCAGTTCGCCTATTACGTTGCGATGCCGGCCCTTCTGTTCGACGCCGTCGCCAAGGAGCCGGTGGCGGCCATGCTCGACCTGCCCTTTCTGGCTACCTTCGGCGGCGCGTCTCTGATCGTCTGGGCCGTGGTCGGCGGGGCCTCGCGCCTGCTGGCCGGGCGCGGTCCGGCGCTCGCCACGGTCGACGGGCTCGCCGCCGCCATGACCAACACCGGCTTCGTGGCCTTGCCGGTCCTTCACGGCCTGTTCGGGCAGCGAGCCCTGCTGCCCGCCGCCATCGCCACGCTGTTCGTGGCCGTCATCATGTTCCCGATCGGCGTCGTCCTGCTCGAGCGGTCCCAGGGTGCTGCCGATCCCGCGGCGCCGGCGCGAGGCTCCATTCTTCGCCACACCCTGACCAACCCGATGGTGGCCCCGACCTTGCTCGGCCTCGCTTATGCCGCCTCAGGGCTGACCTTGCCCGCGATGGTCGACGACTACCTCACCATCCTGGCGGGCGCCCTTACTCCTTGCGCCCTGTTCGCGATCGGCCTCGGCCTGCACGTCCAGGACATCCGCAGCAACGCCGGTGCGGCCGCCCTGCTCACCCTGGTCAAGCTGGTCGGCCTGCCGGCCCTGGCACTGGCCATCGCCTGGCAGCTCCAGCTCCCACCGTTCTCCGCCGTCGCCGCCGTGCTCTGCGCGGCAGTGCCGACCGCCAAGACCCTGTTCATCCTCAGCAGCGAGTACGCGACCGGGCGGGAACTGGTCGCGGCGACCATCGCACTCACCACCCTGGCGTCGGTCGCGAGCCTTCTCGCCTGGCTGGTGCTCCTGGCCAATCTCTATCCCTCGGTGTTTCCCGCTGCCCCTGCCTGAGCTAGCATTTCTCCGGCGCGGCGTGACAGGCAGCTGGTGACAAGGTCCATCTCCTGACGGCTGGAGGCGCGTGAGGTGAGGTCGGAGAGTCTTCTTGCGCTCCAGCAGTAACTGAACACTGGTGAAGGACGGTCGGAAAGCGGTAGTGTCTCAGTTTGAAATTTGGCGAGAAGACGGCCGATCCAACGGGCTCGTTGGATCGAGGCTGCGTTGCTATCGGTAGCAATCTGCACGGCTTCTGTTGGCGCCTCATGCGTGCGTACATCAAGTGGAGATTTCGATATACCCCCACTCGGCCGTTACGCGGGTTCTCCGCCTGCACGCCGGAACTGGCCGCAAATTCGCTCTACCCCATCGAGCGAGAACCCAATTTGCTCAGCCGCCCCGCCTTCTTGAATAGTCTCCCTGTCGATTAGAAGTCGCCAAGCCTTCGGAAGAAGACCGGGTTGCTCGCATGGTAACTCGTCGTCGAGAGGTTCGGCCTTCAGCCACCTCTTTGCAGAGAGCTGTTTCCGAAAAAGGATGTATTGCAGCTCATCGACGGCCCCAATCTCTTTACAACGATGCGCGATGGCCTGCATAGAAACTCGCCACCGACGCTTCAATCCGACCAGATGAGACGTTCTTGTCGAATAGAATTCCGTAAGCAATGTTGATCGCGGAAGGAGAAAGGCACCTGCAAACCAATGCGCTTCACGCTCTAGTCGATCCCGAGTGCGCTTAGTCTGAAGATCTTCCTGGGTGATATGCCGATGTAGTATGAGGTGACCTAACTCATGAGCGGCATCGAATCTAGACCGACAGCACGCGCCTTTATCAGACCCAAGGAATACATAAGGTCGACCTTCTAACCAGCATGAGAAAGCGTCAACGCCCTCTGCATCCATGCCAAGTCGCGCGACAATGCACCCATTAGTCTCAAGCAGAGCCGTCATGTTGGCGATCGGACCATCGCCAAGACCCCAACGGCGACGAACGAGAGTCGCCACCTGTTCAATATCGCTCAATGTAAGATCAGGCGATGCTGGCAAGTCCTCGATTGAGGGTAGGTTCACTGAAGGCAGGCGTACATGTTGCAGCAAAAACTGCACCATCTCGCGAAGCCACCCAACCTTGACGTCATGAGCCAGATTTAACTTATTACTCTTTGGCCCCACGCTTCGATAGAAGCGGGTTCCGGCCGTGCCGATAGTGGGCGACAACGGTCGCATGAAGAAAGAAACCGGCTGGCCGAGTACGTCCGCAAGCCGCAGCAATGTCTCCATATCCGGGCGACGTTCGCCTGCTTCGTAGTACCCGATCGCTTGGCCTGTTTTGTCAATACGACGGCCGAGCTCCTCTCGCGGCATGAGAATAGCGGTGCGGGCCTCAGTCAGCCGTCGAGGCACAAAGCCCTGAGTACGATCGGGGAAGCGGAGAACGTTCGTCATTACCGGGTTTCGTCGCGAATTATCCGATGCAGATTTTCGATCGCTTCAGGGTCAGGGCTCTCCGCCGGACCTTCCTCTCGTGGCCCGCGCTCGTCGTCTGGAACCTCATGCAGAAGGTCCATCAGGTTGTCCGTCCCCCAGATCAGCTTTTGCTTCTCCGGGTGCGGTAAGGCAAGCTTTGCGAATACCAAGTCCTGATAGCCATGGAGCAGAACTAGGTGCTTCAGGCTATCCTCTGCGCGCTTATCCTCGTTCCACTCTGCCCACAGATATTCAGTGTTCGGCAGTCCGAAATTGTCGCGGAATTTTGCCGGCCGTGGCTTCTGCTTCGGCGATGCAATCTGATTGATCGTGATCCTCGCTCGCTTGCTCCGCATTACAAGATGCTTCCCGGTTGGCGCTGCGTACGGTTCCCAAGCAGGCTCAAACGGAAGGCTCCCGGCGTCGATAAGGCGACGAAATTCGAACTCCGCAGCCTTCAGGATCAAGTCGCCGCGCTGATACCGTCCACTCGGCGTACAGAGGAATGGTTCCTCCATCACGCGATCAGCAGCCGCGTACGCGCGCTTCAAGGCCGGCGGCACGAGAGGTCGTACCGGCGATGGGAACTCCTCGTCGACAAAATCCTGCGCGGGGTTTCCTGCCTTCTCCAAGTCGGCCTCCGTTAACAATCACGCAATTCAACAAATGCCGACAATCGCATAAAAAAGTCAACACCAATCTTGGAGTCTATGCGCGGCCCCACCGCTCCGCCGCCGCCTTTCGGGCGATCTCGGCCCGCTGCTTCGGCGTCAGCTTCTGTGCCCGAGTTGCCCCGCCCTTCTTGCCGAGCGCGACCGCGGCCTGGCTCTTCCCATTGTCGGCCAGCATGACGTCCTCGATTTCACCGGTCGCGATCCGCATGACATGCACAGCGTCGCCAATCACCTCGGCCGGGCGCTTGGGCCCAAGGGCTTCTCAGGCACCTATCCTATCCTCTGAATGGATTCTCGAACGATCGTAAAGTTAGGATGGCGTCGTTGCGCCTCCTCTGCCGCTTCCGCCGCGTTTGATGCCTCAACAGCGATCGTCTGACTAAGCGATCCGTCGCTATCTGCTTCGAGAGCGCGCGCAGTCGGGCTCTCTTGATGTCGTTCGCGCCATAGATGGCCGCACCCCTTCGGAATAATCGGCACTATGAAAGTAGACTTGGCCATCACCTCGCTCCTAATGCTTGATGTTAAGCACACATGGGCGAAGGTCAAGTCGCTCGCAAGCCTGTCATGGCCGAGGCAATTTCAAACTGAGACACTAATCGGAAAGCTGCGTCAGCGCGCTGGAGGACAGCGACTTTCGCTGACTTCAGGGGTTCTCATCCGTCCAGCCGCTTCCTCGCCTCCGCGACAAATCGGCCATCCCAGGTGCGCGTCAGGTCGATCGCGTCTTGCCGCACGCCCTGGTCGAATGCGGACAGGACCTCGAGCGCATTGTGGGCGGCCGCCATGTCCAGCTCGCCATCCGGCGAGTACATCGCGCGCGAGTGTCGCAGCGCTTCGACATACACCTTCCGGTCACCGAGCAGATAGGCCTCCGGCACCCGCTCGACGATCTGGTCGACGCTCGCGCTTTCCAGCCAGCGCAGCGTGCGCACGAACGCGGTGACCAGCGCCTGGATGGTACCCGGATGGTCGGCGATGAAAGCCGGTTTCGCATAGAGCACGGCAGCCGGGTAGCCGCCGCCGAACGCCTCGCGCGAGCCCGCCTCGGTCCTGGTGTCGACCACCACCTCGATCTCGCCCGTGCTCTCGAGCAGGGTGATCGCCGGGTCGACGTTCGAGATCGCGTCGAGCTCACCGCGCCGCACCGCGGCCACCGCGGTGGAGCCACCGCCGACCCCGATCTGCGCGACGTCGGACGGCGCCAGCCCATGATGCGAGAGCAGGTAGTTGACGAAGAAGCTCGTCGACGAGCCGGGGGCGGTCACGCCGACCTTCCAGCCCTTGAGGCTTTCCGGCCCGCGATAGTCGGCCACACGGCGCTTCACGACGCCCAGGGAGATGCCGGGATAGCGGCCGAGCACCACGAGCGCGGTGAGCTCCTGCCCCTTCGCCTGCAGCTGGATCGTGTGGTCGTAGGCGCCGGTGACCACGTCCACGCTGCCGCCCATCAGGGCCTGCAGGCTCTTGGAGCCGCCGGAGAAATCGTTGATCTGGACACGCAGACCGGCATCGCTGAAGTAGCCGAGCGACTGGGCGAGCGTCAGCGGCAGATAGTAGAGCAGCGCCTGACCGCCGACCGCGAGCCGCACATCGGGTTGCTCGATCCTGGTCTGAGCGCTCGGCGCTCGTGGCGCCAACGCCAGTCCGGCGGCGCCGAACGCCAGTCCTCGACGCGAGATCATGGCTACCTCCCTGGTTGGACTCATGCCGGCGGGCGCCAGCGCAGCAGCCGGCGCTCCAGGATTCCCATGGCCGCGTCGATGACGATGACGAACCCGGCCAGGATCACCATCCCCGCGAACACGCCGGTGGTGTCGAACACGCCCTCGGCCTGGGCGATGCGGTAGCCCAGCCCGGCGGATGCGCCGAGATACTCGCCGACCACCGCCCCGACCAGGGCGAAGCCGACCGCGGCGTGCAGGCTGGAGAACAGCCAAGCCAGCGCGGACGGCAGATAGACGTGCCGGACCAGCTGCCGCTCGTTCATGCCGAGCATGCGGGCGTTGGCCAGGATGACCGGGCTGACCTCTTTCACGCCCTGATAGACGTTGAAGAACACGATGAAGAACACGAGCGTGAAGCCCAGCGCCACCTTGGACCAGATGCCGAGGCCGAGCCACAAGGCGAAGATCGGCGCCAGCACGACCCGGGGCATGGCGTTGAGAACCTGCAGGTAGGGCGCGAGCACCGCGGAGACGAGCGGCGAGCGGGCGAACCAGAAGCCGCAGACCACCCCGGCCATGGTGCCGATGGCGAAGGCGAGCATGGTCTCGGTCAGCGTGACGCGCAGATCGGTCCAGACCCCGCCGCCCGCGAACTCGTGCCAGACCCGCTGCATCACGGCGATGGGGCGGCTGAAGAAGAACGGATCGAGGATCCCCGCTGCGGTCAGGACGTGCCAGAGCAGCAGGGCGGCCAGGAACACCCCGACCCGCAAGGCGAGCAGGACCGGACCCGACGGCAGTCTGCCCCTACCGGACGCCGGCATAGCTCTTCTGCACCTCCGACCGCAGGTCCGCCCACAACCTGCGATGGAGCTCGACGAACGGGTCGCTCAGGCGCACCTCCGCCACGTCCCGGGGCCGCGGCAGATCGACCGCATATTCGCCGATCAGTCGGGCGGCGGGGCCGGCCGACAGCAGCAGCACGCGGTCGGCGAGCGAGATCGCCTCCTCCAGGTCGTGCGTGATGAACAGCGCGGCCTTCCGGTCGGCCGACCAGAGGTCGAGCAGGAGATTGGACATCAGATAGCGCGTCTGGACGTCGAGCGCGGCGAACGGCTCGTCCATCAACAGGATCGGCGGATCGCGGATCAGCATCTGCGCCAGGGAGGCCCGCTTGCGCATGCCTCCCGACAGCGCGTGCGGATAATTGTCGGCGAACCCCGCGAGCCCCACCCGCGGGAGCCAGAGACCGGCCTGGCGTCGCGCCTCGGTCCGCGACATGCCACGCACCTCCAGCCCTACCGCGACATTGTCGAGGCAGCTTTTCCAGGGCATCAGCGCATCGGCCTGGAAGAGATAGCCCGCCTGCGGATTGACGCCGGCGAGCGGCCGGCCGAAGACCCGGACCTCGCCCTCGACCGGCTCGAGCAGGCCCGCCGCCACGTTCAGGATCGTCGATTTGCCGGAGCCGGTCGGCCCGACGATCGCCACGAACTCGCCGCGCCCGAGCGTGAGGCCGATGTCCCGGACGGCCGGATAGTCGCCGGCCGCGCTCGCGAACCGGACCCCGACGCCACGCATCTCCAACGCGGCCGAAGCGTCTCCCTGCATCAACCGGCATCCCCTCCGGCGCAAGGTTGCCGATCCGGACGAACGCGCGTCAACCGCCGAGGGCTCGCGGTCGGATCATTCCCGCTGGCGAGGGTGAAGGCTGCCCGATAGCCTGCGCCCATGACCGGACCCAATCCCCTCAAGGCCAAGCTCGACGCCGGCGGCTGCGCCACCTGCTTCATGGTCACCATGCCCAGCGTGGCGATGGCGCAGGTGCTGGCGGGGAGCGGGGCGGACGCGCTGATCATCGACCTGGAGCACGGGCCGATCGACCTCGCGACCACCCATGCCATGATCGCCGCCACCCGGGGCACGCCCGCCGTGCCGATCGTCCGGGTGCCCTGGAGCGAGCCCTGGCTCGCCAAGCCGGTGCTGGATGCCGGCGCCTACGGCATCAATTTCCCGATGGTCTCGACCGCTGCGCTGGCGCGCGAGACCGTGCGCGCCGTCCGGTATCCGCCCACGGGGGCGCGCGGCTACGCGCCGGCCTACGCGCCGCTCCGCTGGGGCCTGTCCACCCCGGACTATCTGCGCGTCGCCGACCGCGAGGTGCTCAACATCGTCACCATCGAGGAGCCGGCGGCAATCGAGGCGCTCGACGCGATCCTGGCCGTGCCCGGCATCGACGTCGTGGTCATCGCCTCGTTCGACCTCTCCATGGCCATGGGCCGGCCGGGCCGGTTCGACGATCCCGAGCTCAGGCGCCTGGTGGCCACGGCCGAGGCGAAGATCCGCGCCGCCGGCCTGCCCATGGGCGGCGTGGCGCTCAGCCCCGAGGCCGCGCGCGCCAAGCGCGAGGCCGGCTACCGCCTGCTGCTGGTCGGCTTCGACGTGCTCATGGTCGAGCAGGCGGCACGCGCGGCGGTACAGGCCGCGGCCGTCTGACCGCTCAGGCGGCGAGCCGGCGATGCAGGTCGAGAAGCTGACCACACCGAGCGCCCCGTGCCCGCTGACGGAACGGGCGGAGATCGACGGCTAGTCTTCTCGGAGTTGCCGCTCACGACCAGCCGCGTCGACCTCGGACCAGATCTCGATGATCCTGCCGCACTCGATGCCGAAGATATTCACGCCGGTCCAGGTCGCCGAGCGCCCGGACGCCGGCAGATCTGGCAGGTCGCCTTTCTGCGTCCCCGTGGCCGTGTATCGCTCGACCACACGGTCCTCGTCGACGATGAAGTCGTCGAATCGGATTTGCAGGTCGGGAAACGCGGTGAGGAAGCCCGCCATCATCGCCTTGACCTCGTCGGCGTTCAGCTCTTCCGGATAGGGGCCGGCGGCATGGTGGACCAGCCCGGCGGCGAGGATCTCGTCGAGCACCGCGGGGTTGCGCTGGTTGATCACCGCCTCATGAAATTTCCTGGCAACCTCGACATTCTCGGCCTCGGTGGATTGCCGGCAATCGGCGGCAAGCGCCGGCATGCCTTGGGCAGAGAGCACGACGAGAGCGGCGCGCGCGAGCGAACGGTGCATTCCAACCCCCCTGACACGGCATTGTCACATCCTGGGTAGCGCGCGACCGACCGGTCGGGAAGCTGCCGACTGGTCGAGAAGCACGGGCCTGGCGATGGGGCCCGCCGCGGGCCGCGGCCGTCTGACCGCTCAGGCGGCGAGCTCCCGCCGCAGCCGGTCGAGCAGGGTGAGGCGGGCGGTGTCGTCGGGCATTTCGGCGAGCCGGCGATGCAGGTCGAGCACCAGCCGGCTGTGGGCGTTGTGCCAGTCCGCCGGCAGGGCCGCGGCCTCGGGCGGCAGGCGCGACGGGCCCGGGACCGCGACCGGCGCCAGGTCCGGGGACAGGGAGAACACGGCGTCGAGCGCCGGCATCAGGATCAGGTCCGGATCGACCTTTTCCGCCGCCAGATGGCCGCGAAAGGCGATCATCGCTCCCGGCTCGCCATGGGTCAGGAACATCGCCCGCCGCACCGGCAGCCGGTCCTGGACCCAGCGCACCAGCTCCTGCTGGTCGGCATGCGCGGAGAAGGAATCGATCGTGCGGATGCGCGCCTTGACCGCGATCTCCTCGCCCTCGATCCGGACCATGGGCTCGCCCGACTGGATCAGCTGCCCCAGCGTGCCCGCGGCCTGGTAGCCGACGAACAGCACGGTCGACTGCGGCCGCCACAGATGCTGCTTGAGATGATGGCGGATGCGGCCGGCCTCGCACATGCCGCTGGCGGCGAGGACGATGGCACCCGACCGGATGCGGTTGATCGCCTTGCTGTCCTCCGCGGTCTCGCAGAAGGACAGGCGCGGATCGGCGAACAGCGCGCCGAGGTCGGCGGTCTGCGCGAGCGTGTCGCGGTGCCGGGCGAACGCCTCGGTCGCCCGCACGGCCAACGGCGAATCCAGGAACACCTTGGTGCCCGGCACCTCGCCCGAGCGCATCAGGTCGAGGATGGTCACGAGCAGCTCCTGGCTGCGCTCGACCGCGAAGGCCGGGATCAGCAGGTTGCCCCCGGCTGCCATCGCCTCGCGGATCTCCCGCGCCAGCCGGGCGCGGCGCTGCTCGACCGTGACGTCCTCGCGGTCGCGGTCGCCATAGGTGCTCTCGACCAGGAGGATGTCGACGTCGGCGGGTGCCCGCGGCTGCCCGTGGAAGGTGGTCTCGTCCGGGCCGATGTCGCCGGAGAACAGGAGCCGCAGCGGCCGGCCGCCGTCCTGCACCTCCACCTCGAGCGAGGCCGAGCCCAGGATGTGCGCCGCGTTCCACCAGCGCGCCCGCACCCCGGGCCCCGGCTCGAGCCAGGTGTCGAACTCGACCGGCCTGGCCTGCTCGACGCACCGCTCGGCGTCGCGCCGGGTATAGATCGGCTCGACCAGCGGCCGGCCGCGCTGCCGGTTGCGCCGGTTCAGCCGCTCGACCTCGAACTCCTGGATGTGCCCGCTGTCGGGCAGCATGAAGCGCAGCAGGTCGATGGTCGGCTCGGTGGCGTGGATCGGGCCGTGAAAGCCCGTCCGGCGCAGCTTGGGCAGAAGCCCGGCATGGTCGGTGTGGGCGTGGGTCAGCAGCACATGGTCGATGCCCTGCGCCGCGAACGGGAACGGGCCGTAGTTCAGCTCGCGGACGGTCTTGGTGCCCTGGAACAGCCCGCAGTCGACCAGGAAGCGGCCGCGCTCGTGCTCGACCAGGTAGCAGCTCCCGGTGACGGTCGAAGCGGCGCCGTGGAACGCGAGGCGGAGGGTCATCGGATCTCGCTCGGCCTGGGGGCTGGCAGGAGCCGACCCTGCTGCTCGCAAGACCTTCCGTCAACCCGCGCGATAGGAACGCCCGACATTCGTCTGTTGACCTTGAATATCTTGAAAGCTATTGTAGCCGATCCTTGAGCGCGTTGAGGAGATACATGTAACCCAGAGTTTTATTTCCCTATATTGGTCGCTTGGTAGTCGTCATGGCCCAGTGATCGTTGACGAACGTGCGAGGGAGGCTGCTCAAGATTGGCGCTCCGATCATGTAGCCGGTCCGTTAGGTGCTGTTCCGGTCGGCCGAGTTGGTCGTGCTGCGCTCCCTGCCCGCTGCGATTTTGCTTGGGATCGACCGCTTGCGAGGACCATTGCGGCGGCCTCATCGAAGCGACCGATGGGGCAGGCGGGTAGAGTTAGCCCGACGGGCGCAAGAAGGCCCATGGAACGGCCTAGCGTCGTTCATGTCGCCCGTGACCACACCTCCGACGCGCCTTTCGTTTGGCGGACACGCTTTTGCGGAGCGCCGTCGAACCCTGAAGCAAAGGTCATCCGGGAATCTCAGCTGAAGGGACTACCAGGGCGGCAGGAGGTGCCGCCCCAGCATGGAGATGAGCGATGGCGAAATCCACCCGATCGAATTCCAGGGGCACGGGCCTCCCCATCGTGGTGCTGCTGGCGGCCGCCTTCGCGCCGGCAGCCGCGCTCGGTGCCGACATGAGCGAGGCCCAGATGATCACGAGTGCCGAGTCGGCGGCGCCGCCGGCGATCGCCCAGGACGCGACGGTCGTCGCGATGGGGCATGACGGCAAGATGACCGTGCTGCGGCAGGGTACCAACGGCTTCACCTGCATGCCGGACAACCCGGCCTCGCCCGGCCCCGACCCAATGTGCGGTGACGCCAACGCGATGGCCTGGGCGGATGCCTGGATCGGCAAGAAGGAGCCGCCCGCGGGCAAGGTCGGGTTCATGTACATGCTTGCGACCGGCTCCGACGCCAGCAACACGGACCCCTTTGCTCAGGGTCCCGCGCCCGGCAACCACTGGATCGAGACCGGGCCGCACGTCATGGTGGTGGGCGCCAAGGGCATGATGGATGGTTACCCGCGCGCCGCCGACCCGGACACCGCGCAGCCCTACGTCATGTGGCCGGACACGCCCTACGAGCACCTGATGCTGCCGGTGAAGTAGTTCCGGGGACGCCTCCGGTTGAGGGCCGCCCATTCTGGCCGGGCGCCGGCGGAGCCGCCGTTGGCGTCGGCCACCCGGATGTCTACAAGCTGGTTCATGAGAACGATCATTTCCTGGTCATCGAGGCGACTTGGCCGCCGGGTCAGCAGGACGCCATGCATTCGCATCTGCCCGCCGTGATCTATTGGATCACGGACTGTCAGCTGAACGTCGACATTCCAGGTGGAAAGCGCATCGAGGGCGCGCAGAAGGCCGGAACCTCCGTCGCCAATCCTGCAGTGCAAGGGCACGTTGCGGTGAATAGCGGCGACGATACATGCAAAGCGCTTTTGGTTGAGCGGAAGTAGTTTTCAGCCGCTCGCGCGTTTCTGACGAGGCTGATCCTGCCGCGGATCGGCGATAGCGGAGCCTACCCCTCATACTTTGGCGGCCGGCATCCCCGCCTGTCCCGTCGTTCACGCGTGACTGAACGAAGCAGCCCGCTTCGCGCGAGCTGTGCCCTCTCGGCCCGATCAGGAGGCGGGCGACCCACCGGCATCATGCGGTGAACGCCATGCTCTGCCTGATCACCGGCGGGCGCCGCAGATCGTCGAGCGATCTGATGCCGCCAACGGCTTCGAGCCGCTGCCCAGATGCCCGTCAGCTCCCCTACGACTCCGTCCGTCCGGGGAGGCCGGGAAGGCTTCGCGACGCTCGCGTCCGGGGCCAAAGTGTGGGATGCGGTGCCATCACCGCGTCACCGACTGGACCGCATGCCCTTTCCACCCGCCCATCCCAGCCTGCTCGAGGCGCTCACGGCACGCGGCTATGCCGAGCCGACGCCGGTCCAGGCCGCCGTGCTGCGCGAGGATGCCGCCGGCCGCGACCTGCTGGTCTCGGCCCAGACCGGCTCCGGCAAGACCGTGGCGTTCGGTCTCGCCATGGCGCCCGATCTTCTGGGCGAGGCCGCGCGCTTCGCGGCGGCCGAGCTGCCCCTGGCCCTGGTCGTCGCCCCGACCCGTGAGCTGGCGCTGCAGGTCGAGCGCGAGCTCGCCTGGCTGTACGCGCCCGCCGGGGCCCGGGTCACCGCCTGCGTCGGCGGCATGGACATCCGCCGCGAGGCGCGCGCGCTGGCGCAGGGTGCCCACATCGTCGTCGGCACCCCGGGCCGCCTGCGCGACCATCTCGAGCGCGGCAATCTCGACATCTCGGCGCTGCGCGCCGTCGTCCTGGACGAGGCCGACGAGATGCTCGACCTCGGCTTCCGCGAGGATCTCGAGTTCATCCTCGACGCGACGCCCGAGAGCCGGCGCACGCTCCTGTTCTCGGCCACGATCCCCAAGGAGATCGTCGAGCTCGCGCGCAACTACCAGAACGAGGCGCTGCGGCTGGCGACCGGCGGCGAGCGCGAGCCGCACCGGGACATCGAGTACCGGGCCGTGCGCATCGCCCCCAGCGAGCGCGAGCACGCCGTGGTCAACCTCCTGCGCTTCTTCGAGGGGCAGGGGGCGATCGTGTTCTGCTCCACCCGCGAGGCCGTGCGGCACCTGCATGCGAGCCTGGTCGAGCGCGGCTTCGCCGCCGTGGCCCTGTCCGGCGAGCTGACCCAGAGCGAGCGCAGCCACGCGCTCCAGGCGCTGCGCGACGGCCGGGCGCGGGCCTGCATCGCCACCGATGTCGCCGCGCGCGGCCTCGACCTGCCCGACCTCGGCCTGGTGATCCACGCCGACCTGCCGCACGACCGCGAGGCCCTGCTGCACCGCAGCGGCCGCACCGGCCGCGCCGGCCGCAAGGGCGTCTCGGTCCTGGTCGTCCCCTACACCCGCCGCCGCCGCGCCGAGCAGCTCCTCCATGCGGCCAATCTGCGCGCCACCTGGACGCCGCCGCCCTCCGCCGACGAGATCCGCGCCCGCGACCGCGAGCGGCTCCTGGCCGAGCTCCAGCCGGCCACCGAGCTGCCGCCCGAGGAGCTGGAGGCCGCCCGCGAGCTGCTCGCCGGGCGCGATGCGGAGACGGTCGCCGCCGCCCTGCTCCGGCGGGTGCGGACCGAGCTGCCCGAGCCCGAGGAGCTGATCGAGCACGCGCCCGAGCCGCCCCAACGCGAGCCGCGGCCGCGCCCGGACGGCGACTGGGCCTGGTTCCGCATCAATCTCGGCCGCAGCCGCAACGCCGACCCGCGCTGGCTGATCCCGCTGATCTGCCGCCGCGGCCACGTCACCAAGCGCGAGATCGGCTCGATCAAGGTCTCCGAGCGCGAGACCCGGTTCGAGATCGCGGCGCATGCCGCCGAGCGCTTCGCCACCGCCGCCGCCCGTCCGGACAAGGAGGAGCCCTCGGTCCGGATCGAGGCGCTGCGCGACGCCCGCCCTGCCCCGACGCACGCCCGCCACGCCGCGCGCCGCCCCGGCCCCGACGAAGGGTCGGCGGCTGCCCGGACGGGTCGCGGCCCCGTCCGCCGCCCGCGCCCGCGCTGAGCATCGCCGTCGAGGGCTGCAGGCGCGCCCCCTTCGGGCAGCATCCCAACCGCCGGCCGCCCCGCCGAGGCGAGACGACCGATGGACAGCGACCACCCTACTTGCGCGCGAATTCAAAGCGCAGGCGGAACGCTCTGTCCGCTCGGCAGGTTTCCCATGTCTCGCGAAGTCGAGCGCAGGCTCGACCCGGGTGACGTCCCACGCCGGGCCATGCGGCCTTCCAGGACGTCGCGGGCGTCGAGCATGCCGCCGGGGAAGGCACGCCATGACTGGCACCCAGCATCTCGCCGCGGCCCGCCGGCTCGAGCCGATGGTCATGCGGTTGCGCGACCGCTTCGACACGGAGCGCAAGCTGCCCGGCTCGCTGGTCGAGGCGCTGCACGCCGCCGGTCTGTTCCGCATGTGGCTGCCGCGCGCGATCGGTGGGGCGGAGCTGGCCCCGCTGGAGTTCCTCGAGACCGTCGAGGAGCTGGCGCGCCAGGACGGCTCGGTGGGCTGGTGCACCACCATCGCCGCGGGTTCGGCGCGACTCGCCGGTGCCCTGGAGGAGGATGCGGCACGCACCGTGTTCGGCGATGGCGAGGGCGTGCTCGTCGGCGCGCTCTACCCCGGCGGCAAGGCGGTCGCCGTGCCCGGCGGCTACCGCATCTCCGGCCGATGGGGCTATGGCAGCTTCATCGGCTACGCGGACTGGGTCGCCAGCGGCTGCCTGACCGAGGATGGAGCACCCGTCCTTTTCCTGTGCCCCCGGTCGGAGGTGGAGGTGATCGACGTCTGGGACGTCACCGGGCTGCGCGCGACCGCCAGCAACGACTATCGGACGCAGGACCTGTTCGTGCCAGGGCGGCTCACCATCCCGCTCGTGGACTTCCAGCCGCCGCCGCGCCGTGAGGGGCCGCTCTACGCGGTGCCGATGACCAGCGTGTTCTTCGCCAGCATCGCGACGGTCGCGATGGGCATCGCGCGGGCCGCGATCGACACGCTGGTGGAGATGGCGGCAACCAAGCGATCCGCCGGCGCGCAGACGGCGTTGCGCGAGAACACCCTGGTCCAGATCGACCTCGCGCACGGCGAGGCGCTGCTGGGCTCGGCGCGGGCCTATCTGTTCGACCGGCTCGGCAGCATGTGGCGGGATGCGGTCGCGGGCCATCCGATCACCGAGCGCGATCGTGCCATGGTGAGGCTGGCCGCCTGCCACGCCGCGCGCTGCGCCATCGAGGCGGTCGAGCTGGCCTACCAGTCGGCCGGCGGAGCCGCGCTGCCCTACGGCAGCCGGCTGGAGCGCTGCTTGCGCGACGTCCATGTCGCCGGGCAGCATGCGATGCTCGGCCGCCAGGGCACGCTGGAGCCGGTCGGGCGGGTCCTGCTCGGGCTGTCGCCGGGAACGGCGCGGCTGTGAGCGGGGTTCACCTCGAGTAGCCACTCTCGGAGGCAACAATGGGCTCACCCTCCCCCGAGCTGAGCAATCTCTGGCTTGCCCGTGCCTTCAACGCCCAGGACGTCGAGGCCGCGGCCGCCCTTTACCACCCGGACGCATCGATCGTGCAGGTCGACGACGTGCATGGCGGCACGACGGTGGCGCGCGGTGCCGACGCCATCCGCGCCACGATGGCCGCCTATATCGGCCTGAAGCCGCACATGGACGTGGTCACCCACCACACCACCGTCGCCGGCGACTTCGCGATGACCCGCTCGCAGTGGCTGATCACCGGCCAGGACGGGAACGGCAGGCCGATCGAGGTCCACCATCACGGCATGGAGGTGCACCGGCGTGGCGCGGACGGCACCTGGTACTTCTTCATCGATCACCCGTTCGGCGCCGACGCGTCCTGGGCGGTCGACCGCCCGCCGCCCACCGAGTGAGGTCCGGTCCGGCGTGGCCTTGGCCACCCCGTCCGACAGCCTGCGGGCGCTCGCCTTCGCCGCAGCGGCGGGGCCGGAAGGTGGTCGAGGCCGTGCGCATGCTGGAGGCGATGGCCGGGCGCAAGGCGGACCTGCCGAGGCGCACGGAAGACCTGGCACTGCTGCGCCGCATCGATCTTCCGGGGTAACCTGTCGCATCGATTTCCCGTTTGCCAACAACCGGTTGCGGCGGCAATCTGCATTCGGCAGCAGGAGCCGCGCGCCAAGCGCGGCCCGTCGTGCGAGGGAGTGAAGCAATGCGTCGTTCGTTGGCGACCGCGGGTCTCGTGGCCGGCGCAGTCCTCGGTGCGTGGCCGGCGGCCGCGATGGTCGAGCAGCTCGGCCCCGGCGAGGGCGAGGTCAGCATCGTCGCCTGGCCGGGCTATATCGAGCGCGGCGAGACCGACAAGGCGTTCGACTGGGTCACCGAGTTCGAGGGCAAGACCGGCTGCAAGGTCAACCTCAAGACCGCCGGCACCTCGGACGAGATGGTGGCGCTGATGAACGAGGGCGGCTTCGATCTGGTCACCGCCTCGGGCGACGCGTCCTTGCGCCTGATCGCCGGCAAGAAGGTGCAGGAGATCAACACCGCCCTGATCCCCTCCTGGGGCACCGTCGACGAGCGGCTGCAGGACGCGCCCTGGCACACCGTCGACGGCAGGCATTACGGCACGCCCTACCAGTGGGGGCCGAACGTGCTGATGTACAACACCGAGGCGTTCAAGGGCCAAGCACCCACCTCCTGGAACGTGGTGTTCGAGGAGCAGACCCTGCCCGACGGCAAGTCGAACAAGGGCCGGGTGCAGGCGTTCGACGGCCCGATCCACATCGCGGATGCCGCCAACTATCTGATGCACCACCAGCCGGAGCTGGGCATCAAGGACCCCTACGAGCTCAACGAGGACCAGTACAAGGCGGCGCTGGACCTGCTGCGCCAGCAGCGCGCCATCGTGCACCGCTACTGGCACGACGCCTTCGTCCAGATCGACGACTTCACCAACGAGGGCGTGGTCGCCTCGGGCTCCTGGCCGTTCCAGGTCAACCTGCTGAAGAGCAAGGGAGCACCGATCGACAGCACCATCCCCGAGGAAGGGGCGACCGGCTGGGCCGACACCACCATGATGCACGCCGATTCCGAGCATCCGAACTGCGCCTATCTGTGGCTCGAGCACTCGCTCTCGCCCAAGGTGCAGGGCGATCTCGCCGCCTGGTTCGGCTCGGTCCCCTCCGTCCCCGCCGCCTGCAAGGGCAACGAGCTGTTGACCGACGAGGGCTGCACGACCAACGGCTTCGACAATTTCGACAAGATCGCCTTCTGGCGCACCCCGGTCGCCAAGTGCGCGAGCCAGGAGGCCGGCTGCGTGCCCTACTATCGCTGGGTCACCGACTACATCGCCATCCTCGGCGGCCGGTGAGCGACCCCACGAGCATGGCGCAACGGCGGCTCAGCAGCACGGGCCGGCCGGCAGGATGATCGCGATCGTCAGGGGCGGCCCGCGCCGGCCGCCCCTGAATGGACGAGCCGGCGGGCCGCGGCGCACCGCAGGAGCAACACCCGGCTCATCACCGTGCTTGTCGCCGGCCGGTCAGTCCTTGAGGCCGACGCCGAAGAACGGCTGACCACCCACCGGCGTGATCTTGTAGCCTTCCACCTCGGGCCGGGTGAGGGCGACGGCGCGCGCGTAGGCCGTGAGCATGGCGGGGGTTTCCGCGTCGAAGATCGCCTCGGCCTTGTGATAGAGCCTTTCCCGCTCCGCGTCGTCCGCCGTCCTGGCAGCGGCGTAGATCGCGTTGTCGAACTCCTGATTGCACCAGCGCGACCGGTTGAAGCCGATCTTCGCCGACTCGCAGCTCCATCCCCAGATGATCACGCTGCCGGGATCGGGGTAGTCATAGTTCAGGCCCAGGATGACGGCGTCGTGCTTGCCCTCCTTGGTGAGCTGCAGGTACTCGCCCCAGTCGTAGCTGACGATCTGCGCCTTGACCCCGATCGCCGCCCAGTCCGCCTGGATCAGCTCGGCAGCACGCTTGGCGTTCGGCATGTAGGCCCGTGCCACGGGCATGGCCCACAGCGTCGTCTCGAACCCGTCTGGCAGGCCCGCCTCGGCGAGGAGCGCTTTTGCCCGGGAGGGGTCGTGGGCAACCGGGCCGATGGACGGGTCGTGCCCGAGCATGCCCGGCGGGATGAGGCTGCCCGGGATCGTGCCTACCTCTCCTTGGTAGACGACGTCCAAGATCGCCTGCTTGTCCACCGCCAGGCTCAACGCCTGCCGAACCCGCCGGTCGTCGAAAGGCTTCTTCTCGACGTTGTAGCCGACGAAGCCGTAGTCGACCGAGGGCATCTCCTGGACCACGATGGCCGGATCACTACGCGCTGTCTTGATGTCTGACGGGTTCGGGAAGCGCATCACTTGGCACTCGCCCGCTTTGAGCTTCTGCAGGCGTACCGAGGCGTCGGGCGTGATCGCGAACACCAGGCTGTCGACCTTCGCGATCCGGTCATCGTCGCCGGCGGCCTTCGCCCAGTGATCGGGGAAAGCCTTGAACCGCAGCTGGGCGTTCCGTTCATAGACGACGAACTGAAAGGCTCCGGTGCCGATCGGCATCTCGCCGAGTTCTTCCGGATGACCGGCCTGCAGCAGCTGGTTGGCGTACTCGTCCGAGATGATCGACAGCCCCTCGGTCGTCAACAGCGCCAGAAACGAGACGTCCGGCTCGGTCAGGGTGAAGCGTACCGTGTAATCGTCGAGCTTCTCGACGCCGGAGAGCTTCTTGTCCAGGCCCATCCCCTGAAACATCGAGAAATCGCCGCCACCGAGTTTGAAGTACGGATTCTCGGGGTTGCGCAGCCTGTCGAACGTGAAGATGACGTCGTCGGCGCTGAAGTCACGCGAAGGCGCGAACGCCTCGTTCGATTGCCACTTGACGCCTTTGCGGAGGTGGAAGGTGAACGTCCGGCTGTCTTCGCTGATCTCCCATGACTCGGCAAGTGCCGGCACCAGCCGCGTCGATCCTCGCTCCAGCTCGACCAGGCGGTTGTAGATCGGGTTGGCGGCGTCCGAATCGGACATCGCGATCCCCAGATGGGGATCGAGCGTCCGCGGCCCCGATTCCGCGCAGTAGACCAGGGTCTTGGCCGCGGCGGCGGCCATCGGCTGCACCGGTATGGTCGCGACGAACGTGGTCAGCACGGCCAACGTACGGTGCATGGGCTTCCTCCCTCTTCAGCGCCGCCCGGGCGCGCGGAGGACGTTCCGCGCGTCTCGCGGGCCACGATGGATTGCAGTGTACTGCGGCCGGTTGAGGGCCACAATGGTTTTTGGTATACCAAAGCCCGAACGGACGAGCTGCCTTCGGCCGGGATGATGGGAGGAACGAGATGCGATCAGACTGGCGCGGTGTTTTCTTCGTGTCCGCGACCGAGTTCCGGCCGGACGAGAGCGTCGATCTCGCAGCCACCCAGAGGCTGGTCGAAGGGCTGATCGACGATGGCGCCCACGGCATCGTGGTGCTGGGCCGGTTCGGCGAGGTGATCGCCCTCACCGCGGACGAGCGGCGCCGGGTCGTGGCCGCGGTGGCGGAGGTGGTCGGCGGAAAGGTCCCCCTGCTCGCCGGAGCGATCGAGACCAACGCGGACGAGCTGGCGCGGTACTGCCGCGACATGGAGCGGCTCGGGATCGCCGGGCTGATGGCGACGCCGCTGCTGGGCTACCCGCCCCAACGCCACGAGGCCTTGCGCTTCGCGCGCCGCCTGTGCTCGGCGAGCGCGCTGCCGATCATGCTCTACAATGAGCCGACCGGATTCGGTGTGGACTACACGCCCGAGATGCTGGCCAGTCTCGCCGACCTCGACACCCTGGTCGCGATCAAGGAATCGACGGCGCAGACACGGCGCGTGACCGAGCTCGCCCTGGAGGTCGGCGACCGATACCGCGTGTTCTGCGGGCAGGACGACATCATCCTGGAATCACTGGTGCTCGGTGCCGACGGCTGGGTCTGCGCGACCGGCAGCGCGGTCGCGCGCGAGGCGGTGTACCTGTTCGACTGCGTTCAGGCCGGCCGCCTCGACGAGGCGCGCGCCATCTACCGGTGGATGTACCCGCTCTTGCACCTGGACCTGCGGAGCACCTTCATCCAATGCGGCAAGCTGGCGCTCGAGATGTGCGGGCGCGGCTCGGAGAGGGTCCGCTTTCCGCTGCTGCCGCTGCAGGGCGAGGAGCGGGCCGAAGCGACCGGGGTCGTCGAGCGGCTCCTGGCGACCCGCCCGGCGCTGCCGCAGCGTTCCGCGCTCCGGAGCGCCTCCTAGCTCCCCTCCGCGCGTCGGGTCGGCGGCCGCTCGCCGGTCGCCGAAGTCGGGGGCGGCGCCGCGCCGGCCGCCGCCTTCGAGCCGGGCCGGCCGGCAAACAGCGCCCTGAGCTTCTGATCCTCGTCCTCGCGGATGTTGCTGAGGACACAGGAGAGCGCGGCATTGCGGTCGCCGGATCTGATCACCTCCAGCAGACGGAGGTGCTGACGAAGCTGAAAGGAGGGGTGTTTGTGTGCCTCGAAGCTCGTCGGCCAGAGCTCGAGCGGCAGGACGAGCCCCTCCATCAGCTCGAGCAGGCGACGGTGACCCGAGGCACGGCCGAGTGCCAGGTGAAAGCGCATGTTCAGCTCGAACTGCCGGCCGATGTCCGGATCGGCCTGTTCGGCGTTGTGGCGGGTCTGCTCGAGGATTTCCTCCAGCTCCGCCAGCCGGGTCTGGTCGACGCGGCCGGTCGCCAGCAGGACCGAGAGCAGGATCAGCGCGTCGAACAGGAGCCAGACCTCGGCACTGTCGCGCGGCGTCCACTGCCGGACGCGCAGGTTCCGCGAGCCGTCGCGCTCCACGACGCCGAGACTCTCGAGACGCTTGAAGGCGTCGCGAACGGGAGCGCGGCTGACGCCCAGCCGGGTGGCCACGTCGCGCTCGACGAGTGTCTCTCCGGATGCGAGCGCGCCTTGCCTGATGGCCTCCAGAATCTTGACGCTCACCCATTCGGCGAGGCCGCGATAGGCAGGGGCATCAGACGGCACTGGCATCGGAGAGGCGCTCCAAGCGCGCGAGGGCTGCCTCGCGCCGATCTGGTCAAGGCGGAACGCCCGCTTCTACCGTTGCAGATCTTGCCCGGCCAGCCGGTCCCCGGCGCAGAAGCCCGCTTTTCTGGTCTGGGAAACCTTCGCGCGCTCCACCAGAATGGCCCCGGTCAAGCAGGCGCTGGCGCGGGGCAATGGCAGCGACGATCGTGTTCCAAGAGGTTAGCCGCACCTTCGGCGACGTCCGCGCCGTCGATCAGGTCAGCTTCGCCATTCCCGACGGCGAGTTCTTCGCCATGCTCGGGCCTTCCGGCTCCGGCAAGACCACCTGCCTGCGCCTGATCGCCGGCTTCGAGGAGCCCGACGCCGGCGAGATCCTGCTGCACGGCAGGCCGATGCGGGGCGTCCCGCCCTACGACCGCCCCGTCAACACGGTGTTCCAGGACTACGCTTTGTTCCCGCATATGAGCGTGGTCGACAATGTCGCCTACGGCCTGATGGTGCGCGGCGTCGCCAGGGCCGAGCGCCGGCGCAGGGCCGAGGCCATGCTGCAGACCGTGGCCCTGGGCGGCCTGGGCGGCCGCCGCCCGTCGCAGCTTTCCGGCGGCCAGCGGCAGCGGGTGGCCCTGGCCCGCGCGCTCGTGCTCGAGCCCGAGGTCCTGCTGCTCGACGAGCCCTTGGGTGCGCTCGACCTCAAGCTGCGCCAGCAGATGCAGGGCGAGCTCAAGGCCCTGCAGCGCAAGGTCGGCATCACCTTCGTCTTCGTCACCCACGACCAGGACGAGGCGCTGGGGATGGCCGATCGGGTCGCCGTGTTCAACCAGGGCCGGATCGAGCAGATCGGCACCGCCGAGCAGGTCTACGAGCACCCCGCGACCGAGTTCGTGGCGGGCTTCGTCGGCAGCTCCAACATCCTCGACGCCGCCACCGCCCGCCGCCTGTTCGGCCGCGACCAGGCCTTCGCGCTGCGGCCCGAGCGCATCCGGCTCGACGGCGTGGGCGAGGTCGCGATCGAGGGCACGGTGGTCGCGAGCCAGTATCACGGCGCCAGCAGCCGCATCGAGGTGGCGCTCGACGGCGGTCCGGTCCTGGCGGTCGACCGCACCAACGACGGCACCGCCGCCCGCCCCGCCGCCGGCGATCGCGTGCGCCTCGCCTGGTCCGCCACCGCCATGCAGCCCCTGCGCGGATGACCGCGATCCCCGCCGACCGCACCTCGCGGCGGCTGTCGACCTGGCTGTGGCGCCACGACGGCTGGCTGACGCTGCTGCTCCTGCTGCCGCCGCTCCTGTGGCTGGGCGTGGTCTATCTCGGCTCGCTGCTGGCCCTGCTCGCCCACAGCTTCTTCCGGCTGGACGAGTTCTCCGGCCAGATCGTCTACGAGTGGGGCCTGAGCTCCTATGTCGAGCTGCTGACCCAGCGCGCCAATCTCGACATCATCCTGCGGACGGTCCTGATGGCCGCGGCGGTCACCGTCGCCAGCGCCGTCATCGCCTTCCCGATCGCCTACATGGCCGCGCGCTATGCCGGCCCGCGCCTGAAGGCGCTGTTCTATCTCGGCGTCATGCTGCCGCTCTGGTCGAGCTATCTGGTGCGCGTCTATGCCTGGAAGCTGATCCTGGCCAAGGAGGGCGTGATCAGCTGGGCGGCCGCCGGCACCGGCACCTCCTGGCTGCTCGATGCCGTCCTCGCCGTCCCCGGCATCGGCGGCCCGTCGCTCTCGGTCTCCTATCTCGGCATGTTCGTGGTCTTCACCTACATCTGGCTGCCCTACATGATCCTGCCGGTGCAGGCGGCGCTCGAGCGCGTGCCGGGCTCCTTGGTCGAGGCCTCGGCCGACCTGGGTGCCAGGCCCGAGCGCACCTTCCGCAGCGTCATCCTCCCGCTCGCCTTCCCGGGCATCGTCGCCGGCTCGATCTTCACCTTCTCGCTGACGCTGGGCGACTACATCATCCCCTACATCGTCGGCACCTCCAGCCTGTTCGTCGGCCAAGCGGTCTACATCCACCAGGGTACTGCCGGGAACATCCCGCTCGCCGCCGCCTTCTCGGTCGTCCCGATCGTGATCATGGCGGTCTACCTCACCGTGGCGAAGCGCCTGGGGGCGTTCGATGCGCTCTGAGGCCGGCCTGGGCCTGAAGCTCGCCGCCACCGCCGGGCTGCTGTTCCTGCACCTGCCGGTGGCGTTCGTGCTGCTCTACGCCTTCACCACCGAGGACAAGAGCTACCAGTTCCCGCCGCCCGGCCTGACCCTGCACTGGTTCGCCACCGCCTGGGAGCGCGACGACATCTGGCGCGCTTTGTGGCTCTCGGTCCGCGTGGCGCTGCTCGCCACCGCCATGGCCATGCTGCTCGGCACGCTCGCCGCCGCGGCACTCTGGCGCTCGCGCTTCTTCGGCCGCGACGCCGTCAACCTGCTGCTGATCCTGCCGATCGCCCTGCCCGGCATCATCACCGGCATCGCGCTCCGCTCGACCTTCGGTGTGCTCGACATCCCGTTCTCGGTCTGGACCATCGTCGTCGGCCACGCGACCTTCTGCATCGTCGTGGTCTACAACAACGTCATCGCCCGCTTCCGCCGCACCTCGCCCAACCTGATCGAGGCCTCGATGGACCTGGGTGCCGACGGCTTCCAGACCTTCCGCCACGTCCTGCTGCCCAACCTCGCCACCGCGCTGCTCGCCGGCGGCATGCTCGCCTTCGCGCTCTCCTTCGACGAGGTCATCGTCACCACCTTCACCGCCGGCCAGCAGACCACGCTCCCGATCTGGATGCTCAGCGAGCTGGTCCGCCCGCGCCAGCGGCCGGTGACCAACGTGGTCGCCGTGTTCGTGATCGCGGTGACGCTGATCCCGATCCTGGTGGCGTACCGGGTGACCCGGGGGACAGAAACGGTGGCGGGTGGGGGGAAGTAGGCTCAGCGACGCTTGCATCCAGTCGTCCTCTGGCCTAGTTGACCCGGCATGGAGTTCGAATGGGACGAGGCGAAGAGCGATGCCTGTCTCGACCACCGTGGCTTCGATTTCGCGTTCGCAGCCGGAGTGTTCGCCGATCCCACGCTCCTGGTCGAGGTGGATGACCGTCGCGACTACGGTGAGCCACGGCTGGTCGCGGTCGGTAGAATCGCAGAGTTTCACTTCACGGTCGTGTTCACGCCGCGCGCGGCCAAGGTGCGGATCATCTCCGCCCGTCGTGCCAGTCGAAAGGAGATCGCACGCTATGGGAGTGGTCAACGTCCGGCTGATGCCTGACGGGCGTCTCGTCCGCGAGCGCGACGGCCTCGTCGAGACGCTGGTGCCGCGGGTCGATCGGGCGCGCCTGGCAGGGACGGCCGAGGCCGAGATCGCGGCGCAGGCGGCCGAGGACGAGGCGGAAGCGAGGGAGGCGGCCGCTGCCTACGCCCGCCGCGTGCGCCGCCGCACCGGCCTCACCCAGGCCGCCTTCGCCGCCCGGATAGGCGTGCCCCTCGACACGGTCCGCAACTGGGAGCAGGGCAAACGCGCCCCCGCCGGCCCGGCCCGGGCACTGCTGCGCGTCCTCGACCGCGCGCCGGAGGCGGCGCTGGCGGCGTTGGAATGAATTAGCCCTGATCATTTGACGTAGAATCTACGCACTGACTGCGTGCTAGCCTCTATTCAAAGCGAAGGAAATGTCACATGCACTTTCTCGAAGGTGATGCACTTAATAAGGCGATAAGTAACCTTGCGCAAAGTTCTCAGGTTCGATGTGCTGTGGCCTTCTGGGGCAGCGTGGAAATTCGGGGACGGAAATTCGGGGAAATTCGGGGACACCATTGGACTGCACCCCGAGGCTGAGACAGGGAATTAGGGACAGTCGGTTGCCGCATGGGCCGGGGGCTGCTGTGCAGCAGCCCCTGGCGATCGACGTTGCGCCTCGAACTCCACCGGCGCGAGATAGTTCAACGCCGAGTGCAACCTTTGCCGGTTGTAGACTGCCTCGATGAACTCGCCGACCGAGGCCTGGGCATGCG
>JBFWWD010000052.1:0-25826 GCA_050246385.1 Geminicoccaceae bacterium
GGCGGCCGAGGTACCACACGGCGAACAGGTCGAGGTAGCGCTCGCTAAAGGGCGAGTAAGGGCCGGGCATATAGGCCAGGTCGCGGACGCCGCGCTGCGCCCACCCGACCAGCCCGCCGGCCTGCTCGTTGCGAGGTGGACGCTCGCAATGAAAGGAGGTGAGCGAGAATGCCGAGTGCGCGTACCGGCTCGTGAGGAAGCCGGGGCTTCTGCGGCCGTGGGACGGGGCCGGCGTCCGGCCTGCGGGCAGGACGGCCAGGGTGCGATACTACGCGCAAATGTCCGCTGGTGCTCGGCTGGCCCGGAATTCACCTGCCGGAGGGGTCGGATCGTGCATCTTGACTTCGTCCTCAACTGCCATGACCGAAAGGTGCGGGGCCGGCCGGCGACCACGGCCGGACTCTCGGGCGCGGTGATCGGGGACGTGATGGTGAACTACGTCGACGCCAAGTTCGGCATCCCGCGTGCATCGCCGAGGCGTTCGTGAGAACGTTCGGGCGCGATCATGTCCGCGGGAACCTGAGCCCGGACGCCGACGCGGCACGTGTCGCGATCCCGATCGGGATGGCCGGCTGCACCGACGTCCATCCCTGTCGCCGGCTCGGGCACCGCTCCCATCGCGGGTATCTCCGGGCCGGGCCACGGCCAGCCGCGTGTCCGGCCTGACGCGGTCGACCCCAGCAGAGGGAGGCACCGTACGGCGCGGTGTCGGCTCGCCCGTATTCTCCCGAGGAATCGCGATCACGTCGGTCGCGCCGTTGGACGGCCGGCCGCTCCATTTCGTCACCGATCCGGCAGATGCCGTGGTCGGTGCGGAGATCCGCCGCACCGGCCGGTGGCAGGAGGTCGAGACCAGGCTCATCTCCGCGCTGGTCGGGCCGGGCGATCATGCGGTCGATGCGGGCGCGCACATCGGCTACTTCACCGTCGTCCTGGCCAAGCGCATCGGCCCGAGCGGACGCGTTCGGGCGTTCGAGCCGGAGCAACGCAACTTCGCCTTGCTGAAGGCCAACTGCATTCTCAACGGCTGCACCAATGTCGAGCTTCAGCCGGTGGCGCTGGGAGCTCGATCCGGACGCGGGCAGCTCTACCTCGGCCAAGACAATCTCGGCGATCATCGTCTCCACCCGGTGGCCGGCCGGGAAGCGTGTGCCGTCGACGTCGTGCGGCTGGACGACTGCCAAGGCGGCGACAGGCTGGATTTCCTCAAGCTCGACACCCAGGGCAGCGAAGCGGCGATCCTCTCCGGCGCGATCGAGACGATCCGCGCCAACGCCGACCGGCTGATCTGCCTGATGGAGGTGAGCCCGCGCCTGTCCGAGGCGGCCGGCCACGGCAGGGAGGAGATGCTCGCGCTGCTGGCGGGCCTGGGAGCACGGGCATTCACCGCGAGTCTGCCGCCACTTCCGCTCGAGCCGCTGGCGGTGGCGGCACTCTGGGACCGGCTGCTTGCGGCTGAGGCCGACGACGCCAACGAGATGATCGTGCTCGCCTTCTCGCCGCAGGCGGCCGACCGGCTCGGGGGCGGAGCCGGATGAGGAGGGCCCTGGTCTGCGGCGCCGGCGGCTTCATCGGTCATCACCTGGTCAAGCGGCTGAAGGCCGACGGCTACCGGGTCACCGGCATCGACCTTCGGCCGCCCGAGTTCACCCGGAGCATCGCCGACGAGCTCCGCCTCGGCGACCTGCGCGATCCGGGCTTCTGCCAGGCCGTGATCGCCGGCGGGCATGACGAGGTCTACCAGCTCGCCGCCGACATGGGTGGTGCCGGCTACATCTTCACCGGCCGGCACGACGCCGACATCATGCGCAATTCGGCCATGATCAACCTGAACCTGCTCGGTGCCTGCCGGGGCGCGCGCGTGGGCCGCCTGTTCTACGCCTCCTCGGCCTGCATCTATCCGGCGCGCAATCAGGTTGATCCGGAAAGCCCGTTATGCGCCGAGGCGAGCGCCTATCCGGCCGAGCCGGATTCCGAGTATGGCTGGGAGAAGCTGTTCTCCGAGCGCATCTGGCTCGCGGCCGCGCGCAACCACGGCCTCGAGGTGCGGATCGCACGGCTGCACAATGTGTTCGGGCCGGAGGGGGCCTGGCGGGGTGGGCGCGAGAAGGCGCCGGCCGCGATCTGCCGCAAGGTGGCCGAAGCGCCGGACGGCGGCAGCATCGAGGTCTGGGGCGATGGCCGCCAGACCCGCTCGTTCCTGTTCATCGACGAATGCATCGAGGGCATTTGCCGGCTGATGCGATCGGACGTGGCGGAGCCGATCAATCTCGGCTCCGCCGAGACCGTGAGCATCGACGCGCTGGCACGCATGGTGATCGGCGTCGCCGGCAAGACCCTCGCCATCTGCCACGTGGCGGGGCCGACGGGGGTGCGCGGGCGGACATCGGACAACGGGCTGATCCGGGAGCGCCTCGGCTGGGCGCCGTCGCGGCCACTGGTGGAGGGGATCACCGCGACCTATCGCTGGGTCGAGGCGCAACTGCGGCGCCCTCAGAGCAGCAGTGCCGGGGACAGCGGGTCGGATTCGTCCAGCGGCGCCTGCAGGTCGTAGAGCGTCTCCGGCACGACCCGGTGCGTCCGCTTCAGGACGGCCGGGAGCACACTGAAGAAGCTGCCGGGCGGAAACCGGATCAGCGCCTCGCATTCGGCCAGCAGGAGCATCTCGGCCAGCGCGTCGCGCTGGGTGCCGGCGGCGCCCGGCCCAAGATGCAGCTCGCCCTGACCGGCGGCACGGAACCGCTTGTCGCGCACGATCACGGCATCCAGCCGCGCGCGCAAAGCCCGCTCGACCGGCTCGCTGTCGGTGCAGAGCAGGACGGGAGCACTGCGGCCGAGCGCAGCCCGCGCCGCCTCGACCGCCCGCGCGCAGCGCCCGATCGCGGCCTCGAACCGCTCCCAATAGTGGGCATGACCAGTGACGCCGCCATTGCCGTGCCGGACATGCAGGCCGATCACCGGGCCACCGCGCAGATGCGCGGACACGAAGCGCTCGACCGCCGCGGCTACCGTCGCGACCGGGCGCAGACCCCGCAGGAACTCCCTCGCCTCCTCGAACCTGACGAGGCCGTCGTTCACGCAGGCGTCCAGCACGACCGTCGGCGCCGCCACGTCCCTGCCGGCACGAATCAGGGTGACGGCCTCGTCCCGATCGGAGAGCACCGCGGCGTCGTCGCGCAGATAGGGCCAGATCACCAGCCGGTCGTCGTCCCAGGCCGGCGGGTGACGCGGCCGCGGCAGGAGCGGTCGGCCGAGGCCGTAATTGCCGAGGAAGGGGACGCCGGCCAGCAGCGGTGCCGGCTCGAAGCAGGCTGCGAACTGATTGGCGGCGTTCGGCAGCCCATAGGCGCCATGGCGCCAGTCGGCGATCAGGGTACGGCCGGTGAGGCGCGCATAGCGCCAGGCCGCACCCAGGCAGATGATCCGATCGCCCAGTCCGGTCATCCTGGTCGAGACGACGTAGCGCCCGTCGCCAGGGTCGGGGAGCGGCTCACGCGAATCACCGGTGTTCAGGCGGAGGCCTTCGCGGACCCGTCGACCAGGCCACGGCAGAACGCCTGCTTGTAGCCGAGCTCGGCGCGTTCCGGCGCACAGGCATGAGCGCGGGCAAACCAGTCGGCGGCCTCGGCATGGCGCCCCTGGCGCCAGCAGCATGCGCCCAGGCCCTCGAAGGCGATCGCATCGAACAGCCCTTCGAGATAGCCGAACGAGCTCGTCGCCTCGACGTCGCTGTCCGGCCAGGCGGCAAGCGCGCGGAAATCGGCTTCGGCCGCCTCGACGCGGCCTTCGTCGAGATTGAGCTGCGCCCGCAGGAACAACCCCTGCGCATTGTCCGGAAACAGCCGCAGCAGCTCGTCCAGGATCGGCCGGGCGTCACCGCCCTCGGCCCGCTCGAGGTCGGCGAGGCCGAGGAACGCGCCGGCATTCTGGCTCGGGCCACGCGGCTGGCGCCGCGCCGCAGCCATACCGGCCACGAGCGCCTCGCGCGCGCCACGCGCATCGCCCGAATCACGCCGGATGCTGGCGAGATGCGTCCAGCAGTAGACGTGGTCGGGATCGGCCTCGAGCGCACGCAGCAGCAGCGGCAGGTTGCGCCGATGCTTGTGGGACTGGTCACCCTCATAACCGACATGGTCGAGCACGAGCTCGCTCTGGGCGATCCGACGCCCCGTCGCGCTCAGATAAAGATTGAGCGCGGGCCAGATGTTCTCATGGATGACGCCTCGGAACCGCACTCGCGGATGGGCGCGAAACAGCCGCATCTCGCGATAGGGCCGGAAGCCGGACTTGGCGACCAGCGCGACGAAACAGGCCCCGAGCGCGGCATCGTCGAGCAGGTCGTGCAGTCCGGCGCCTGTGCCCGACCGGACCCGCTCGTCGGCGTCGATGTAGAGCACCCACTCGCCCGAGCAAAGCTCGAGCGCCTTGTTGCGCGCGGCGGCGAAGTCGTCCCGCCACGGCTCGTGGGACACGCTGGCGCCGTGCTCGCGCGCCAACTCCGGCGTCCCATCGGACGACCCGGTGTCGACCACGATGATCTCGTCGACGACGCCAGCCAGCGAGGTCAGGCAATCGGTGATGTGATGCGCCTCGTCGCGCACGATCATGGCGGCCGAGACGACAGCACGGCTCAAGCCGTCATGCTCCCGGTTCGGATCTGCCCATGCCTGCTAGGGCTCCCCGCTGGGGACTTTCGCGAGGGGAATCTGGCCGCTGGGCACGACGCGCGCCAGAGGATCGATCCCGGTCAGCCTGGCCGGCCCACTCACGCGCTTGATGCTCAACAGTCCGCAGTTCATGACGAGATTGAACGATGCACCGAACTGTATCGTGGTCGTGAACGGCTTGACCGGGTACCGGTTGTCGGCTGTCAGGTTGATGATGGCGTAGCGGCTCAACACCAGCGGACCGCCACCGCGGATCGTTTCACCGCCAGAGGACTGTTCCTGTTCAGGAACGAGCGTAAATATCGAGCTGGAGTTCGATATGTTCAAGTAAACCGGATAAGCGGGCTCTACGAGTACTTCCGTTCCAATGCCGAAGTATGTCAAGGTCCTGCACGACCAGCCATCGGGATCGACAACCAAGCCATCGGCTGGAAATACCAGCAGGTAGACGGGGACGAATCGGCTGGGACCGACGCCGGCCAGTCGATAGGCCGCCTTGAAGTCGATTCGGTAGTGCGGCTGGTACCGGGGCTGGTTCCCGCCATAATAGTAGAGGCATTGGTTGCCGGCGAGCGGTGGCTGGGCGGCCTGGGCCGGCAGGCTCAGCCCACCCATGGAGAAGGATGCGACCAGCGGCGCCGAGTAGGCGGCGCCGGAGCCGGCGAGCAGCTTGAGCAGCGCCGAGCGCCGGTCGCTCAGCGAGCTCACACCTGCCCCGTCATCCGCTTCGCGATCGTCCTCATGCATGTGCCGGCTCCCGACCGTGCTCGATGTTCTCGGATGAAACCCCAGCCCCGTCAGCACCCGATGCTCTCGCCGCCGGCTGGATGACGCCCTGCTCAAGGAGCTGCGTCAGCACGTCCTCGACATCGGTCAGCGGCGGCGCCGGCAGATCGTGGATCACCTGCAGCTCGACGGCGATCTGCGCCGCGGTCGCGACGCCGTCGCACAGCAGCAGGACGAGCATGGCGGTGTGATTGAGAAAATGGACCTGATCGCTTCCGGCCTCGTTGACCAGGTAGCCGTCGCCCATCGCCTGGAACTGCAGATCTGCGGCGGCCCGATGCCGTTGCGCCATGCCTATGATCCCGATGCCCTACCCCTGGTCGGGATAGGGGCGGTGTTTTGTAGCTTTGAAAATCCCCGTGGACAGGTTGCGTGACGGTGGCGCCTTTGGCAAGGGCGGCAAATGTCGTGGCGAGCTGCGCGAGGCTCCTTGGGACCGCCGGTGATCCTGTTGGCGAGACGCGACGACCGCGGTCGGGGCCGCCCGGATCGACCCGAGCTGCTGTTCGTCAGCCCGACGCTGCCGGACGACCGGGGCAACGGGCTGGCCATGCGCGGCGCCTTGTTCCTGCGGGCGTTCTGCGGGCGCTGGAACGTCCGGCTGCTCGTCGTCGACCTGTTCGGGACGGGGGCTCCACCCCGCGCCTGGCCGCGGGTCACCCAAGGCTGCGCAGAAGCGCTGGTGATTCGCCCGGCATCGGATCCCCTGCTCGATCACATCGCCGCGATCCCCGATCCCGCCTGGCGGGCCGCCGCCATGGCCGGTTACCGCCTGCCGCGGCTCGCCTCGTTCGCCCAACCCACGGCCGTCCGGGCGGCGCTCGCCTGTCTCGGCCCAGGGCGCTTCGACCGCGTCCACGCCTTCAGGCTCTACATGGCGCCGTTCGCAGCGCCCTTTCTCGGAGCCACGCGCTCCAGCCTGGATGCCGACGACGACGACGCATGCGCCGTGGCCTCCATGGCCGATTTGCCGGGCGGTCTGGTGCGGCCGGGGGAGGCGGACGCCCATCGGGCCGAGAGTGCCAGGTGGGCGAGATTTGCTGCCGACTGGGCGCCCCGGTTCGACCTCGTCTCGTTCGCAGCGCCGGGCGATGCCGAACGGGTGGGCCGGCGTCTCGGGCTGCGGGCCGTGTGCGTGCCCAACGCGGTCCGGTCGCCCGTGGTGCCGCCCGCACCGGGCCCGGCGGGGCCGTTCACGCTCCTGTTCGTCGGTACCATGGGCTATCCGCCGAACCTGGATGCGGCCTTCCTGCTCGCCAGGGAGGTCCTGCCGGCGCTGCGCCGCCACAGCCCCTCGCCGCTGCGCCTCGTCCTGGTGGGCGGGCCGGCCGGCGCGCTCGCGCCGCTCGCCGGGATGCCCGATGTGGTGGTGGCCGGCCGCGTGGCCGAGCTGCGGCCGTTCTACGCCGCGAGCCACGTGGTGCTGGCACCGCTGCGGGCAGGTGGCGGGACACGGATCAAGATTCTCGAGGCCATGGCCCATGCTCGCCCGGTCGTCGCCACGCCGGTCGGTGCGGAGGGGCTCGCGGCCGAGGACGGCATCCATCTGCTCCTGGGCACCGATGCCGAGGCCCTGGCCGCGGCCTGCCATCGGCTGCAGTGCCGGCCGGAGCTGGCGGCGACCCTGTCCGCCAACGGGCGCGCGCTCGTCGCCCGGCGCTATGCACGGACGGTGGTGACGCGGCAGATCCGCAGGTTGATGTCGGACGAGTGACCGGTCACGGTCCGGCGCCCGCACCGGCCTCGACGCCATCCACGATCGCGCACAGCCGCCGGGCGGCGGCTTCCCAGGTCAAGCTCGTCATCCGCGCTCGGGCGCCCCGGTTCGGGGCGTCGCGCTGGTCGATGGCGGTGCGGACGGCGGCGATCGCCGCTTCACGGTCGGGTTCCCACCAATGAGGTTCCGCCGTGAACAGGGAGCGATAGGCGTGGGGATCGGCATCCTCCTCGTCGGGCCGGCGCGCCGGCCGCCGTGCGCAGGGCAGCATGGTCGCCACGCTCGGGTCGAGATAGGCCCGGTAGGCGGTATGGTCGGGCGCGATCAGCCGGAGACCGCAGGCGGCCGCCTCGGTCATCGGCTGGTCCCATCCCTCGCCGTGCGACATGCTCCAATAATGCGTCGCGTTGGCATGGAGCCGCGGCATCTCCGCGTCGCTGAGGCTCGGATCGAGCAGCAGCAGCGCTGCCGCCTGATCGCGCGTCCGGCCGAGGCTCCGCTCGAGGAAATGGAGATCGCGCATCAGGCGGGCCGCTGCCGAGCCGGAATGGCTCAGCTTGAGGATGAGGACGGCGTCATCGTCGGCGCGGGTAGCATCGAGCCAGACCCGGAGCAATCCCAGCAGGTTCTTGCGCGGGATGACGGAGGCGACATTGAGAAACCGCGTCCGGTACGCGCCGATCGGGCGGCCGCGGACCTCATCAAGCGGCAGCGGCGCCAGCCCGGGGCGGAACCGCTCGCAATCGACGCCGAGTGGACAGAGCGAGATCCGCTCCGGCGGGAAGGCCTCGGCGAGCCACGCCGCTCGCGAGCTCTCCTCCGGTACCACGAGATGGTGCTGCCGCAGACTATGCTCGAGCCAGGCTCGCGGCACCCGGTCATACTCGAACATGGTGAAGTTGATCGCCCGCAGACCCGCATAGCGCAACGTTTGGGGCGGCATGCAGAACTGGACGATGGTCGACGAGCTCACGGACGGATTGGGGACAGAAAGTGGAGGCGACAGCTTGGCGGGAGGCAGACGCAGGCTGGACCATGCGGGAAAGTCGATCAGCTCGAGATCGACGCCCAAGGCACCGAGCGCACGAACAAAGCTCCGCACGGTGATGTCGTAGCCGGAATAGCCGCCGAGGGTACCTCGAATCGCAAGCTGCCGGCGCATCAACGAAACCCTCGGAATGATTCACCGTCCGGCCTGAACCATCCGGGCCAGCACCTCCCCGTCGATCGCCTCGACCCGGTGGCCCTGGTGGCCGATCATGGTCTCGGCGCCGAGCATGGCGTTGAGCACCGCCTCGTCGACCGCCTCGACGACGGCGAGGAACAAGGGGTCGAGCCGATCATTCCCCAGCGCGGTGAAAGTCAGGACGGGCGGCTCCGGCAGCGGGCCGGGGGCGTTCGCCGTGCTGAAGGCCAGGAAGATGTCGCCGGAATTGTTGCCGGACGGCGTGCCGCCACGGCCGATGCCGATCGCCGCCCGGCGCGCCAGCCGCTTGATCTGGGTCGGGATCAGGGGCGCGTCGGTGGCCACGACGACGATGATCGAGCCGCGCTCCTCGCCCCACAGCCGGCCCTCGGTCAGGCTGGCGCCGACCGGCACGCCGCACACGCTCAGCCAGGGGCGCCGGCCGTGGTTCGCCTGGACTAGGACGCCCACCGTGAAGTGGTCGTCGCCGAGCCTTACCCGGCGCGACGCCGTGCCGGTGCCGCTTTTGTACTCGTAGGCGATCATGCCGGTGCCGCCGCCGACATTGCCCTCGGCCACCGGCCCGGGCCGCGCGCCGTCGATCGCGGCCGTGACGTCGGCCTCGGTCACGTGCTGGCCCGCGATGTCATTCAGCCAGCCGTCAAAGGTCTCGGCCGCCACCGGCAGGACCCAGAGGTACTTCTCGAACTCCGGCCGGAAGCGGCGGATCATCCAGCGCACCGTCGCGTGGTGTGCCAGGCCGACCGAGAAGGTGTTGGTGATGGTGATCGGCCCGGTGAACCAGCCGGCCTCCTCGATCCAGTGCACGCCGGTCATCTCGCCATTGCCGTTCATCGAGAAGGCGCCGGCCCAGACCGGCTCGAGCAGGCGCTCGGCGGGCCGCGGCAGGACGGCGGTGACGCCCGTGCGCACGGTCGCCGCCCCGTCGGCGATCAGCGTGGTGAAGCCGACCGCGACGCCCGGCACGTCGGTGATCGCGTTGCACGGGCCGGGCGTGCCGGGGAGCGGCAGCGCGAAGCCGCGGCCGCGGCGCCGACCGGCGGGCGAGACGAGGACGGGATCGGCCATCAACGCTGCTTCTCCAACGGCGTCGCCGCGGTCAGGCTACCCGGGACAACCCGGCGGCGGCCCCCAAGGCCCGGCGGTCGTGATCGAAATGCTCCTCGGTCTCCTTGCGCGAGACTGCCAGGTGCTGCCGCATGAGCGCTGCGGCCCAGTCGCGGTCGCCCGCCAGCAGGGCGTCGATGATCGCCACATGCTCCTGCATCGATGCGCGCACGCGCTCGAGCCGGCAATAGCCGACGAACTCCGCCAGCCGGCGCAGACGATTCTGCCGGCGCATGATCTCCACGATCATCTCGTTGCCGGCACCGCGCGCGAGCGCCTCGTGAAAGCCGGCATCGAGCTCGAACAGCTCCTGCCAGGGCGAATCGGACGAAAGGCCGTCGAGCGCCGCGCGGTGCTCGGCCCGCAGACGCGCCAGGGCTTGGGCGTCCGGCCGATAGCTCCGATCGCTCAGCATGGCCGGCTCGAGCAGGCTGCGCAGGTGATAGCTGCGCGCGAGTTGCCCGACATTGATCGAGAGCATCGTCCAGCCGCGCCCCGGCAGCGGCTCGGCCAACCCCTCGCGGACCAGCCGCCGCAGGACCTGCAGGATCTCGCCGCGCCCGACCCCGTAGTGACGCATCAACGCGCTCTCGGAGCCGGCATCGGGCGTCTCGTCCATAACAATGTCGCGCAGGATGCGGCCGTACAGGTTGGCTCCTGGATCCCCACCGAGTGCGGCCAAGCTCGGCGATGGGACCTGGGTGACCACAAAGCCGCCGCGCGGATGCCGTGCCAGGATCCCGGACAGCTGCAGATGCTTGAGCGCGGCGAGAATCGGGGTGCGCGATACGCCGAGAACGCGGGACAAGGCGGCCGCGCGGAGCCGGCCGCGGGTCCCGGCACCGTCGCCCCGGATCAGCTCCTTGATCCGCTCGACGAGCTCGTTCTGGAGCGCGCTCCGGAGCATCGGCGCCGGCGCGCGTTGAGCTTTCGCCATATTGCGCTTTACCGGCTGCAAAATGCACTCTAGCCTGCGTCAACCATCGCAAGTGTGGCACTAGCTCGGACAAGACGCAAATCAAGGATTGCGCGTCCACCATGCAGGAAGGCCCTGACGGGCACTCGGCGTTATTGCGCGTGTCGGGGGCCTGCAAATCGTTCCGTACCCCGGAAGGGGGCGTCGTGACGGCGCTGGACGGCGTCGACCTCGCGATCCGCAACAACGAGTTCCTGACCTTGCTCGGGCCGTCGGGCTGCGGCAAGACCACGCTGCTCAAGGTCATCGCCGGCTTCGAGGATCTGGACGCCGGCGAGATCGACCTCGACGGCCGCCCCGTGGGTGGTGTGCCGGCGCACCGCCGCCCGTTCAACACGGTGTTCCAGAATTACGCCCTGTTCCCACACATGACCGTGGACGGCAATGTCGGCTACGGCCTGGACGTCGCCGGCCTGCCGCGGGTCGAGCGCGACCGGCGCGTCGCCGCCGTGCTTGCCTTGGTCGGCCTGGAGGGGATGGAGCGACGCAGGCCCGCGCAGCTTTCCGGCGGGCAGCAGCAGCGGGTGGCACTGGCCCGCGCGCTGGTCAACCGGCCGCGCGTGCTGCTGCTCGACGAATCGCTCTCTGCGCTCGACCGCAAGATGCGCCAGTCGATGCAGATCGAGCTGAAGAAGCTGCAGCACACGGTCGGGATCACCTTCCTGTTCGTCACCCACGACCAGGAGGAGGCGCTGACCATGTCCAACCGCGTGGCGGTGATGGACAGCGGGCGGATCCTCCAGCTCGGGACACCAAGCGAGATCTACGACACACCTGCCAGCCGCTTCGTCGCCGGCTTCATCGGCACGAGCAACATCCTGACCGGCACCGCGCGCACGCAGGGCGGGACCAGCCTCGTCGAGCTCCAGGGCGGTGGAGTCCTGCATATCGCCGAGAACGGTGCGCGCGACGGCGAGCATGTCGACGTCATGGTTCGGCCGGAGCATCTCAGCCTCGCCCGGCACGGGGAGACGGCGCCGTCGCTCGAAGTCACGCTCGAGAACGTCGTCTTCGTCGGCTCGGACCTGCACCTCTACGGCCGCCTGCCGAGCGGCGTCGCCGTCCAGGCGCTGCACCGCCACGTCCGCGGCGACGCCGACATCGACCTCGCGCCCGGCCGGACGCTCAGGCTCGCCTACTCGCCGGCGGCCCCTCACGTCATGGAGCGGCGGGGCCGGCAATGAGCGGGCGCGGCGCCAACGAGCGGGCCAGGACGCGGGCGCTGATATTGCTGCTGACGCCGGTCTCGCTCCTGCTTGGCATCGTCTTCCTTGTGCCGCTCGCGATCATGGTGGTCTACAGCTTCCTCGAGCCCGGGCTCTATGGCGGCGTGGTCTGGTCGTTCTACCCCTACAATTACGGCCGGATCTTCGGCTGGCCGCTCGGCGGCGGCGAGGAGTTCGAGCCGCTCTATCTCGGCATCTTCCTCAACTCGCTGCAGTATGCGGCGATCACGGTCGTCGTGGCGCTGCTGGTCTGCTATCCGGTCGCGTTCTGGGTGAGCCGCCTCGACGGCACGAAGAAGAACCTGATCCTGTTCGCGATCACCCTGCCCTTCTTCGCCAATCTCCTGGTCCGCATCTACGCTTGGCTGCTCCTGCTGCGGCCGACGGGCACGATCAACACGGCCCTGATGACCGTCGGCGCAATCGATGAGCCGCTCAACATGCTGTTCACGGAGTTCGCGGTCGTCCTCGGGCTCGTCTACGTCCTCGTGCCATTCATGTTCCTGCCGATCTACGCCAGCGTGGAGCGCCTCGACTGGTCCCTGGTACAGGCCTCGCAGGACCTCGGTGCCGGTGCCCTACAGACCTTTCGCCGGGTGGTCCTGCCCCTGACCGCGCCGGGGATCGCCGCCGGCAGCCTGATCACCTTCATCCCGGCCTTGGGTAACTTCATCGTGCCGGCCTTCCTCGGCGGCTCGAAGGTGCAGATGACCGGCAACGTGATCGAGCGGCAGTTCCTGCAGGCGCGGAACTGGCCGTTCGGCTCGGCTTTGGCCATGGTGATCATGGCGAGCGTGCTGATCGTGCTCTTGCTCGTCGTCCTGCGCACCGCGCGGGCGCGCGCAGGAGACGGGCATGCGTAGCGCGGATCTCGGCCGGTGGGCGCTGACCGCCTACGGCGCCCTGTTCATGCTGTTCCTCTATGCGCCGCTGGCACTGATCTTCGTCTATTCCTTCAACGCCAACGCCATCAACATGGCGGTCTGGAGCGGCTTCACCACCGACTGGTATGCCAGCCTGTTCGGCATGGTCCCCGCCGGCGCCAGCTTCGACGCCGCCTTCACCGAGAACCCCGAGCGCATCTTCCAGGTGGTGCGCAACAGCCTGGTCGTGGCCCTCTGCGCCAGTGCCGTCTCGACCGTCATCGGGACTGCCGCGGCCCTGGCGCTGGCGCGCTACCATTTCGTCGGCAAGCGCTTCTACCAGGCTCTTCTGGTGCTGCCGATGGTCATGCCCGACATCGTGCTCGGGATCGCGTTGCTGATCTTCTTCGTCGGCGCCGGCATCCAGCTGAGCCTGTTCACGATCATCGTCGGGCACTGCACGTTCCTGACCTGCTATGCCTATGTCGTCGTCTCCGCGCGGCTCGCGACCATGGACCAGTCGCTCGAGCGCGCTTCGGCCGATCTCGGCGCCGGCCCCTGGACGACTTTCCGGCGCGTCACGCTGCCCATCCTGATGCCGGGCATCGTCGGCGGATTCCTGCTCGGCTTCATCATCTCGCTCGATGATGTCGTGATCACCTACTTCATCGCCGGCGTCGACACGCAGACGCTGCCGCTGTTCATCCTCGCGATGATGCGGCGCGGGATAAGGCCGCAGATCAATGCGCTCGCCGTGCTGCTGATCTGCTTCTCGTTCGTCATCGCGAGCATCGGTCTGTATCTGCGGTCCCGAAGAACCTGAGAAGCACTGGGAGATGCACATGTCCGTCAGCAAGCTGCTTGTCTCCGCCGCCTCCTGCGCGGTGCTCCTGGCCGCCGCGGCCGCCCCCGCATCGGCGGAGGGCGAGCTGCATCTCTACAACTGGGGTGACTACATCAACCCCGAGGTGATCGACAAGTTTGCCAAGGAATACGACGTCAACGTATCGCTCGACACCTATTCCACCAACGAGGAGATGCTGGCCAAGATCCAGGCGGGTGCCACCGGCTACGATCTGATCTGGCCGTCGGTGCACATGAACGACATCATGCTGCAGCTCGACCTGCTGGAGAAGACCGACATCAACCAGGCCGAGGGCTTCAAGAATATCGACCCGGCAGCGCTGCGCTCAAAGCAGGACCCCAAGGCCGAGTATTGCCTGCCCTATGCCTGGGGCCCGGTCGGCATCTTCTACAACAAGAAGGTCATCGGCCACGACCTGACCTCCTGGGCGGATCTGTTCGAATACGCAAAGAACAATCCCGGCAAGATCACGCTGCTGGACGATCTGCGCGAGACCCTGGGCATCGGCCTGATCGTCGACGGCAAGTCGGTCAACTCCCGTGACCCCGCGGAGATCAAGGCGGCGGAGGAGTTCATCCTGGAGCAGAAGCCGAACGTCGCGGCGTTCCGCTACGACGTGCTTCCGCTGGTCGAATCCGGCGACATCGCCGCGTCGCACTATTATGTCGGCGCCCTCCTCAACGTGAACCGCAGGCCCGACGAGCTCGGCTTCGTGATCCCGAGCGAGGGGGCCACGATGTACCAGGAAAACATCTGCATGCTGAAAACGGCACCCAACAAGGAGAATGCCAAGAAGTTCATGGAATTCATGCTTCGGCCAGAGGTCTCGGTGCTCAATACGACGATGCTCACCAATGGCTCGGTGAACACCGCCGCGATCCCGCTCCTGCCCGAGGACCTCAAGAACAACCCGGCGACCAATCCTCCGCCCGAGGTGCGGGCGAAGCTCCAGATCTTCGAGGACCTGGGAGCCGATCTGAAGATCTATGACCGCGCCTGGGCGCGGGTGAAGGCGAACTGAGCGCCTGAAGATCGACACTCTCGGACGCCCGCCGCAGCCGGCGGGCGTCGGCATCCCTGTGAGCACGAGACCATGACCGCCCGCAACTATCCAAGCGCCTTCCTGCACGGCTTCTCGCACATCCCCACGCTCGAGCAGTCGGGGCCGGTGATTGTCGATCGGGGCGAGGGCATCTACATCTACGACGACCAGGGCCGGCGCTATCTGGAGGGCAATTCGGGCCTGTGGAACGTGGTCTTGGGCTTCGACAACCCCGCCCTGGTCGAAGCCGCCCAGAACGCCTACGCCAAGTTCGCGGCGTACCACGCCTTCTTCGGCCGGGTCGCCCAGTCCGCCCTCGATCTCGCCGAGCGGATCACGCGCCTGGCCCCGATGGAGGCGGACCGGGTGTTCTTCACCAATTCCGGCTCGGAGGCGAACGACACCGTCGTCAAGCTCCTGTGGTTCCTGGCCGAGGCCGAGGGCAAACCGCACCGCCGCCTGCTGCTCAGCCGCAAGAACGCCTATCACGGCATGACGATCATGACCTCGAGCCTGACCGGCAAGGACTATGTCCGCTCGGCCTCGGGCCTGCCGCTGCCGGAGGTTCGTCATCTCACCTGCCCGCACCACTGGCGCGAGGGTCTGGCCGGCGAGAGCGAGGAGGAGTTCTCGGGCCGCCTGGCGCTCGAGCTCGAGCAGACCATCCGCAACACCGGGCCGGAGTTCTTCGCCGGCTTCTTCGCCGAGCCGGTGCTCGGCGCCGGCGGCGTGATCCCGCCGCCCAAGGGCTATTTCCAGGCGATCCAGCCGGTGCTGCGGAAATATGGCGTGCCGCTGATCGCCGACGAGGTGATCTGCGGCTTCGGGCGCACCGGCAAGTTCTGGGGCTCGCTCACCTACGGCATCGAGCCCGACATCGTCGTGGCCTCCAAGGTGATCACCGGCGGCTTCTTCCCGATGGGCGCCATCGTCCTGTCGCCCGCGATATCGGAGCGGGTGGCCAAGGCGTCGGCAGCACTCGACGAGCTGCCCACCGGCTTCACCACCGGCGGCCACCCGGTCGGCTGCGCCATCGGGCTCGCCGTGCTGGACCAGCTCCTCGATGGCGGGGTGTTCGTCAATGTCGAGCAGGTGGCTCCCCTGTTCCAGAAGCATCTGGCCGGGATGGCCGATCACCCCATGGTCGGCGAGGCGCGCGGCATCGGGCTGATGGGGGCGCTGGAGATGGTGGCGAACAAGCGCAGCAAGGCGGCGTTCGACGGCCGGCTCGACGTTTCCGAGCGCGTGGCGCGGCAGGCGCTGCGCAACGGCCTGATCTGCCGGCCGCTCGGCGGTGCGGTCGTGCTCGCACCCCCGTTCATCATCACCGAGGCGCAGATCGACGAGCTGTTCGGCACGCTGCGCCGCACGCTCGACGAGGTCTGGGCCGGGCTGGCCCCGGCGGCCTGAGCCGGACCCGATGGCACGCTACGCCCTGACCGCCGAGGATCTTCCCTACGCCCGGGAGTTCCTGGCGCGACCCTTCGGCCATCACAGCCCCGGCCTGCAGCGGGTGCTCAACCTGATGCGCGGCCGGGGGCCCGAGGACAAATATGTCCTCCTGTGCGTCGAGCCCTATCGACGCTGGGCCCTGGCGCGACTGCCGGCACGGCGAGGCGAGCCGATCGCGCGGTGCGGAGGCGTGGAATACACCGACCTCGCCGCCGCCGAGCGTGACGTCTTCGTGCGGCGTTGGCACGACCTCGGCGGGCCACCCCTGGCCGATGCGTCATGCTGAGCCTCGTTGGCTATCTGGGCACTCTGAGCGCGGCACCCGGCGAGGAGATCGCGGTCAAGGTCGGCGGGTACGGCGCCCGCTCCTACCGGGCCGATCTGCGCCGGATCATCCAGGGCGACCGCAACCCCGACGGCCCGGGCTACCGCGACGAGCCGGTGGCGCTCGATCTGGGCGGCCCGCGGCCCGCCCGCGCCCAGCCGATCCGCCCGGGTTCCCTCGTCCATGTCCCCGACCGCGGCGGCGTCCTCGCGGCCCTCGCTGGCTTCGCGCTCGCGGTACCCGTCTGGCCGACCCTGCTCGGCGGCGGCGAGCGGGTCGTGCTGGCCCTGGGGGGAGCCAAGGTCGAGCTGGCCATCGACGCTGCCGGCCGGCCGAGCTTCCGGCTCGGGGAATCCGCGCTCGGCCTCCCGGTGGCCCTGCTGCTGCGGCGCTGGACGGTGCTGGTCGCGAGCCATGACGCCGGCCGGCACCTGCTTCGCCTGACCGCGCTCGACGCCGACGGCGCCGAGCTGGCGTCTGAGGAAAGTGCCGCGGACCCGGCATGGAGTGCGTCGCGGCTGACCCATGCCACCATCGCCGCCCGTGCCCCGGGCGAGGCGCATTTCGACGGCAAGATCGACTCGCCGGTGATCCTGGCCGGCGTGCTGGACCCCGGCGAGGCCTTTCTCCGCCTCGCCGACCCGGCACGGCTCGCACGGCGGAGCGATCTCGTGGCGCACTGGGATTTCAGCCACGGGATCGCCGGGACGGCGATCCGCGACGCCTCGCCCCATCACCTGCACGGCGTCACCCGGCAGTGCCCGGCCCGGGCGATGACCGGCTGGCGCTGGGACGGGTCCTGTCTCGACTGGACTAAGCGGCCCGACCTCTACAGTGCCATCCACTTCCACGCCGACGACATGACCGATGCCGGCTGGGAGACGGACTTCACCTTCCGGCTGCCCGAGGACCTGCGCAGCGGCGTCTATGCCGTCCGGCTGGTGCCCGACGACGACCCGGCCCGGGCCTATCACTGCGTCTTCGCGGTGCGGCCACCGCGCGGGCGGCCCACCGGCAACGAGGTCTGCTTCCTCCTGCCGACCGCGAGCTACCTCGCCTACGCCAACCACCGGCTGGGCCTGGACGTCCCCGGCACCGAGATCGGCATGGGCCGGCTGGTCGAGATCGAGCCGCACCATGCCTTCCTGCAGGAGCATCCCGAGCTCGGCTTCTCGTTCTACGAGATGCACGGCGACGGCTCGGGCGTGTTCCACTCCTCGCACAACCGGCCGATCCTCGACCTGCAGCCCGGCATCAAGGGCTTCCTGGGCGGGCTCGGCTCCAATCTCTGGCAGTTCAACGCCGACACCCACATCACCGGCTGGCTGGAGCACGAGGGGATCGGCTACGACGTGATCACCGACGAGGACCTCCACCACGAGGGTCTGTCGCTGCTGCGGCGCTATCGGGTCGTGCTGACCGGCACCCATCCCGAGTACCACTCGCTCGAGATGCTCGATGCGCTGCAAGGCTTCGTCGATCGCGGCGGCCGGCTCATCTATCTGGGCGGCAACGGCTTCTACTGGCGCATCTCCTTCAGCGACGCCCATCCGGGCGTGATCGAGTGCCGCCGCTCGGAGGCCGGGATCCGGCCCTGGGAACCCGGCCGCGGCCAGTTCCACCACGCCTTCACCGGCGAGTATGGCGGGCTGTGGCGCCGCAATGGCCGATCCTCGGCCGCCCTGTGCGGGCTGGTGATGGCCTCTCAGGGCTTCGACCTTTCGGAGCCCTACCGGCTGACCGATTCCGCGACCGACCCCCGTGCCGCGTTCATCTTCGCGGGGCTCGATCCCACGCCCGGCCGTCCGTTCGGCGATTTCGGCTTGTCGGGCGGCGGGGCCGCGGGCCTGGAGATCGACCGGGCCGATCCGGCGCTGGGCACGCCGGCGCACGCGCTCGTGCTCGGCAGCACGGAGCGCCACACCGACATCTACCTGATGACGCCGGAGGACATGCTCGACCCGACGCCGGACATGAGCGGCACGCAGAGTGAGCTGGTCCGCGCCGACCTGGTCTTCTTCGAGACCCCGAACGGCGGGGCCGTGTTCTCGACGGGCTCGATTGCCTGGGCGGGTGCCATGGCCTGGAACGGCTATGCAAACGAGGTGGCACGCCTGACCCTGAATGTCCTTCGGCGCTTTGCCTCGCCGGAGCCCTTTCCGGCACCACCCGCGGGGCGTGAGCCATCCTTCGGAGTTGACGCGCCTCAGTAGCTCCGCGCCTCGATCGGCCAGATGTCGACCAGCCGCCCGCCACGGACGAGGTGAAGTTGGGCGTGGAGATTGACGGTCGGGTCGCAGTGCGGCGCGATCAGGGTGACGAGGGCGCCCAGCGCCGGCCGGTTTGCGCCGCCCGGGCAGAGCAGGCCGCCATGCTCGTCGCCCATGAAGATGTAGCCCGCGTTCGTGGCGGCGCCCGTGGCGACGAGCGGAGGGCCGGCTTCGGTCGCCATCGCCTTGAGGCCGGCGTCGACGATCACCCGATCCGGTTGGGCGTTGCTGACCACGCGGGTGGCGAGCGTGAGCGCCGTCTGGAAGGGTGCGCCACCCGGCGCCAGCTCCACCGCTCGGTACTGCTTGTCCATGAACAGGTAGGAGCCGGGCTGGATCTCGGTGAACGGCCCTTCGGCGAGGTCGAGGTGATGCGTCCCGGTGCCGCCGCCGGAGACGATCCCGGCCGGCAGGCCCGCCGACCGCAGCGTGCCCAGGAACCCGTCGAGCCGCGCCCATTTCTCGCGGACCTTCTCGCGCCGATCGGCCAGGGCCGCAACATGTTGCAGGTGCCCATAATAGGCCTGCACGCCGAGATAGCGCAGACTGGGTCGGCTCTCGATCAGGCGCGCGAGTTCGACCGCGTCCTCGGCGTTGGTCACGCCGGTCCGCAACTGGCCCATGTCGATGTCGATCAGCACGCCGACCGGCCGCTCGGTCCGTGCGCGCGCCGCCAGCGCCTCGACGCCGGCGGCGCAGTCCACCACCACCGCGAGATCCGTGATCCGCTCGCGCACGGCCAGCAGCCGCTCGATCATGCCGCGACCCAGGACGGGAGTCGTGAGCAGGAGCCCGTCGAGCCCCGCCGCGGCCATGATCTCGGCTTCGCGCACGGTGGCACAGCACAGGCCGACAGCGCCGGCCGCTAGCTGCCGTTTCGCCACCTGAACCGATTTGTGCGCCTTGACGTGCGGCCGGACCTTGCGGCCCGCCTTGGCCACGGCTTCGGCCATCGCCCGCAGATTGGCCTCGAAGCCATCCAGATCGAGCAGCAGTGCCGGGGTCGAGAGCTGCTGCGCGAGATCCTGGGCGTTCAACAGACATTCATTCGGGCCGAGGGTCACCGGCTGGGTCTCCCATCGCTTCTCGACAGCAGGCTTCGCCTTGACGATTGCCGCAGCGCGGTCCTCCGTGGATCCGAGATGGCGCTGGCAGACGGAGGCTCGACATTGCTGCGGATCGCGATCCTGGCGGGCCTGTTCCTCGCCCTGCCCCTTGCACCAGCCGCGGCCGGGGACGCACGCCATGCCGATCCGGCCCTCGAGGCGCTGCTGCCCACGACGCTGGGTGGCAAGGCGCTCACCCTCGCCAGCCAGTCGGGCACGGAGCTGAGCACGCAAAGCACTGCGTTCGACGCCTTTCTCGCCGAGCTCGGCCGAAGCCGGGGCGATTTCACCCTTGCCAGCGCATATTCCCAGGGTGAGCTGCGCGCCGAGGTCGGCGGCTGGCGCGTCGAGGGAGCCGACCCGGCGCGCCTGCTGCCCGCATTCCGCAAAGCGGTGCAGGCCTCCAGTGCCACACCCCTGACCGGAGCGGACGAGCAGCTGGCCGGGCGGACGGTCACGCGCATCGGCGACCCGGGGCAGCTCGCGCGCGGGCCGCTCTATGTCCTGGTGCGCGGCGACGCGCTGCTGTTCGTGCAGACGCCCGACCGCGCCCTGGCCGAGGAGGCGCTGGCAAAGCTGCCACGCTAGGCTCAAAGCTCGGCATTGACGATGAAGCCGGCATCGACGAGCAGCGTCGCCGAGGTGACGTAGCTCGCATCGTCCGAAAGCAGGAAGGCAATGGTCGCGGCGAGCTCCTTGGGATCGCCGATCCGGTGCAGGGCGATGCGCTCGAGATAGTACTTCATCACCTCGGGCATATCGAACATGGGCGCGCTCATCGGCGTCGCCACCGCCCCCGGCTCGATCGCGTTGACGCGGATGCCCTGCGTGCCGAGAACCGAGCCCAGCGCCTTGGCCAGCATGCTGATGGCACCCTTGGTGCCGCAATAGGCGACCTGGGTCGGGGCGCCGACATGGGCCGATATCGAGCTCACCATGACGATCGCGCCGCCATGGCCCTCGGCGATCATCTGCTTGGCGCCCTCGGTGCACACTACCCAGGCACCCCTGACATTGGTCTCGAACAGCTCGTCGAACGCCTCAATCGAGGTGGCGTCCCAAGGCATGAACGGATTGATCGCGGCGTTCGAGACCACGTAGTCGAGCCGACCGCCGCGCTGCGCCACCTCCTTGATCATCGCCGTCACCGCCGCGGGATCGCGCATGTCGGCGACGACGGGAAACGCCTCCCCGCCGGCCTCCCTGACCAGCCGCAGCGTCTCGCCCGGATCGACGGTCGGCAGCTGGTTGACGGCGACCAGAGCACCTTCGCTGGCGAGGCGCACGGCCGTCGCCTGGCCGATACCGCTGGTGGCACCGGTGACGATCGCCACCTTGCCCGCAAACCGGCGTTCCATAACTGCCTCCCGCGTGCCGCGTGTCTCAGAAGATGGCGATCGGGTTCCAGGGCGAGCCCGTAGCACCCGGCAGGCGCAGCGGCAGGCCCGCCACCATGAACTCCGAGCGGCCCTCCTGCGCGCAGGCCTCGGCCAGCTCCTCCAGCTGCAGGCTGTCGGAGATGCACATGCCCATGGCGACCAGCTGCAGGACGTGGATCGGGTAGGGCATGCCTTCGACGTCGCTGGGCACCGTCTCACCATCGCCGTCGGGCAGGAACGCCGCGATCCGCCTCTCGTGCATCCAGGGGATCGTGTCGACATGCAGGCCGGCCTTGCCCTCGCCCGCCGGCGGGTACTCGTTGCTCCAGGCGCCGAGCGCCAGGCGGCGCTTGTGGTGACCGGTGCGGAAGACCAGGATGTCCCCCTCGCCCAGTCGCACCCCTGCCCCGGCCTCGATCGCCTCGAGCTCGGCGCGGGTGACCGCCTCACCGGGCTCGAGCCAGTCCACGCCGCGGTGCTTCGCGGCATCGAGCAGCACGCCGCGACCGACGATGCCCGTCGCATAGGCGGCGATGCTGCCCCAGTCCGAGCCGCGCGACGTCAGGAGCGTCGCAGGCTTGCCGTTGTAGAGCTGGCCGCGATAGCCGACATGGTTGAGCGCGTCGACGTGGGTATGACAGTCGCCGTGACTCGCCATGCCCAGAAAGCACATGCCGAACGACAGCCCGCTCTCGCTGATCGGGATGTCGTGCATCAGCGACATCAGGTGCACGGCCGGATTCGGATTGTCCGGCCCGGCCACCTTGTTGATGGGGATCGCCATCGAGACCGTACGGCCGCTGCGCACCAGGCGCGCGGCCGCGGCGATCTTGTCGGGCGTGATGTAGTTGAGCGTGCCGCGCTCGTCGTCGGAGCCCCATCGGCCCCAGTTCTTCACCTCCTCGTACATGGCGTCGAAGGCCGCCAGGGTGACCGGCGCCGGCGGGGTCAGCTCACGGGTCGGCATCGCTCTCTCCACCGCTACTGCGCGCCGGCCGTGGCCGCGAGGATGGAATCGACGTTCTCGGCGGTGACGAAGATCAGGCCGGAATCGCCGATGGCCGGCAGCGGGTTCTGGAGCCAGTGATCCATGCCGAGATTACGGATGATGTCGTTGTGGAACGTGTACAGATAGAAGACGGCAAAGAAGTCCATGGTCTCGTACTTCTCCATGTTGATCATCTTCACCGTGCCGTCCTTGATCGAGTTGAGGAAGTCGCGCCCGGCCTCATTGGAGGTGACGATGATCTGGCCCGACTTGCCCGATTCGATGACCGCGCGGACGATGCCCGGGCCGGCCTCGGAATCGAAGCCGACCATGCCGGTCAGGTCCGGATGGCCCTGGATGATCGCCGCGGTGTTGGCCGCGACCTGCTCGACGTTGGTCCCCGACTCCTCGTCGGCGACCACCTTGACGTCCGGGCATTCCTTGGCGAGGGCGTCACGCAGGCCCTGGCGGGCCTGGATGAAGTTGCTCGCGGCGAGGAAGGAGATCGTGCCGATCTCGCCCGCCTTCAGCCCGGCGTCGGCATGGTAGCGGCATTGATACTGGCCGTGCTGATAGCCGAGATTGTACCAGTTGGTGCCGAGATAGGTCAGGCGCTTGGAGGTCGGCAGGTCGCCGTCGGTGACGACGGTCGGGACCTTCTTGTCGATGCACTTGTCGACCTCGGAGGCGAGCGCGTCGTCCCAGCCGCCGACGACGATTACGCCGGCCGGGTTCTTGGTGCATTCGGTGTCGACGGTGGTGATGAACGAGGCGAGGTCAACCGAGGTCGGGCCGGCGATGCGGACCTTGACGTTGAGCGCCTTCCGCGCCGCCTCGAGCCCTGGATAGACGCGCTCGACGAACAGCGGCAGGTTCGAGGCGTTGCTGATCCAGACATATTCCTGCTCGCTGCGGCTCGGGTCGCCGATCGTCACGTCCAGGCCGGTCGGGCCAGGTGCCTGCGCCCAGGCGGACCCGGCCGCGGTGAGGGCCATCAGTGCGGTGGCGAAGCTTGCGATGCGTCCCATCACTGCCTCCTCGTGCTCCGCGGCCCGGCCCGGGACAGGCCGTCTGCCCAGGAACCGCAGATATCCTCAAGCATGGCCGCGCGCCCGCGCGAGCTGGTCGAGCCCCACGCTGAGCAGCAGCACGGTACCGACCACGATCAGCTGCCAGAACGGATTGATGCCGGCGATGATCATGGCGTTCTGCAGGAGCGCCATGAACAGCACGCCGAGGAAGGCGCCGACGATGGTGCCGACGCCGCCCGACAGGCTGGCGCCGCCCAGGACCACCGCGGTGATCACCTTGAGCTCGACGCCCTGCCCGGCGAGCACCACGGCGGTGTTCAGGCGCGAGGCCAACAGCGCGCCGGTGAGGCCGGCCAGCAGGCCCATGATCGCGAAGAACACGAACACCGTCCGGTCGACATTGATGCCGGAGAGCTTCGCGGCCCGGGCGTTGCCGCCGATATAGTAGGCTTGGCGGAAGTAGCGGGTGCGGCCAACCAGAAAGGCGAACAGGAGGAAGATCGCCGCCATGAACCAGAACGGCGAGTAGATGCCCAGGATCTGGGTCTGGCCGAAGACCGTGAAGCCGTTGCCGATGTTGGTCACGCCCGCGCCCGACACGAGCTGCAGGCCGCCGCGGTAGATCGACAGCGTCGCCAGGGTCGCGATCAGCGCGTTGATCTTGAACCGGGTGACCAACGTCCCGTTCACCATGCCGAGCAGCAGGCCCCAGACGCAGCCGACGAGGAAGGCGACGGTCGGCGGCAGGCCCAGATACTTGGCGGCAAGCCCGGCCATGATGCCGGAGAAGGCGAGGATGCCGCCGATCGACAGGTCGAACATCCCGCTGATCATCAGCACCATCATGCCGCAGGCGAGGATGCCGGTCTGGGCCGTGTCCAGGAGCACCACGGCCGCGTTGGCGGGCCGCGGGAAGGTACGGGGCTCGAGCACGGTCATGAGCGCGACCAGAGCCACGACCAGCACGGCCAGGAGCAGGCGCCGGTCCGTGGCGATTCCGGCCAGCAGGCCCCGAGGACCCCGGCGCCCCGCGCCTCTCGCCAGCTCGCCGGGAGCTGCCTCACTGCTCATCGCTGCCTCCCGGCCGGTCGCGTGCCACGGGCGCCGCGAGCTCGAGGATCGCGATCTCGGTGGCGTCCGCGGCATCCAGCTCGCCTGCCACCCGCCCCTCTGACATCACGACGATGCGGTGGGCGATGGCGAGGACCTCGAGCATGTCCGAGGACACGACCAGCAGCGCCAGGCCCTCGGCCGCCAGCTCGCGCAGCGTGCGGTAGATGTCGGCCTTGGCGCCGACGTCCACACCGCGAGTGGGCTCGTCGACGATCAGGATCCGCGGCTGGCGAGCCAGCCACTTGGCCAGCAACACCTTCTGCTGATTGCCGCCCGACAGGAACCTGACCTCGCGCTCGACGCCGGGCGTGGCGACCCGCAGCTCCCGGACAAAGTGCTCGCTGACCGCACGCATCGCGCCGTCCGACAGGAGCCCGCCACGCGTGTAGGCTGCAAGGTTCGCCGCCACCACGTTCGCTGCGATGGTGAAATCCATGAACAGGCCGCTCTCCTTGCGGTCCTCGGGCAGCATGGAGATGCCGGCCGCCATCGCGTCGGCGGGCTCGCGCGGGCGCAGCTCGCGGCCGTCCACGAAGACGCTGCCGGACTGGATCGGCCGGGCGCCGAAGACCGCCTCGCACAGCTCCGTGCGGCCGGCGCCGAGCAGGCCGGCGAGGCACAGGATCTCCCCGTAGCGCAAGGTGAGCGACGCCTGCTGCACCGGCACCGCGGTCAGGTCGCGTATCTCGAGCGCCACCTGCGCATCTGCCGCGGCGCGTCTCGATTCGGGCTCGAAGGAGAGCTCGCGGCCAACCATGAGCCCGATCAGGTCGCGGCTGGCCACCTCCCGGGTCTCCCGCACACCCGTCACGCGGCCGTCCTTGAGCACCGTGACGCGATCGGAGATCTCGAAGATCTCCGCCAAGCGGTGCGAGACGTAAATCACCCCGACGCCCTGCGCCGCGAGGCGCCGGATCACGCGGAACAGATGCCGGCTTTCGTTGATGGTCAGGGACGAGGTCGGCTCGTCCAGGATCAGCAGTTTGAGCTCATGGGAGAGCCCCTTGGCGACCTCCACCATCTGCTGCTGCCCCGGCGACAGGCGCGAGACCGGGAGGCGCGGGTCGATGTCAACGTCGAGATCGGCCAGGATGCGGCGCGCGCCCTCGAGCATGGCGCCCTGGCGGATGATCCCGAGGCCGTTGGCGGGCTGGCGGCCGGCATAGACGTTCTCGGCGACGCTGAGGGCGCCCACCAGGCTGCGCTCCTGGTAGACCATGGCCACGCCGGCGTCGGCGGTGCCCTTCTCGCTCAAGCCCGCGATCGAGGTGCCGTCCAGCTCGATGGTGCCGCTATCGGGTCCGTAGACCCCGGCCACGAGGTGCATCAGGGTCGACTTACCAGCGCCGTTCTCGCCTATCAGGGCGTGGACCTCACCCCGCCGGACCTCCATCGAGACGTCGTCGACGGCGCGCACGCCCGGGAATGCCTTGACCACGTTGCGGATCGCGAGCCGTGGCAGCCCGGATCCGACCCGCGGACCCGCCGATTCGCCGCTGATGGCTGCGCTGGCTCCCAACCCTGCCGTTCCCCCGGCATTCGTGCCTCGCCGCTCGTTGCCGCGGCGCGTGTCGCCATGATGCGACGCATTGCCGGCACGATGTCAATAGGTTTACAAGCGTTTATCCTTTGACCGCACCCATGGAGATGCCGCGCACGACGTAGCGCTGGGTGGCCGCCACCGCGAGGAACACCGGCAGCGTGCC
>JBFWWD010000053.1:0-25577 GCA_050246385.1 Geminicoccaceae bacterium
CCGCCGCTCAGGCCGCCGATCCCGAGCGGCGGGCGCTGATCGATGAAATCGAGAGTATGGAGGGCGTTGCCCTCAATCAGGCCCCGATGCTGTTCCGGCTCGTCCTGTTTTGCGGCGCCGCGATCTGCGGCGGCGTAGGAGGCGGGGTGGTGCTTGGGGTCGCCGATCTGCTCGGCCGTCTCGTCTGATTCGCGGTGACGGGCGATAGCTGCCCGGTCAACTCGCTCGGAGCGTTTCCGGTTTCCCGGCGACCCGTCCCAGGCCGATGGTACGAGGGCTGTCCATCGACCAGTATCGCCGGCATTGGGCGGTCGCGCGACGGCGCGGCCGCCCGACCTTTCCAGCTTCGCCGTGGCGATGATGCGACATCCGCACTCCGATACGTCCAGCGGCGCGATTGCGGTCTGGCGCTTGACAGGCCGAACGGGCAGAGTAATCTCTACGACGCTGATAGGAAAAATTGATGCTGTCGCAGAAAGCCAAGTATGCCCTCCGAGCCCTCTTGATGCTGGCGGAAGCGCCGGCAGGGGAGCTCGTGCTCATCCAGGACATCGCCGACCGGCAGAAAGTGCCGAAAAAGTTTCTGGAGCTGATCCTGGTCGAGCTCAAGCGGCACGGTTTCGCGCACAGCCAGCGTGGGCGCAGCGGTGGTTATTGCCTGGCCCGCCCGGGCGATTCGATCACCTTCGGCCAGGTGATCCGGGCAATGGACGGGCCGATCGCGCCGCTTCCCTGCGCCAGCATCACCAGCTATCGGCGCTGTGCCGACTGCACCGACGAACGTAGCTGCGCCATCCGCAAGGTCATGCGCAGTGTGCGCGATGCGATGTCGGAGATCCTCGACCGCACGACCCTGGCCGACGCGCTCAGCGGCACGCTCGACGATCACCTGCTGGCGGTGGCCTAGGCCGGCGCAGCTCGGCAAAAACTCTATCATATCGATCTAGCAAACTAGTTCTACGTGCTCGACGGAACCCTAGGAGAGAGACATGTCTCGACTGCACCGCCGCACGATCCTGGCCGCGACCGCCCTAGCTGCGTCGCTTCTGGTCGCACCGGCCTTCGCCGACGTCACCCTGCTCAACGTGTCGTACGACCCGACGCGTGAGTTCTATCAGGAGTTCAACAAGGCGTTCGCCGCTCACTGGCAGCAGGAGACCGGCGAGACGGTGACCATCCAGCAGTCGCACGGCGGCTCGGGCAAGCAGGCGCGCGCCGTCATCGACGGGCTGGACGCCGACGTGGTGACCCTGGCGCTCGCGGCCGACATCGACGCGATCGCGGACAAGACCGACAAGCTGCCCGCGGACTGGCAGAGCCGCCTGCCGCACGCCAGCTCACCCTACACCTCGACGATCGTGTTCCTGGTGCGCAAGGGCAATCCCAAGGGCATCCAGGACTGGGGTGACCTCGCCAAGGACGGCGTGGGCGTCATCACCCCGAACCCGAAGACCTCGGGCGGCGCGCGCTGGAACTATCTGGCGGCCTATGGCTGGGCGCTCGACCAGCATGGCGGCGACGAGGCTAAGGCCAGACAGTATCTCGCCGACCTGTTCCGCAACGTGCCCGTGCTCGACACCGGTGCCCGCGGCTCGACGACCACCTTCGCCCAGCGCGGCCTCGGCGACGTCCTCCTCGCCTGGGAGAACGAGGCCTATCTCGTGCTGGCCGAGTTCGGCGCCGACAATTTCGAGGTGATCACGCCGGCGAAGAGCCTCCTCGCCGAGCCGCCGGTGGCGATCGTCGACGGCAATGTCGACGCCAAGGGCACCCGCAAGGAGGCCGAGGCCTATCTCGAGTTCCTCTACTCGCCCGAAGCGCAGTCGATCGCGGCCAAGCACTACTACCGCCCGACCGACACCAAGGGCGTGCCTCCGGGTGACCTCGCCCGCTTCGCCAAGGTCGTCCTGTTCGGCATCGACCGCTTCGGCGGCTGGAAGGAGGCGCAGGCCACGCACTTCGCCGACGGCGGCGTGTTCGACCAGATCTACAAGCCGACCAACTGACCATGGCGGCCGCCCTTACCGGCGGGCTCAGGATCAGGCAGCCCAGCGTCATCCCCGGCTTCGGGCCGGCGCTGGGCCTCACCCTGGCCTATCTGAGCCTGATCGTGCTCATCCCGCTCGCGGCGATGTTCCTGCGCACCGCGACGCTGAGCTGGATCGAGTTCTGGCACATCGCCACCGACGCCCGGGTGCTGGCGGCGCTCAGGCTGAGCTTCGGCGCGGCGTTTGCCGCGGCGGTGCTCAACCTGGTCATGGGCACGCTCGTCGCCTGGGTGCTGGTCCGCTACGACTTTCCGCTCAAGCGGGTGCTCGACGCCGTGGTCGATCTGCCCTTCGCGTTGCCGACCGCGGTGGCCGGCATCTCGCTGGCGGCGATCTACGCTCCCAACGGCCTCGTCGGTCAGCTGCTCGACCCGCTGGGGATCAAGGTAGCGTTCACACCCCTGGGCGTGATCGTGGCGCTCACCTTCGTGAGCCTTCCCTTCGTCGTCCGCACGGTCCAGCCGGTGCTCCAGGATCTCAATCTCGACGTCGAGGAAGTATCCGCGACCCTCGGCGCCACAAGATTGCAGACCCTCGCCCGCGTCGTGCTGCCGTCGCTGGCGCCGGCCATGCTGACCGGGTTCGCGATGGCGTTCGCCAGGGCGGTCGGCGAGTACGGCTCGGTGATCTTCATCGCCGGCAACCTGCCCTACGTCTCCGAGATCGCGCCCTTGCTGATCATCATCAAGCTCGAGGAGTTCGACTACACGGGTGCAACCGCGATCGGCTGCATCATGCTGATCGCCGCCTTTGCGATGCTGCTGGTGATCAACCTGCTGCAGTCCTGGTCGCGCCGCCGGATGGCGGGGTGAGGTGACGGTCATGGCCACGACGCTCACGTTCTCCGCCCGACGCCCGACGACCGAGAGCCCGCTCGCCAAGGTGGCGATCACCGGCCTGGTCCTGCTGTTCCTGCTTCTCTTCCTGCTCCTGCCGCTGTTCGCGGTGTTCGCCGAGGCGCTGCGACAGGGCCTGGGTGCCTATCTCGAGGCGCTGGTCGAGCCGGACGCGCTGGCGGCGATCAGGCTGACGCTGCTGGTCGCGGCGATCGCGGTCCCGGCCAACCTGATCTTCGGCCTGTGTGCCGCCTGGGCGATCGCCAAGTTCGAGTTCAAGGGCAAGAGTCTGCTGATCACCCTGATCGACCTGCCGTTCTCGGTCAGCCCGGTGATCGCCGGTCTGATCTACGTGCTGCTGTTCGGGGCGCAGGGCTGGATCGGGCCCTGGCTCGGCGCGCACCACTTCAAGATCATCTTCGCGGTGCCGGGCATCGTGCTCGCCACCATCTTCGTCACCTTCCCGTTCATCGCCCGCGAGCTCATCCCGCTGATGACCGAGCAGGGTACCGAGGACGAGGAGGCGGCCCTCTCGTTGGGTGCCTCCGGCTGGCAGACCTTCTGGCGCGTCACCCTGCCCAACGTGAAGTGGGGCCTGCTCTACGGCGTGCTGCTGTGCAACGCCCGCGCCATGGGCGAGTTCGGCGCGGTCTCGGTGGTCTCCGGCCACATCCGCGGCCTGACCAACACCATGCCGCTGCACGTCGAGATCCTTTACAACGAGTACAATTTCGTCGCCGCCTTCGCGGTCGCCTCGCTCCTGGCGCTGCTGGCGCTCGTCACGCTGGTCCTGAAATCGGTCCTCGAATGGCGCTTCGGGGCGGAACTCGCCGCCGCACGGCGCCATTGAAGCCTGGGGAGTAACGCACCGTGAGCATCAAGGTGAAGGAGGTGGTGAAGCAGTTCGACGGCTTCACCGCGCTCGCCGGCGTCTCGCTGCAGATCAACTCGGGCGAGCTGGTCGCCCTGCTCGGCCCGTCCGGCTCGGGCAAGACCACGCTGTTGCGGATCATCGCCGGGCTCGATTTCCCGACCGGCGGCAAGATCAAGATGGACGGGATCGACGCGAGCACCAAGCATGTCGGCGCCCGCAATGTCGGCTTCGTGTTCCAGCACTACGCGCTGTTCCGGCACATGACCGTGTTCGAGAACGTGGCGTTCGGGCTGCGGGTCAAGCCGCGCCGGGTGCGTCCCGCCGAGGGCGAGATCCGCGAGCGGGTGATGCGCCTGCTCAAGCTGGTGCAGCTCGAGGGCTTCGCACAGCGTTATCCCTCGCAGCTCTCGGGCGGCCAGCGGCAGCGCGTGGCGCTGGCCCGGGCGCTGGCGATCGAGCCCAGGGTGCTGCTGCTCGACGAGCCGTTCGGCGCGCTCGACGCCAAGGTGCGCAAGGATCTGCGCCGCTGGTTGCGCCGGCTGCACGAGGAGATGGGCCTCACCTCGGTGTTCGTGACCCACGACCAGGAGGAGGCGCTGGAGCTCGCCGACCGGGTCGTGGTCATGAGCAACGGCAAGATCGAGCAGGTCGGCACGCCCGACGAGGTCTACGAGACCCCGGCGACGCCGTTCGTCTACGAGTTCCTGGGTCACGTGAACCGCATGCCCTGCACGGTGGCACGCGGCCGGGCGCGGATCTGGCACCAGGAGTTCGGGGTCGATGCACCGGAGACCGCGCCGATCGAGCTGCTCGGTCGCGGCCAGGCCTATGTGCGGCCCGAGGACATCGACGTCATCAGGCTGGCGCCGGGCGAGGAAGGCACGCGCGCCAAGGTCGTGCATGTCAGCACGCTCGGCCCGATCGTGCGGGTCGAGCTGCAGGTGCCGGGCCTGAGCGAGCCCGTGGAAGCCGAGCTGCCGCGCGCGCGGCACCGCGAGCTCGGCCTGCGCCTCGGCCTCGAGGTGCTGGTCCGCGCCCGGGCGGCACGGGTGTTCACCGACGCGGCCTAGCCGCACCCCGTACCGCCCGCGAACAGGGAGGCCAGCCGATGGCCTGTGAAGGTTGCCGGGTCGCCGTGATCGGCGCCGGCTTCAGCGGCGTCATGACCGCCATCCACCTGCTGTGGCGCTGCATTCCCGGCGAGCGGGTCTATCTCGTCGAGCGCGGCGACCGGGTCGGCCCCGGCCTCGCCTACGGCACCTACAATCCGCGCCACCTGGTCAATGTGCGTGCGGAGAACATGAGCGCGTTCCCCGACGAGCCCGACCACTTCGTGCGCTGGCTGGACGCCCTGCCGCCCGAGCAGCGCGCGGAGGCGGGCGAGCGCACGATCGCCGGCACGTTCGTGCGGCGCTCCGTGTTCGGCGCCTACGTCCAGGAGCTGTTGCGCGAGGCGATCGCCCGTCAGGACGGCGCCGACAATCTGTACCTCGTCACCGACGAGGCCGTGGCGATCCGGCCGGCCAATGGCGGCTACCAGCTCGAGACGGGGAACGGGCGCACGTACCCTGTCGATGCCGCCGTGCTCGCCCTGGGCAACCTGCCCGAGGCACGCGATCGGCTGCCCGGCTGTTTCGACAATCCCTGGTCGCCGGCCGCGACGGCACCGCTGGAGCCGCGGCGGCCGGTGGTGGTGCTCGGCACCGGCCTGACCATGGTCGACGTGTGCCTCGCGCTCGCCGAGCAGGGCTTCGAGGGGCCGATCCACGCCATCTCCCGGCGCGGCCTCCTGCCGCTCGGCCATGCACCTTCCTCTCCGTGGGAGCAGCTCGACCTGCTGGCCGATGATCGCCGCAGCCTGCTGGCGCTGTTTCGCGCCGTCCGGCGCGAGGTGCGCCGCGCCGGCGCCGGTGCGATCGGCTGGCGGGCGGTGATCGACGCCGTGCGGCCGCATGCGCAGGCACTCTGGGCCGGGCTCAGCCTCGCCGACAAGGCGCGCTTCATCCGCCATGTCCGGCCGTGGTGGGACATCCATCGCCATCGCATGGCGCCACCGGTCGCCGCCACCCTCAACAGCCTGCGCACCGCCGGCGCGATCCAGACCCATGCCGGGCGCATCTCCGCGATCGAGCCGTCCGCCGATGGCCTGCGGGTACGCTGGCGGCCCAAGGGGCAGTCCGAGGAGGAGGTGATCGAGGCGCAGCGGGTGATCGACTGCACGGGAGCCAAGGGCGACCACGCCCGCAGCAACGAGCCGTTGATCCAGCAGATGCTCGCGGACGGGCTGGCGCGGCCGGCCCCGTTCCATCTCGGCGTCGACTGCACGACCTGGGGTGCCCTGGTCGGCGCCGGCGGCAAGCCGTCGCGCGATCTGTTCGCCGTCGGCCCGGTGACCCGCGGTGCCTTGTGGGAGATCATCGCCGTGCCCGAGATCCGCTCCCAGGCCGAGCATGTCGCCGAGCGGGTGCTGGAGGCGGCCCGGACCCGCGTGGCCGCCTAGCCGACGGCGGCTGCCTGGATGCGGTATCGCTCTGCCGCTCCGGCGACGGCGTCGCGGTCGAGCTCGAAGCCGAGACCGGGTCCCTCCAGCACCGGGAGCCGGCCGTCCATCGTCGCGAGCAGGGGTGCGGCGACGACGTCCTCGGCCAGCAGCTGGACCATGATCTGATTGCCGTCGTCCAGATTGGGCAGGGTAGCCGCCACCTGGTTGCTGGCGCAGGTGGTGATGCCGCTCTCGTAGCAGCCGTGCAGGCAGATGTTCAGCCCGGCGGCCTCGGCGACCGCCGCCGCCTTGCGCATCCCGCCGATCCCGCCGGTCTCGTGAATGCCCAGCACGATCACGTCGGCCGCCGCGTGGCGGCAAACCTCGAACACCTGCTGCGGGGTCGAGACCAGCTGGTCCGCGGCGATCGGTACGCTCACTGCCTGGCGCAACCGCGCCAGCGCCGAGGGACTTTCCGCCGCAGAGGGCTGCTCGATGAACTCCGGCGCGAACGGCAGCAGCTTGTCGATCATCCGCCTGGCGGTCAGCGTGTCCCAGGCCTCGTTCGCGTCCATCCGCAGGCGGCGCTGCTCGCCGATCGCGGCGCGGACGGCGCGGGCGTTGGCGACATCCAGCTCGTCGCCGCGGCCGACCTTCAGGTAGATCACCGCAAAACCCTGCTCGGCCAGCTCGCGCGCATGGGCGCCGACCTCCTCCGGCCCGTCTCCCTGCACGAAGCCGAAATAGGCGATCTCGTCGCGTACCGCTCCGCCGAGCAGCCGATGCACCGGCTGGCCCAGCGCCTTGCCCACGGCGTCCCAGAGCGCCAGCTCGACGCCGGTCAGGATCTGGTTGGAGTAGCGGCGCTGGTTGGCCGGGCCGATGCCGCCGAAATGCTTGCGGTGCAGCCGCTCGACCAGGCGGGCGATGTCGAAGGCGTCATGGCCGATCAGGTCGGGCGTGACCCGCGCCAGCGCCGCGGCGACGGTCGCGGCGTCGGTGGCGCCCACGCTCTCGCCGACGCCGGTCACGCCGGCATCGGTGTCGATCTCCACCAGCACCGGCTCGGCGCCGTGCACCGTGCCATAGGCCCAGTGGTAGGGCTGCCGCAGTGGCAGGAACAGCGGCGTGATGCGGACGGCGGTGATGCGCAAGGCGGGCTCGCGGTCAGTCGATGATGCTGTAGCCACCGTCGATGTAGAGCGTCTGCCCGGTCAAGAGCTTCGCGGCGTCGGTCGCGAGATAGGCGGTCGCGAGGCCGACATCGTCGATCGACACCAGACGGTGCATCGGGGCCTTGGCCTGAGCCCGGTCGAGCATCTCGTCGAACTCGGCGATGCCCGAGGCGGCGCGGGTCTTGAGCGGGCCGGGCGAGATCGCGTGCACGCGGATGCCCCTGGGTCCGAGCTCGGCGGCGAGATAGCGGGTGGCGCTCTCGAGCGCCGCCTTCACCGGTCCCATCATGTTGTAGTTCTCCACGACCATCTGCGAGCCGTAATAGGTCATACAGAACAGGGCACCGCCCCGGTCCAGCAGCGGCTCCGCCAGCTTGGCCATGCGAATGAACGACCAGCAGGAGATGTCCATGGCCTGCAGGAAGCCGGCCTTGGAGCAGTCGACCACCCGGCCGTGCAGGTCCTCGCGGGGCGCGAAGGCGATCGAGTGCAGCAGGAAGTCGAGACGCCCCCAGCGCTGGCCGATCTCGGCGAACACCGCCTCGAGCTGCCCCTCCTCGCGCAGGTCGAGCGGCATGAGGATCTCGGCCTCCAGCTCGCGGGCGAGGGGCGCCACGTGCGGCCTGGCCTTCTCGCTCAGATAGGTCACCGCCAGGTCCGCCCCGAGGAAGCGGAACGCCTTGGCGCAGCCCCAGGCGATCGACTGGTCGTTGGCGATGCCGGTGATCAGGCCCTTGCGGCCGGCCAGCGAGACGCAGGAGCGGTCAAACATGCGGCACCTCATGCTGCAGCGCGACGGACATGGCTACCCTAGTTGCGGTGTTTGACGCTATGGCGATGATCCGACCGAGGCTTTTGCCCGCGAACCCATGCCGTACCTGCTCGCCCTGATCCTGCTCCTGACCGCCGTTTCGGCCCAAGCGGCCGGGATCGACGGCCTCGCCTTTGTCCCGAGCCGTCTGGCATCCGAGGTCGCGGTGATCGACACCCGTTCCGGCGGCGTGGTGCGCCGCCTGCCGACGGGCAGCCCGCCCCTGCACGCCGCGGTCTCCGACAGCCTGCGCCGCGTGGTCACGACCAGCTGGCGCGGCGATACGGTCAATCTGATCGACCCGGACGGCATCCTGCCGACCGAGCGGATCGCGATCGGCGTGCGCCCCGACGGGATCGAGCTCGACGCTTCGGGCAAGCTGCTGGCGGTCAGCAGCCTCGAGAGCGACAAGGTCTCGCTGGTCGATCTCGAGGCACGTCGTGAGCTGGCCGTCCTGGAGGGCTTCGCCTCGCCCCATCATTTGACCTTCGCGCCCGACGGCCGTCGGCTCTACGTCTCCAACCTCGCCGCCAACTATGTCTCGGTCGTCGATGTGGCCGCACGGACGACGGCGGAGCCGATCGTGCTGGGTCCGCCCGAAGCGGATCTCGGCGGAATCGGCAATCTCACCGTCACAGCCGACGGCAAGCGCCTGCTCGCGACCGTGGGCGACGGCGACCGGTTGGCCGTGGTCGATCTTCCGGGCGGGCGGGTCCGCGACTGGGTCCGGGTCGGCGAGCTGCCCTGGCGCGCGTTCCCGACCATGGACGGCCGGCGGATCATCGTGCCGAGCAACGGCGACGGCACCGCGTCCGTCCTCGACGGGGAGACGATGCGGGAGCTGGGCCGGGTGCCGGTCGGGGGCGACATCAGCAGCGTGAACACGGCCTGGTTCGAGACGGTCGGGCTGGTCTTCAGCCGCGACGCCCGGAAGGCGACGCTGATCGACCTCGACCGGGGCGAGCGCCTGGGCGAGATCGCGCTGCCCGGCACGCCCGAGGCGGCCGTGGTCAGCGACGACGGCAGCCGGGTGTTCGTGGCGCTCAGCGACGAAGGGGCGGTCGGCGTCATCGACGTCCGCGAGCGCCGGCTGTCCTCGCTGATCGGGGACGTCGTCCGACGACCGTGGAGTGTACAGATCGCCGGCTCGCTCAACTATTGCCGGTGAAGTGTCCGAGCTGCGGCAAGATGCCGGTCTCCCGCATCTTCCGGCACGCGCCGCGCGCGCTATCCTGGTCTTGCGGGTGTGCTCCATCCCTGCCGATCTGCCGGAACTCATGCATGCCGCTGCGCCGCCGTTGTTCGCTGGTTCTCGCGCTCGCGCCGGTGATCCTGCTGTCGCTGGTCACCGCCGTGCTGGCGCAGCGCGTGGTCGCGACGGAGAGCGACGAGCAGGTGGTGGTGGAGCTCACCGCCCCCGTCTGACGGGTCAGCCGGCGCGGCGCCGCCGTCTCGGCTCGCCGCCGGCGCCCGCGACCTCCTTGGGAGCGGGCAGCGTCACCGCCGCGGCGAGGTGCGGATAGGCCGCGGTCTTGTGCGGGATCGCCATCGCCGCCACGAAATGCTCCTGGAAGCGTGGCTCGATCGCGGTCTCGACCTTCTCGATCCGCTCGACCACCGCCTCGATCTCGATCCGCGCCCTGCGGTTCAGGAGCGCGATCCGGGCTCCCGTGCCGGCGGCGTTGCCGGCCGAGCCGACCCTGTCCAGCGGGCAGTCGGGGATCATCCCCAGCACCATGGCGTAGATCGGGTCGATGTGGCTGCCGAAGGCTCCTGCCAGCGTGACCCGGCCGACGCCGTCGATGCCCAGCCGGTCCATGAGCAGCCTGGCACCGGCATAGAGCGCGGCCTTGGCGAGCTGGATGGCGCGGATGTCGTTCTGCCCGATCACGATCTCCGGCTCGCCCGCATGCAGCAGATAGCCGAAGGTCCGGCCCGTGGCCCGGATGCGCGGGCTGCGCGCGGCCATCGCCCCGTCGACCACGCCGTCCTGGGTGACGATCCCGGCGAGGTACAGCTCGGCCAGCGCCTCGATGATGCCCGAGCCGCAGATGCCGGTGACGCCCGTGCGCCTCGTCGCCTCGGCGAAGGCCGGATCGTCCGACCACAGCTCGCAGCCGATCACCTTGAAGCGTGGCTCCAGCGTCTCCTTGTCGACCCGCACCCGCTCGATCGCACCCGGCGCCGCGCGCTGGCCGTTGCCGATCTGCGCCCCCTCGAACGCCGGGCCCGTCGGCGACGAGCAGGCGAGCAGCTTGTCCTTGTTGCCCAGGACGATCTCGGCGTTGGTGCCGACGTCCACCAGCAGCGTGATCTCCTCGTTCAGCCAGGGCGTCTCGGACAGCACCACGCCGGCGCAGTCGGCCCCGACATGGCCGGCGATGCAGGGCAGGACGTAGACCCGGCAGCCGGGGTTGACGGCGTGCAGGTCGAGGTCGGTGGCGAGCAGGTCCAAGGCGCTGTCGGTCGCCAGCGCGAACGGCGCCCCGCCCAGCTCGACCGGGTCGATGCCCAGCAGCAGATGGTGCATGATCGGGTTGCCGACGAACACCAGCTCGAGCACGTCCGACGGCTCGGCCCCGGCCTCGGCGCACAGCTCGCCGAGCAGCGCGTCCATGCTGGCGCGCACGGCGGCGGTCATCTCCACCTCGCCGCCCGGGTTCATCATCGCGTAGGAGACCCGCGACATCAGATCCTCGCCGAAGCGGATCTGCGGGTTCATCATCCCCGACGAGGCCACCACCTCGCCGGTCGCCATGTCGCACAGATGGGCCGCGATGGTGGTCGAGCCGATGTCGACCGCGACCCCGAGCAGGCGGTCGTGGAAGCCCGGCCAGGAGGCGGTGATCCGCCGGCCCTGATGCACCGCCAAAGTGATCTGCCAGCCGCCCGCGCGCAGCACCTTCTGCAGCGCGCGCAGCGGTCCGAGGTCGATGGTGACCCCCTTCAGCCCCCACTGCGACAGCAAGGCCTCCTGCACCCGCTCGAAGTCGCCGCGCTGCCGGTGCATGTCCGGCTCCTCGACCTCGACATAGTGCAGCCGGGTGGCGGTATCGAGCTCGATCGCCCGCACCTCCGCCCGCTTCCTGACCACCTGCCGGTGCACCTGGCTGTCCGGCGGCACGTCGATCACGACGTCGCCCCGGATCAGCGCCTGACAGGACAGCCGCCGCCCCGCCGCCAGCCCCTTGCGCCCCTGGTAACGCTCCTCGACCGCCGAGAACGCGGTCAGATGCTCCGCCGTGCTGGTGATCCCGTGCTTGGCGAAGCTGCCCTCGCTGAGGACGACTTGGCACCGCCCACAGATGGCCCGCCCACCGCATACGCTATCGATGTCGACGCCCAGCTGCCGCGCCGCGGTCAGCACCGGCGTGCCGAGCGCGAACCGGCCGCGCTTGCCCGAGGGGGTGAAGACGACAAGGGGGTCGGTCATTGGCTCGATCGGTCCACCGCGACTTGCCTCTTGTTTGGCGAATCACTACTCGGTAGTGCGCCGACTAATTCTGCCGCTTCGGTCACTCTACCGTTCTTCAATTTGCTGCCCAGGATCGATGGGCTCTGCGTCCGCCTCAGCCATGGACGACGCCGATAGTTCCAGTTCTGCCTGCGCCGTCTCAGCAGGCAGGGGCAAGTCCGCCAAGCGCAGCACCTTAAGCCCCTGCGATTCAGCGAATTTCCGTAGATCCTCGTCATCCGTGTACAAGGTATCTGCCCGAGCTACCTTGGCGATGCCGACGAGCTGTCGATCGTATTTCACCTTGGCCCACGTGCCTGTGGCGCCGGCACGCTTGTCACCTGCTGCGATGGCGGTACGAGCCATTTCGGCCACCTCGACGGCAGCTAGTGTATCAAATGGCGCAAGCTTGAATGCCGCCGATCTAGTAAGCTGCTCAACCAGCTTGGGTCCTGCATTGCCAGCATGCACGAGCAATTCGCTCAGTGCCGGCGTAGGCACCACAATCTTGACCCGCGCTCGCTCGAGTTCGGTGACAAGCTGGGCTATCCGCTGCTCGGCGTATTCAACTGGGCGACCAGTGGCTGGATCGATCGGCGCCCGAACCCCGGGGCGCAGCAGTAACAACAGCATGGTGGCATCGAATGCCACCGTCATTGGGTTGGCAGCGCGTCATGCCTCAGGGCGATAAGATCGCTGACCGCGTTCTCGCCCCATTTATCGCCAGATAGGGCCCGTAGCCGAATGACGAGACTGGAGAGAGGTTGATCCTCAAGAACATCGAAGCGATCGACGGTGAACCGCTCAAGGCGCCAATCGCCCGCGAAAGATCGCGTCCAACGGCCCGCACCATATAGCCTGACGGGCTCGAACAGATGCATAGCTAGTGCTTTGGCAACGGAGCGCTTTGCGTGAATTCCGGTTAGGGTTTCACCCTCCGTTTGAAGCGCCACCGGCACCCATTCGGAGACACCTCCGACGCGGACCACTTCGCCGTCAAGCTCGCCCTGCTGCAATAGTGAAACAAAGTCGAGTCCCTCGTCCCTGCGGCCCGGGAATCGGATAATCTCTGCGCCACCTCTCTCCAGCAGCACGCCGCTCCCGTTGTCTTCTCGCAGCAGCCGATTCAACCCCTTGTACGCGCGCATAGCATCGGGCGCGCCCTCGCCCCGGCGCACTGCGGCCGTTCGCTCTGCAATCTTTGGAAGCGCCTCCGCATCGACCCGATGAACGAGCACTGTGCTCCCGGATTCAAGCCGGACAAGGTGGACGGACTTGTCCTCGCCGAGGAGGATCGCGAGTTGCTCCAGATATGCCGCGAGACGGCCCAATGGCATCGTCTCCGGCGTGTAAGGCTCGATCTCGAACCGATACTCGCCCACCCTCTCCATAGGCTTGTGCTCCCATGCACCGCCGCCCGGACCAACGCTGCCAACGACCCCGGTGCCCTCCATGTTTACCACGGGCACCCGCGCGCAAGTGAATCCTTCCCACGTCGGCACCAATTTGGCCGCTGCCTTTGGTTCGCACTAGCCGGCAACGCCCTCGCGCCTCCGCCTTCGCTCCCCCCGATCGCCACGCGCCCCCACAGCTGCCCCCTCCGGCGCCGGTTCCCTGAACCGCGTCAGCCACCGCCGGCAGTGCTCGTCCTTCCCCAGCATCACGTCGGCCCCCATCACCCCCTGCATCTCCTCCAGGTGCAGCGGGTTCAGGATCGCCGAGGTCATGCCGGCGAGTGCCGCCATGGACAGGAAGGCGGCGTTCAGGCCGTGGCGGTTGGGGAGGCCGAAGCTGACGTTGGAGGCGCCGCAGGTGCTGTTGACGCCCAGCTCCTCCTTGAGCCGGCGCAGGAGGTGGAAGGCCGACCTGCCGGCGTTGCCGAGAGCGCCGATCGGCATCACCAGCGGGTCGACCACGATGTCCTTGGGCTTGATGCCCCAGTCCTGGGCACGATGGACGATCTTCTTGGCCACCTCGAAGCGGACGTCCGGGTCCTCGCTGATGCCGGTCTCGTCGTTGGAGATCGCGACCACGGCGCAGTCGTACTTCCTGATCAGCGGCAGGACGGCTTCCAGCCGCTCCTCCTCGCCGGTGACCGAGTTGACCAGCGGCCGGCCCTGGTAGACTGCGAGGCCGGCCTCGAGGGCGGCGACGATCGAGCTGTCGATCGAGAGCGGCAGGTCGGTGAGCGACTGCACGAGCTGGATGGTCTTGGCCAGGATCGCCGGCTCGTCGGCCAGCGGGATGCCGGCATTGACGTCGAGCATGTGGGCGCCGGCCTCGACCTGGGCCAGCGCGTCCCTCTCCACGGTCGAGAAGTCGCCGGCCGCCATCTCGGCCGCGAGCTTCTTCCGGCCGGTCGGGTTGATGCGCTCGCCGATGATGCAGAACGGCCGGTCGAAGCCGATGACGACGGTCTTTCTCGCCGAGCTGACCACGGTCTCGCTCATGTCCCCGCTCCCCCTGCTGCGGCCGGCGCCCGGGCGCGGCGGCTGCGTCCCTGCAGCACGCCCGAGGCCTGGATGATCTCGGATACGAACTCCTCCTGGCGGTAGGCCATGAGGTGCACGCCGTGCACGCCCGGGATCTCGCGGATCTCCTGGATCAGCTCGACGCAGAGCTGCTTGCCCAGCGCCTTCTGCTCCTTGGGGGTGCCGGCCTGCTCGATGCGGTCGACGATCTCGTCCGGGATGTGAACGCCCGGCACGGAGGAGCGCATCCAGCGCGCGGTCCTGGCCGAGGCCAGCGGCCCGACGCCGACCAGGATGAAGCATTTCTCGTGCAGCCCCTGCTCGCGCACCCGCGCCATGAAGCGCTGCAGCAGCGGCACGTCGTAGCAATATTGGGTCTGCACGAACTGGGCGCCCGCCGCGATCTTCTTGGCGAGGTGGATCGGGCGGTAGTCGAGCGGCGGCACGAACGGGTTGACCGCCGCACCCAGGAAGACCTGCGGCGGCGAGGAGAGCTTGCGGCCGGAGAGGAACCTGCCCTCGTCGCGCATGGTGCGGACGGTGTCGAGCAGGCCGATGCTGTCCAGGTCGAAGACCGGCTTGGCCTCGGGCTGGTCGCCGCACTGCACCCCGTCGCCGGTCAGGCAGAGGATGTTGGCGACCCCCATGGCGGCGGCACCGAGCACGTCGCCCTGGATCGCGATCCGGTTCTTGTCGCGGCAGGCGATCTGCATCACCACGGCATAGCCGGCGCGGGTCAGGAGCGCGCAGATGCCGACGCTCGACATGTGGACGTGCGCACCCGAGGCGTCGACCGCGTTGATCGCGTCGCACACCTCCGACAGCACCACCGCACGGTCGTAGACCTCGCGCGGATCGGCCGAATCGGGCGGATTCAGCTCGGAGGTGACCGCGAACCGCCCCGCGCGCAGCACGCGCTCGAGCCGGCCGCGCGAGGAATGGCCCGGCAGGGGCGGCAGGGGATCGCCGGGCTCGACCAGCCGGCGGTCGGCGGCAGCGCTCATCCCTGCCGCTCGCGCACGATCCGCAGCCAGGAGGAAGTGCCCTTGCGGCGGTGGTCGACCGGCGGCTGCCGCTCGGTGATCTTGTCGCCCTCCGCCATCCGGCGCGAGCCTTCCCAGGCCTGCACCCAGACGCAGCGCATCTCCGGCTTGACCTCGCAGTGCCCGTTCGGGCGCACGCCGCCGCACGGCCCGTTGCGCATCTGCTTGGGACAGTTCATCGGGCAGGACATGCCGGTGGCGCTCAGCACGCACTTGCCGCACATCTGGCAGTCGAACAGGAAGCCCTTGACGTTGCGCTCGAGCGCCGCCGCCGGGGTCTCCAGCCGCTCCAGGCCGAGGCGCCGCAGCGCCGGCCCTGCCGCGACATAGGCCCGCTCGAAATGGCGGTAGAACCACTCCCAGAAGCCGGCGTGGCGGATCGACCAGAGGCGGACGGCGTACATCAGGCGGCAGCAAAGCCGCCGTTGGCGACCAGCTCGCGCAGCCGCTCGGGCGTGAGCTCCGCCTCCAGCGCCTCGGCCGCGGCACTGGCCTCGGCCTCGAGATCGTCGCCGCACGCCACCGGGTCGGCGCGGCGCCACTGCTCGAGATAGGCGTCCGTGCCGGTCAGCCCGGCGCGCATCGCGGCCCGATCGATCGCCTGCTCGAAGCGCTCGGCGAGCTGGCGCTTGGCGGCCTTGCGGCCCGCCTTGACGATCACCTGGGCGGGGATGTCCCGCCAGTAGACGACGACCTTCTCGGCCATGGACCTGCCCTCAGGCGGTGCGGACGAACTCGGCGAGCTCGCCGAGCCCGGTGAGGCGATACTCGTACTGGAGGCCGAGGCGTTCGGCCGCGGCGCGGGCCTCCGCCTGCAGCCCCGGGTCGTCGGTCTGGGCCAGGTAGACCAGCCGGCGGTAATTGCCGAAATACAGCTCCAGCAGCTCGGGGTGCCGGTCCAGGCCGAGGCCCTCGATCACCAGCGTCTCGAACTGCCGGGTCAGGAAGTCCGTCAGGTAGAAGGTGCCGGGCTCGGCGTCGGCCAGCTCGTCGAACACCTGCTGCCCGGCGTAGAAGGCGTAGCAGTGCGGCCCGCCGATCCGCTCCACCCCTTCCTCGGCCAGCACCAGGTCGAGCGCCCCGCCGGTGCCGCAATCGGCATAGAGCACCAGGATCCGCTCATAGTCCGCGCGATGCGCGCGGATCTTGGCCCGCACCGCCTCGGGGATGCGCTCCGGCCGGTTGTGCAGCAGCGCCGAGATGCAGGTCACCTCGACATGGTGCAGCCCGTTCGCCTCGATCGCGGCCAGCGCCTCGCGCGCGAGCGCGCCGCAGGCGATCAGGAGCGTCTTGGCCGGTGCCATCGGCTCACGCCGACACGCCGCCGCGGATATTGTGCCGGCGCGCGACATAGTCCTTGGCGGTCTCGACCGCGACCGCGGCGTCGCGGCAGTAGGCATCGGCACCCACCGCCTCGGCGAAGGCCTCGTTCAGCGGGGCGCCACCGACCAGCACGACATAGTCGTCGCGGATGCCCCTCTCCTTCATCGTGTCGATCACGACCTTCATGTAGGGCATGGTCGTGGTGAGCAGCGCCGACATGCCCAGGATGTCGGGTTTGTGCTCGGCCAGAGCGTTCAGATATTTGTCGGCGTCGCAATTGATCCCGAGGTCGATCACCTCGAAGCCGGCACCCTCCATCATCATCCCGACCAGGTTCTTGCCGATGTCGTGGATGTCGCCCTTGACCGTGCCGATCACCATCTTGCCCGAGGGCGGTGCCCCGGTCTCGGCGAGCAGCGGGCGCAGGATCGCCATGCCGCCCTTCATGGCGTTGGCGGCCAGGAGCACCTCGGGGACGAACAGGATGCCGTCGCGGAAGTCGATGCCGACGATGGTCATGCCGCCGACCAGGGCCTCGGTCAGGACGCGGTAGGGCGTCCAGCCGCGCTCCAGAAGGATGTGGACGCCCTCCTCGACCTCGGCCTTGAGGCCGTCATAGAGGTCGTCCTGCATCTGCTTGACGAGCTCGTCGTCGTCCAGCGACCGCAGGTCGAGATCGCCACCATCCTCGCTCATCGCCTCACCCCCCGCAAACGCCACGGACGCCCACAAGCCGGTCACTAGAGATGGGGTGACGCCCGGGCTTGCGCCATCGCGACACGGCCCACATGGTTCGCGACGGTGCGGCGGCCGCGCCACGATGGCAAGTGGCTCAAGGCGACGCGGGCGGCTGGGGAAACCAGTCCGGATCGAGGATCTGGCCGGGCTGGAACGGGCATTGCTCAGGCAGGCTCGCCTGCTCGAGATGCCGCTGCAGCCCCTTGGCCGCGTCGCGGCGCGCATTGCGCCAGGCGGCGGCGATCAGGCCCGGGACGTCGCCACGCAGGCTGGGGCTGTCGGCGAGCAGCTGCTCGATCATGTCGCGATGGCGCTGCACGGTCCGCATCCAGCCGCGCCGCGGCCAGCGTGCCGGCGAATGATGCAGCTTGGCCAGATGCTCGACGATGCGCGCCAGATGGGAGCGCAGCTCGCGCCGTTCCGATGCCCCCAAAGATTCGATCTCCTCGATCAGGTTGGCCCAATCGAGCGGCAGGTTGCTGCCGGCGTCACGCGCACGTCGCAGGCTCTCCGCCTGCTCGCGGGTCCACGAGACGAAGTCGTCGCGATAGAGCGTGCTCATCGGCCGTCTTCCAGCATGCCCGAGCGTAGCTCACCCGGGCTGTGCGACCAACTACGCGGCTGGCCGCGGATCGATCGGTACCGAGCCCGCGAGCCCGAGCGCGTCCTCGAGTGCGGCCGCTGCGGCGAGCAGCTCGGCCTCGCCGCGGGGCCGGCCGACGATCTGCAGGCCCACGGGCAGGCCGGAGGCGGTGAAGCCGCACGGCAGCGACAGCGCCGGGCAGCCGGTGAGCGTGATCGCGTAGTTGATCGCGACCCAGTCGATATAGCTCGGGAAGCGGTGGCCATCGAGCTCGGCGAGGTAACGCTGCTCGACCGGGAAGGGCGGCACGATCGCAGCGGGGCAGCAGAGCAGATCGTGCGTGTCCAGGAACTCGGCCATGCGGCGCTGGAGCAGGCCGCGCTCCCGCTCGGCCCGGCCGATCTCGGCCGCCGACAGGCCCATTCCGTGCTGGATGTTCCAGACCACCTCGGGCTTCAGGCGATCGCGATGCGCCCCGAGCAGCGGCTCCATGCCGGCGGCGAACTGGGCCGCCCGCAGCGTGGTGAACACCTCGACGGCGCTGCCCAGATCCGGTGTCGCCTCCTCGACCGCCGCCCCCAGCCCGGCGAACCGCGCCGCCGCCTGCCGGCAGATCGCCGCGACCTCCGCATCGACCGGCGTGATGCCGCCGAGATCGGGGGAGAACGCGACCCGGACCGGTGGCGCAGGATGTTCGGCGACTTTCGAATAAGATCGGGCCGATGGTGCGAAGCTCAGCGGGTCGCGCGGCTCGAATCCCGCCATCACGTCCAGCAACAGCGCGAGATCGCGGACGTCGCGCGCCATCGGGCCGAGCACGGAGAGCGTGCCGAAGGGCAGGGTGCTCGGGCCGTGCGGCACCCGGCCCGGGGACGGCCGCAGGCCGACGATGCCGCAGAACGCCGCCGGCGTGCGCAGCGAGCCGCCGAGGTCCGATCCGTCGGCAAGCCACGCCATGCCGGTGGCCAGCGCCACGGCCGCCCCGCCCGATGAGCCGCCGCAGGTGAGCCGGGTATTCCACGGATTGCGCGTCGCCCCGAACACCTCGTTGAAGGTGTTGGCGCCGGCGCCGAACTCGGGGGTGTTGGTCTTGCCGAGGATGATTCCGCCTTCGGCCTCGATCCGCTCGACCGCCCAGTCGGAGAAGTCGGGGACGGCATCGGCAAAGATCGGCGAGCCGTGCGTGGTGCGCACGCCCTTCACCTCGACCAGGTCCTTGATCAGCACCGGCAGCCCGCGCAGGCGGCCCGCCGGAGCCGTGCGGTCCATCATGCGCCGGGCATGGGCTCGGGCGCGCTCCGGGCAACGCGTCGGCACCGCGTTCACCAGCGGGTCGACGGCCGCCATCCGCTCCAGGGCCGCGTCGATCAGCTCGAGCGGCGACACCTCGCCCGCGCCGAGCAGCCGTACCACTTCCCCCGCGCTCAGCCGGGTCAGCTCGCCCATGATCAGATCCGGTTCAGCAGCTTGCCGACGGGGGTCTTGCCGAAGGGCAGCGTCTCGCGGGGCACGCACCTGAAGGTCGAGCGATGCTCGTCGCCCTCGATGGCGTCGCCGATCAGGCGGGGCGGAGCGTTCCAGTACTCACAATAGCTGATCGCCAGCTCGTAGACGCGCTGGAGCGAGGTCTCGTTGGAGTTCCAGGAATAGGTCACCTGCGGGCCGTCGCTCGCGACGATCTTGGCCGGAATGCAGCCGCACAGCAGCACGCCGCCGCCCAGAATCGCCATCAGATTGCGCATGTTCGCCCGTCCATCACCCTTGTCGGGCGCCACAACGCGGCAGGTGTCGCCGTCCGTCAATCCTCACGTCGCGGGCAGGCTCTGCAGATAGCCGACGATCGCGTCGAGGTCGGGCTGCGGCAGCTTGCCGGTGCCGTTGCTCACGATCTTCGCCATATCCGAGCCCGCGAAGTCCCCGTCGGGCGTCATGCCGAGCTTCAGGAAAATGGCGATGTCCGATGCGCTCCACTCGCCGAGGCCATGCGCCTGGTCGGGGCTGATGTCGGGGATGCGCTCCTTGCCGATCTGGCCGCCCACGAACGGCCGGCTCCAGTCCAGCACGCCGTAGAAGGTGCGCGGCGTGTGGCACTCGCCGCAGTGCCCCGGTCCCAGGACCAGATAGGCGCCGCGGTTCCAGGCCGCGTCGTGGGCCGGATCGGGCGTGAAGCGCTCGGGCGCGAAGAACAGCCACTGCCAGAGATAGAGGCCCCAGCGGAGATTGTAGGGAAAGCCGAGCTCGTGCGGCCGGGACGCCTGCCGCACCGGCGGCACGGTGTCGAGATAGTCCTTGAGGGCTGCCAGGTCCGCGTCCGACATCCGGGTGTAGGAGGTGTAGGGGAAGGCCGGATAGAGCGGGTTTCCGGCGGGATCGCGGCCTTCGCGCATCGCCCGGACGAAGTCCTCGAGCGACCAGCCGCCGATGCCGGTCTCGGGATCGGGCGTGATGTTCGGGGCGATGAAGCTGCCGAACGGGGTGACGATCGGATCGCCGCCCGCGAGCAGTGGCCCGTCCTTGGCGGTATGGCAGTTCGTGCAGCCGCCGATATGGAACAGCAGCTCGCCGTCGGGCGCGGCGGCCCCGGCGGGCGTTCCCGCCAGGGCCGCGCTCACGGTGAGCGCCAGCAGGGTAAGGCGCATCCCCGGCTCAGGACTTCTTCTGGCGGAACGTCTCGTGGCAGCCGCTGCAGCCGTTCTTGCCCAGCGCGGCGAAGGCGGCCAGGGTCGCCGCCTGGTCGCCGGACGCCGCGGCCTGCTCGAGCTTCGCCGCGAGCTGGCCCATGTTGGTCGCGCGCTGCTCGAAGGTGCTCCACTGTTCCCAGATCACCGGCAGCGCCTCGCTGTCGCCGGCGTTGGTCCCCTGCGGGAACATCGACGGAATCTTGGCGTCGCCGGCCTCGATCGCCTGCGCGGCGGCGACCACGTCGGCCAGCGTTCCCTTGCCCTCGGCGACCACGCCCTTGACCACGTTCAGCTGCTTGCCGAAACCCTTCATGAGGGCCTCGCGCTCCTGATAGATGTCCTGGGCGGCGACGGTGCCGGCGCCGAGGAGAGCCAGGGCGGTAACGGAGAACAGCAAAGGCTTCAGAAGCATCCGCGCCTCTCGCATGATCGGCCGCGCCCACAGGATTGCTCGCGGCTCCGACCAACTCCCTACACGGCTGCCACCACCTTGCAATCGCTCTATGGTGCGGGGCGCCTTACAAGCATGTGACCGGAAGAATGACCACGCCGCGGCCCAAGGGCATCCTGTTCGACAAGGACGGGACGCTGATCGACTTTCGTGCCACCTGGGTGCCGGCCTATCGCGGCGTCGCCGACGAGCTCGCCGGACGGCTCGGGGGTGGCGAGCGCCTGGCGGCCGCGATGCTGGGACGGCTGGGCTACGATGTGCGCAGCGGCGACTTCGCGGCGGACAGTCTGCTCCTCTGGGAGACCAACGAGGCCATCGCCGCCGCCTGGTACGTGACCCCCGAGATCGCCGGGCGGGTCGACGTGCTCGAGGTCGTGCTGCGTCACTTCTCCGACGTGGAGCGCTATCCGCCCCGGCCGGTCGGCGACCTTTCCGCACTGCTCGGGCGCCTGAGGAAGCGAGGCCTTTTGCTCGGCGTGGCGACCATGGACGACACGGCGATCGCGCATGCCCACCTGCGCCATCTGGGCATCGCCGACCGGCTCGACTTCATCGTCGGCGCGGATGCGGGCCACGGCGCCAAACCCGCACCCGGAATGGTCCAGGCCTTCTGCACGGCCGTCGGTCTGGAGCCCGCCGAGGTGATCGTGGTCGGCGACACGCCCGCCGACCTGCTGATGGCGCGCAATGCCGGCTGCGCGCAGGCGATCGCGGTGCTGACCGGCGCCATGCCGGCCGACGTGCTGCTGCCGCACGCGGACAAGGTGCTGCCGAGCGTGCAGGAGCTTGAGGTGCATCTCGGCCTGGCCGAGCCGGTCAGTTGAGCGGCGTGCCGGGGGCTCGGGCCAGGTCTGGGCGAGCGCCTCCTCCCAGATCCGCTTGGCCCGTTCCCGGTCGACGCCATGGGCCGAGAACTCGCGCAGCAGCGCCAGCGCCAGCAGCGTCAGCGCCTCGGTCAGCCCGATGCCCTGGAGCCGGGCCGCCTGCACGCCGGCCTCGACATGACCATCGAGCTTGATCTGCAGCAGGCTTTTCCGCTGCGCGTCGAGATGTGCGAAGTCGGACATCAGCGGTCTCCGGATCGGCAGCTCGCGGCGACCAGCAGCGCCTCGGCCAGATCGAGCACGTCGTCGGGCCAGTAGGCCGGTGGCCGCGGGTGCCGGACGCCAGCCGCCCGGACGGGCCGGCAGGTGAGCACGGCGTTGCGCCACTGGAGCGGCACGGCCTCTCGTCCCTGGAGGCTGCCGAGCAGCGCTCCGCACACCGCGCCGTTGGTGTCGGTATCACCGCCGCGCGCCACCGTGGCGACCACGGCCTCGGCCAGCGGCGCGCCGCGCATCAGCCAGTAGAAGGCGTTGTGCAGGGCGGTGAGCACCCAGCCCATCTGGCGCTGATAGTCGTCGGGCGGGCGGGTGCGGGCCGCCACGAGCCGCTCGCGCACGGCCTCTGCCTCGGCGGCTGCGTGCGCCGCGGCCGACATTTCGTCGGCCTCCCCGCCTTTCACCCCGACCGCAATCGCGGCCGCAAGGGCGGCGCTGGCCGACTGGCAGACCGGGTGCGGATGAGTGAGCCGCGCGTCATCGGCGGCGAGGCGTGCCGCCGTGGCACGGTCGCCAGCGGCCAGGAGGCCGATCGGGCTCACGCGCATCAGCGCGCCGTTGGACTGGCTCTCCGACCGGAGCGGACGGCCGGTCGCGATCGCCGCGATGCCGTCCGCCGTCGTCCCGCCGATGTCGAACGGTCCCGACCTGCTCCAGGCGACATAGGCGCCGCCGACCTCGGCCGCGTCGAAGCCGCCCCGCGCCACCAGCGTCCGGGCGAGGGCCAGGGCGAGCTCGCCGTCGTCCGTGGGCTGGCCGGCGATCAGATCCCAGGTCCCCCCGTCCTCGAGCGTGGTCACGCCTCGCGGATGGCTGCGCCGGATATCGGCGGCGGTCCTGAACTCGACGGCCGAGCCCAGCGCGTCGCCCGCGATCTGCCCCAGCAGACAGCCCTGCGCTCGTGACAGCATCGCCGCGTCGGCCACGCGCCGCCGCGGCTGCGCCGGGCGGCAAGGCTCGCCCGGGCTGCGCCGCGGCGGGCTGGCGAGGATGCGCTCGACCATTGGCGCAGGGCCGCCGATGCAGCCGTCGAAGGAGCGGCGGTCATAGTCGATCGCGCGGCCGGAGCCGTCCGTCAGGATCATCCCGGCCCCCGTCAGCAGCGCGTGGCCGCCGGCGATGTCCCAGGGTGCCAGTCCGCGGGTCAGGCTGATACCTGCGTCGACCTCGCCGGCGGCAGTCAGCGCCAGGCGGTAGGCGGGACTGGGCAGGGCGCGCACGCGCAGGCCTGGGAGCCGCTCGCGATTCCCGCGCTCATGGTCCGCCGCGTCGGCGTTAAGCGCCACCAGCGGTGGCCGATTGCCGCCCGAGGGTCGGACGCCACGCCCGTTGCGCGTCAATGCCGCTCCCTCCGCCCAGGCGATCAGATCGCCGTCATCATCCGGAGCGAGCGGCGCATGGACGACGCCGAGAACCGGCCGACCGGCGCGCAGTAGGGCGACGGAGACCGCGGAGCCGCGCCGACCGCGCAGAAACTCGCTGGTCCCGTCCTGCGGATCGACAACCCACGCCTCGTCCGCGAGCTCGCCATCCGGTGCGGTCTCTTCCCCCAGAAAGTTGCACGCGCGCAGCGCGAGCAGCCGTCGTTGCAGCAGCTGCTCGACCTCGATGTCGATGGTGGCCTTGCCTCCCTGCACGCGCGGCCCGCCGGAGCGATGAAACTCCGTCCGGATCATGCTGCCCGCCCCGAGCACCGCCTCCGTCACCCCGGCAAGCAGGCTCGCCGCGGGCTTGGCCATTGACTGGAACATCCCGACCTCCTGTGTTTCGCCAGGAGGGTCCTATCGTTCGGCACCCTGGTCCGGGGCCGGCGTCGGGATTTTCCGCGCTGGCGGGGAGACAGCGGCGGCATGCGCAACGCGGTCGGCTTCTACTGGACCCTGCCCGTGCCCTGGGCCGGATTCACCCGACTGCCGGCAGACATCGACGCGGCGGCGCAGGCCAGCCGGACGATTCGCTACCAGCGCGAGCTCGTGCGCCGGTACGCGGCCCGGTTCGATTTCCGGCTGGTGCATGAGGGCGTGTTTCTGGAGGTCGAGCCCGATCGCGGCAGCCCATACATCCTGGCCGCGCTGGCGGCCGTGGCCAGCGACTGCCGCACCCATTCGGCCGACCTGCTGGTCGTCGACTTCTCCGAGGCGCAGGGCTGGCGCAGTCACCCGCCCATGCAGGACTGGTGCGCGGCCCAGGGGATCGGGCTGGTGCCCGTCTGGCCGGACGAGATCGAGCTGGATGGCGCGCCCTTCGATCCGGTCGAGCATTTCCGGCAGTGGCGCCAGCGCCAGAAGGACTGGAGCGCCGCCAAGCTGGAGCGTGGCCGGCATGCCCGGCTTCGGGCGATGCAGCTCAGGCAGCAGGGCCTGAGTTACCGCTCCACGGCCGAGATCCTCAATCAGGAGTGCTTCCTCAGCCTCACCGGGCGCCCTTGGACCGCCGACAATCTGCGCAAGCTGCTGGCGACGCGATGATCCGCGCCTTTCCCGCACGCTCAATAAGACGCATCTGAAGGCAAGACGCCGTCGGATCGGACGCCTGCCTGTCGGAGCAACGTGATGGACAAACGCACTCGCCTTCACCTGTGGTACGCATTCATCGCCATCTGGCTGGTGCTCCTGATCCAGGGCTGGTGGCAGACGGCGCGCGAGACCGAGCAGATCCCCTACTCGCAGTTTCTCGCCTACGTCCACGACGGCAAGATCGAGGACGTGCAGATCGGGGACCAGGTGGTCCGCGGCACGTTCAAGAACCCGGTCGACGGCAAGACCCAGTTCGTCTCGGCGAGGGTGGACCCGGCCGTGGCGCAGGAGCTGGCGGGAGCCGGCGTCAGCTTCACGGGCGTGGTCGAGAACACCTTTCTCACCACGGTGCTGTCCTGGCTGATCCCGATCGTCATCTTCTTCGCGATCTGGGCCTTCGTGTTCCGCCGCTTCGCGGAGCGGCAGGGCCTGGGTGGGCTCATGTCGGTGGGGCGGTCGCGCGCGAAGATCTACGTCGAGACGCAGACCAAGGTCAGCTTCGCGGACGTCGCCGGCGTCGACGAGGCGAAGGCCGAGCTGGTCGAGGTGGTCGAGTTCCTGAAGAATCCCAAGGAGTACGGGATGCTCGGCGCCCGGATGCCGAAGGGCATCCTGCTCGTCGGCCCGCCCGGCACCGGCAAGACCATGCTCGCCAAGGCGGTCGCCGGCGAGGCCGGCGTGCCGTTCTTCTCGATCTCGGGCTCCGAGTTCATCGAGATGTTCGTGGGCGTGGGGGCGGCGCGGGTGCGCGACCTGTTCGAGCAGGCGCGCAAGGCCAAGCCCGCGATCATCTTCATCGACGAGCTCGACGCGCTGGGCCGGGCACGAGGGGCCTTCGCCCAGGCCGGCGGCCACGACGAGCGTGAGCAGACCCTGAACCAGCTCCTGACCGAGCTCGACGGCTTCGATCCCTCCGAGGGCGTGGTGCTGCTCGGCGCCACCAACCGGCCCGAGATCCTCGACCCCGCGCTGCTGCGGGCCGGCCGCTTCG
>JBFWWD010000054.1:0-25391 GCA_050246385.1 Geminicoccaceae bacterium
ACGCCACCGCCCCCGCGCTGGTCGATCGCGGCTGCTCGGTCGAGGTGATCGCGCGCGGGCCCGCGCTCGGGGCAGGCGCCTGCTCGTGGCAGGCGGGCGGCATGCTCGCACCCTGGTGCGAGCGTGAGAGCGCCGCGGAGCTGGTGGTCGAGCTCGGCCGCGAGGCGCTGGAATGGTGGCCCCGCCACCATGACGGGGTGGCTCGTCACGGCAGCCTAGTGCTGGCGACGCGCCGGGACGAGCCGGAACTCGAGCGGTTCGCACGCCGCACGACGAACCACCAACGCATCGATGCAGACGGCATCGCGGGGCTCGAGCCCGACCTGGCCGGGCGGTTCGCGCGGGGCCTGTTCTTTCCGGACGAGGGGCATCTCGATCCGCGTGCGGCGCTGGCCTCGCTGGCCCGTGGTCTGGCCGAGCGGGATGTTGCGATCCGCTATGGCGAGGAGGCCGCAGGGGTCCCCGGAACTGTCGTCGACTGCCGCGGCTTTGCCGCCCGGGATCGATTGCCGGACCTGCGCGGCGTGAAGGGTGAGATGGTCGTGGTGCGCTGTCCGGACGTGCGGCTGACGCGGCCGGTACGCCTGCTGCATCCGCGCTTCCCGCTCTACGTCGTGCCGCGCCCCGAACAGGTGTTCATGATCGGCGCGACCATGCTCGAGAGCGAGGAGCGGGGCCGGGTGACGGCGCGCTCGGTGGTCGAGCTGCTCAACGCCGCCTACACGCTCCTGCCGGCCTTCGCCGAGGCCGAGATCCTGGAGCTGGGCTGCGACGTGCGGCCGGCTTTCCCCGACAACCTGCCGCGCATCCGACGGCGCGGCGACACGGTTCTGGTCAACGGCCTGTTCCGCCACGGCTTTCTCCTCGCGCCGGCGCTGGCGCGCCGGGCGGCTGCGGTCGTGGCGGAAGGAGCGTTCTTTCGGGAGGTGATGGATGAAGGTGATCGTCAATAGCGAGCCGCGCGAGATCAGTGGCCGCACCCTAGCCGATCTGCTGGCCGAGCTCGGCTTCGGTGGACTGGTCGTCGCCACCGCGGTCAACGGCCAGTTCGCGCCCGCGGACGGGCGCGCGGAGCGCGAGCTGAGCGAAGGCGACCGCGTCGAGATCCTGGCACCCATGCAGGGAGGCTAGAGCATGCTCACCGTCTACGGCATCGAGTTGGGCTCGCGCCTGTTTCTGGGCACCGCGCAATATCCCTCGCCGTCCGTGCTCGCGAACGCGGTCGAAGCGGCGGGCGTGGAGGTCGTCACCGTCTCGCTGCGGCGCGAATCCGGTGCGGCCCTGGCGGGGCAGGGCTTCTGGTCGCTGATCCGCGGCCTCGGCGTGCGCGTGCTGCCCAACACTGCCGGCTGCCACACGGTCAAGGAGGCGGTGACGACCGCCCGGATGGCGCGCGAGGTGTTCGGCACGCCCTGGATCAAGCTCGAGGTGATCGGGCACCACGACACACTGCAGCCGGACGTGTTCCAGCTCGTCGAGGCGGCCGGCATCCTGGCCGCGGATGGCTTCGAGGTGTTTCCCTACACGACCGAGGATCTGATCGTGGCGGAGCGGCTGCTGGAGGCCGGCTGCCGGGTGCTGATGCCCTGGGGCGCTCCGATCGGCTCCGGCCGCGGGCTCGCCAATCCCGCGGCCCTGCGCTCGCTGCGGGCGCGCTTTCCCGACGTGCCGCTGGTGATCGACGCGGGCATCGGGCTGCCGAGCCATGCGGCACAGGCGATGGAGCTCGGCTTCGACGCCGTGCTGCTCAACACGGCGGTAGCGAAGGCGGGCGACCCGGCCCGCATGGCAAACGCCTTCGCGCAGGCAATCGAGGCCGGGCGTGAGGGCTATCTGGCCGACCCGATGGAGCCGCGCGATCTCGCCGCTCCGTCGACGCCGGTGCTCGGCCTTGCGACCCTGGGCTGACGGCATGTCGCTCGACCGGTTCTACCTGATCGTCGACGACGTGCGGTGGCTGGAGCGCCTGCTGCCGCACGGGGTCCGTTTCGCGCAGCTCCGCGTCAAGGATCGCCCCGAGCCGGAGCTGCGCGCGCAGATCCGGCAAGCCCGCGACCTGTGCGCCTCGGCCGGGGCGACGCTGGTGGTCAACGACCATTGGCGGCTCGCCATCGAGGAGGGCTGCGACTTCGTCCATCTCGGGCAGGGCGACCTCGACGATGCCGATCTGGCGGTGATCCGCGGCGCCGGCCTGCGCCTCGGCGTGAGCACGCACGATCATGCGGAGCTCGAGCGGGCACTGGCGACCGAGCCCGACTATGTGGCGCTCGGGCCGATCTGGCCGACCCTGCTCAAGCAGATGCCGTGGGCGCCACAGGGGCTGGAGCGGGTCGCCGAATGGAAGCGTCGGATCGGCGGCATTCCGCTCGTCGCCATCGGCGGGCTCACCCCCGACCGCGCCCGCGAGGCCCTGGCCGCCGGGGCCGACAGTGCCGCCGTCGTCACCGACGTCCTGCGCCATCCCGATCCGGAGGCGCGCACCCGCGAGTGGCGCGCCGCGGTGGACCGGCCATGACGGATCGCTATGCCCGGCAGACGGTCCTGCCCGAGGTCGGCGCTGCCGGTCAGGCGAGGCTTGCGGCGGCGCGCGTGCTGGTCGTCGGGGCAGGGGGCCTGGGTTCGCCCGTGCTCGCCACGCTCGCGGGCGCCGGCGTCGGCCAGCTGACCGTCCTCGACCATGACCGGATCGAGGAGAGCAATCTGCACCGGCAGCCGCTCTATCGCATGACGGACGTCGGGCGGCTCAAGGTGGAGGCGGCGCGGGACGCGCTGCGCGCCGCCAATCCCGGCATTGCGGTCGATGTGATACCGCGGCGCCTCTCGGTTGCCGAGGCCCCGGCCCTGGTCGCGGCCCACGGTCTGGTGCTCGACTGCGCGGACAGCCTGGCCGTCACCTATGTCCTCAGCGATGCCTGCCGGGACGCCGAAAAGCCCCTCGTCTCGGCGTCGGTGCTGGGGCTCTCCGGCTATGTCGGCGCCTTCTGCGGCGGTGCGCCGAGCTATCGCGCGGTGTTCCCGGACATGCCCTCGACGGTCGGAAGCTGCGCCGCCAACGGGGTGCTCGGCTCGGCGGTCGCGGTGTTGGGTTCGTTTCAAGCGCACATGGCACTGCAACTGCTGCTGGGGCTCGACCCGTCGCCGCTCGGCCGGCTGATCTCGATTGACCTGCGCACGCTCGCCTTGGGCGGCTTCGGGTTCCTGGGCGTCGAGGAGCCCTCCGGCGCCCCGATCCGGTTCGTCGGCCGGGAGGAGGTTGCGGCCGGCGATCTGGTGATCGAGCTGCGTGGGATCGAGGAGGCCCCCGACCCCGTTCGGGCCGACGCCCTTCGCCTCGCGCCGGCCGCGATTGCCGCCGACCCCACCGCCATCCCGACCGATCGTCGGGTGGTCCTGTGCTGCGCATCGGGCGTGCGCGCCCATCGCGCGGCCCGGCTGCTCGAAACCGGCGGCGCGCGCGACGTCGCGGTCCTGGCCTTGAGCCTAGGCTGACGGCTTCCTGGGGCCGTAGGCGCTGTAGAACATGGCCAGCGCCCGTTCGACCTGCTGCTCCGCCATGGCCTGGTCGGGTGCCGGCGTCACCGCGAACAGCATCCGCTTCATCACCGGCCCGCTGCACAGGTCGAGAAACTGCTGGGCCGCGACCTCGGTGTCGGGGATCGACAGCCGATCGGCCGCCACCTGCCGGTCGAGATAGGCTGCGAGCCGGGCCACGCCCTGGCACGGACCGGCATCGTAGAACGCCTGGCCGAGGCGCGGCAGCTTGTCGGCGGCGCCGATGACCATGCGCACCGATGCGATGTGCTCCGGCCGGATCAGCATGGCGAGGAAGCTGCGGCCCAGGCGACGCAGCACCGCGCGGGTGTCGGGATCGTCCGCGTCGAGCCGGAACAGCGCCTCGGCGAGGCTCGAGCGCTCCTCCTGAATCAGACGCTCGAACAGCCCCTCCTTGTTTTCGAAGTAGCTGTAGAGCGTGCCCTTCGACACGCCGGCCGCCCTGGCGATGCTGCCCATGCTGGCGCCGTCGAAGCCATCGGCGAGAAACACCTGCCGCGCCCCATCGAGAATCTGGCGCCGCTTGTGGTCGGCGGCGGGTGTCTCGTCGGGTCCGATCTCGCCTGTGGGTCGATCTTCGAACAAACCTATCCGCCCAGCTATTGACCGAACCGTTCAGTCACTGCAAGATGCGGCAGAATTTCATCGAGGTCAACGTCTCCGGCCGAGGATCGCCTCGTGGACATCGAAGAAGGCAGGGCCGGGTCTTCCTCGCCCACCGTGAAGCCAGCGCAGCCGACACACGCCGCCCGCCCGGCCACGGCGGTGGCGGCACATCCGCGTTCGGCGAGACCGCGGCGCGGACTGCCGGTCAAGCGGCTGGTGCTGGCGGCGGTGCTGCTCGCCGCGGCCGCCTATGGCGGGCGCTGGGCCTACGACTGGTGGACCGACGGCCGCTTTCTGGTCTCGACCGACGACGCCTATGTGCAGGGCGACATCACCATCCTCGCGGCCAACGCCGTCGGCTACGTGACCGAGGTCGACGTGGTCGATGGCCAGAGCGTGCGCGCCGGCGACGTGATCGCCCGGATCGACGACGGCGACTATCGCCTGGCGCTGCAGGCGGCGGAGAACCGGCTGGCGACGCAGGACAGCACCATCGCGCGTATCGAACGGCAGACCGAGGCGGCGCAGGCGGGAATCGCCCGCGCCGAGGCGAGCCTCGATGCCGCCCGTGCCGAGCTGACCCACGCGCAGGCGGAGTATGAGCGGCAGAGCCAGCTCAGCCGCACCGAGTTCACCAGCCGCTCCAGGCTGGACGAGGCGGTCTGGGATCGTGCCCGGGCCTCGGCGGCGGTGCGTGCGGCGGAGGCCGAGCTCGCGACCGAGCAGGCCAACGTCGAGGTGCTGCGGGCGCAGCGCCGCGAGGCCGAGCGGGTGGCGGGCGAGCTGCGCACCGCCGTCGCCCAAGCACAGCGCGACCTGGAGTTCGCCACGGTCCGTGCGCCGGTCGACGGTGTGATCGGCAACAAGGCGGTCGAGGTCGGCGCCTATGTCAAGGAGGATACGAGGCTCGCCGCCCTGGTGCCGTTGCGCACCGTCCATGTCGACGCCAACTTCAAGGAGACGCAGCTCGCCCATGTCCGGCCGGGCCAGACCGTGCGGATCACGGTCGACGCGTTCCCCGACCTCGGGGTCGAGGGCACGGTGGAGAGCATCGCCCCGGCCTCGGGCGCGGTGTTCAGCCTGCTGCCGCCCGAGAACGCCACCGGCAACTTCACCAAGATCGTGCAGCGCGTGCCGGTGCGGATCGCGATCGATCCGAGGGTGCTCGAGGAGAGCCTGCTGCGCCCCGGCCTCTCGATTGTGGCGTCGATCGACACCCGCACCGGCCCGCCCCGGCAGGTAGCCGGCGGACCCTAGGCGGGGTGACGGCGCCCGCGCAGGCCCTGCCTCCGCTCGACAAGCGGCGGCTGGTCACCTTCATCTTCATGGTCTTCGGAATGTTCATGGCGATCCTGGACATCCAGATCGTCTCTGCCTCCCTTGCCGAGATCCAGGCCGGCCTGTCGGCCAGCGCCGACGAGATCTCCTGGGTACAGACCAGCTATCTGATCGCCGAAGTGATCATGATCCCGCTCTCGGGCATGCTCTCCCGCGTGCTCTCGACACGGTGGATGTTCACCATCTCGGCGGCCGGTTTCACGGTGATGAGCCTGGTGTGCGCGACCGCGACCACGATCGAGCAGATGATCGTCTACCGCGCGCTGCAGGGCTTCATCGGCGGCGGCATGATCCCGACCGTGTTCGCCTCCGCCTACACCATCTTCCGCGGCCGGCAGGCGCTGATCTCGCCAGTGATCGGTCTGGTGGCGACGTTGGCGCCGACCATCGGCCCGACGGTCGGCGGCTACCTGACCGACCTGTTCTCCTGGCACTGGATCTTCCTGATCAATGTCGGCCCGGGCATCGCGGTCACCGTGGCCGCGTGGCTGATGATCGACTTCGACGAGCCGGACTTCGAGCTGTTCAAGCACTTCGACTGGCTAGGGCTCGCGTTCATGGCGCTGATGCTGGGCTCGCTCGAGTACGTGCTCGAGGAGGGCCCTGGCGACGACTGGTTCCAGGACGAGCTGATCACCACCCTGTCGCTCCTGTCCGCCGCGGCCGCGGTCGCCTTCTTCTGGCGGGTGTTCTCGGCCAGGGAGCCGATCGTGGATCTGCGGGCCTTTTCCGACCGCAACTTCGCCGTCGGTTGCGCCTTCAGCCTGGTGATGGGGGTGGGCCTCTACGGCCTGACCTACCTCTATCCGATCTACCTCGCCCGGGTGCGGGGCCAGTCGCCCCTGATGATCGGCGAGACCATGTTCGTCACCGGCCTGTGCATGTTCCTCACGGCCCCCCTGGCCGGGCGGCTGGTGCGGGCGCTCGACCCGCGCGTGATGTTGGGGCTGGGCTTCGTCGGCTTCGCGGCCGGGACCTGGATCGTCACCGGCATCACCAAGGACTGGGACTTCGGCGAGCTGCTGTGGCCGCAGATCCTGCGCGGCGTCTCCTTGATGCTGTGCATGGTGACCATCAACAACATCGCGCTCGGCACGCTGCCGCCGGACCGGCTGAAGAACGCGTCGGGCCTGTTCAACCTGACCCGCAATCTCGGTGGTGCGATCGGCCTCGCCCTGATCAACACCGCCCTCAACGACCGAATGGACCTGCATCTGGTCCGCCTGCACGAGACGGTGACCTGGTCGGGCTATGCCGCGCTCGACCGGATGGAGGGATTGAAGGAGAGCCTGGGCCAGCTCGGCTCCGATGCCGGCGACGCGGCGCTGAAGGTGATGACGGCGACGGTGCGCATGCAGGCGCTGGTGATGTCGTTCGCCGACGTGTTCCTGATCCTGACCGTCCTGTTCCTGGCGATGGCGACGGCCACGCTCATGATCCGGCGCCCGCGTGCGACCGCGGGCGCCGGGCACTGATCAGGCGCCGATCGCGACCGAGATCGCCGCGTTGACGACGCAGATCTTGCCGCCGTCGTCCAGGCCGTTCGGCACCAGCATGCCTCCGGGCACGACCTCGACCGTGACCTCGCCATGCGGCAGCGACGCCTTGACGGCCTCGATGTCCAGCTCGCCGGCCCCGACCGGTGCGCCCAGGCGCACATGCACGAGCATCCGGCCGCCCGAGCTCTCCAGCATCCGCCGCACCCCGGGCAGATAGTTGCTGCCGATCGCGTCGCGGATCGCCCGCGTCGCGGCCTTGGTCGCGTCCTGACCCTGCAGATCCACCCCCATCCCGATCTCGATGAACATGGTGTCGGCCATGATGCGATCCTCCCGACCTTGTGTTGCGCCTGAGGCGACCATAAGGCCTGAGCGCTCTGCGCCACCAGACTTGGCTGCGCCGCTGCCATCGCCGGCTGCGACGTCGCCGGCGCGGCATCGCAGTCATGACGATGCCTTGTCGATCTGATGTCGATGATTTCACTGCAGATGAAAAGAAGGGCGCGTAGATTAGCTAGCTGGCGATTCAAGTCACCAACGATGACGGAGGTCGAGATGACCCTGTGCAATCCCACCTTGTGGCAAATTGCGCTTGTCGGCGTCGTCGCAACCGGTGTGCTTCAAGTCAGCCCGCACGCCGAGGCGGCGGCCACGCGCGGCAGTCCGGGGCTGGAGCACCGTGCCGTCAGGCTCGAGGCGTTGGCCGATCGCAACGCGACCGTGGTAGGGCGGGAGAACCAGATCGCCAGCCGGCTGCATGCCGCCTTGGATCAAGGCAACGCCGCCAAGGCCGAATCGCTCGTGGATCGATTGCATCGGCTCGCACGCTGGGACCAGAACATCCTCGCCCACGCCGACGCCGTGACGGGTCGGATCGATGCCCGGATCGACCAGGCGCAGCAGCCAAATCTCGATCACCACCTCGACATGATCGATCGGGCCGTTGACGAGAGCCAAGGCATCGCCACCGTCGAACGCCGGCTCAGCGGCACCATCGACGCCAGGCTAGACAACGGCCGCGCCGGCGGCGGCACCGAGGCCTTGGCCGGTCGGGTGACAAACGAGACCGATCGCAGCATGGACTGGGGTCGGCTGACGGATGCTCGCGCGGATCGGCTGGAGGGCCTGCTCCAGTAGCGGGCGGCGGCGGGCGGATCGCGCCCGGGCCCAGCGCGCCGCCCGCTGTCCCCGTCAGCCGCCCAAGCGCGCCCTCTGCCGGCCTTGGACGTCGAAGTTGGCGGGAGCGAGCCAGGCCTCGAACCGTCCCCGGAGCGCCGGCCACTCCTGGTCGATGATCGAGTACCAGGCGGTGTCGCGGTTGCGGCCCTTGTAGACCAGCGCCTGCCGGAACAGGCCCTCGTAGCGGAAGCCCAGCCGTTCCGCCGCGGCGCGCGAGGGCGCGTTGAGGGAATCGCATTTCCACTCGTAGCGCCGATAGCCGAGCTCGTCGAATACCCGGCGCATCATCAGATACATCGCTTCCGTCGCGGCCGCGGTGCGCTGGAGCAGGGGCGAGTAGGCGATGTTGCCGACCTCGATCACGCCCATGGCCGGGTCGATGCGCATGAAGGTGGCGACGCCGACCGCCCGCCCCCGTGCATCGAGGATGGCGAAGAACAGGGGGTCCTCGCTGCTGGCCGCACGCTCCGCCCAGGCGCGATATTCCTCCTCGGACGCATAGGGCCCGGTGAACAGGTAGGTCCACATCCGCCCGTCGCCGTCCGTGGCGTTGGCGGCATGGAGCTGTGCCGCGTGGCGCGCGGGGTCGAGCGGCTCCAGCCGGCACCAGCGCCCGACCATGGGCGTCCGCGCCGGGCGCTCGCGCGGTGTCCAGCCAGGGACCGGCGCGCCGATCGGCTGGCCGAGCTCGTTGGTCCGTCCGGTCATCGCGCCCGCCCCATCGCCTCGTAGGTCTCGGCATAGGCCTCCGCGAGCGCTTCTTCCAGCGGCCGCCCGGCGTGGTAGCCGGCGAGGCCCACCGGGCGCGCCACCTCCGGCAGCAGGCGGGGGCAGGGCTCCGGCTCGCCGATCACGGTCCGGAGCGGGATGCGCTCGGCGTAGACCGGCAGAGCGTAGTCCTCCTCGTCGTCGGCGACACCCTTGGCGCGGATCTTGGCCGCGGCACGCTCGATCTCCATGGTCACGACCGTGGTGGCCTTGATCTCCTGGCCGGTCGTGGCTCGAAGCTGCGCGGTACGTCCCGGAAAGAACCGGTCGACCATCATCACCAGCGCACGCCGCTTCTCGTCCGGGTCGGCGACCAGCCGGGCATGGCCGAACGCCATCACCGAGCGATAGTCGGCCGAATGGTTGAAGCCACAGCGGGCGAGCACGAGGCTGTCGAAATGAGTGACGGTGAGGCAGGCGGGCTCGCCCTCGGCCAGGTTCCGAAGCATCCGGCTGGCGCTGCTGCCATGCCAGTAGAGCCGCGTCCCCTCGCGCCAGAACAGGGTCGGCGTGCAGTAGGGCTGCCCGTCGACGACATAGGCGACGTGGCACAGGGCGGCGGCGTCCAGGAGACGATGGACGGTGGCGTGGTCATAGAAGCCGCGGTCGTGCCGGCGCTTCACCCGGTTGCGCCGGTCGGTGCCGTAGGTGGGTGCCTCGGTGTCGAGCATGGCGGTGCCTCTGATTGACCCGGCTGTTCCTGCCGCAGAGAATTGGTCGGTGCGAGGGCCAATCCGGAGCAGATCATGCCGACCAATTCGGGGACCCTGGACCTCGCCCTGCGGCTCGACGGCGTGACCGGCAGCCAGTCGAGCCGGGTGCATGCGGCGCTGCGTGGGGCCATCCTGGAGGGCCGGCTCGGGGCCGGCACCAGACTGCCGTCGAGCCGCGCGCTGGCGGACCAGCTCGGCCTGCGGCGAAACGCGGTGGTCGTCGCCTACGAGCACCTGCTCAGCGACGGGCTGGCTGAGGCACGCGTCGGGGCGGGGACCTACGTCACCACGCACCTGCGCCATGTGACGGAGCGGACCGTGTCCGTTTCGACCATGCGGCCGGTTCGCAATCAGACACCCTTCGCGCTCGGGAGGACTCATGCCGATCCGGTGCTGCTCCAGCGACTGGGCAGCGCCGTGCGGCGTCGGCTCGCCGCGGCGGACCCGTCTCACTTCGGCTATGGGGACCCGCGCGGCAGCGAGGCGTTGCGCGGTGCGCTCGCCAAGCATCTGGCGGCGACCAGGGGACTGCGCTGCGATCCCGGCCACATCCTGATCACCAGCGGCACGCAGCAGGGATTGCGCCTCTGCGGCGAGGCCCTGCTGCGGCCGGGCGACGCGATCTGGGTGGAAGACCCGGGCTATCCGGCGGCGAGACGCCTGTTCGAGGCCATCGGCGCCGAAACGGTCGCGGTCCCCGTCGACGGCGCCGGGCTGATCGTCGACGAAGGCCGCAGGCGCGCGCCCGGGGCACGGCTCGCCTACGTCACGCCCTCGCATCAGTTCCCGACCGGCGTGCCCATGGGCATGGAGCGGCGCGTGGCGCTGCTGGAGTGGGCTCGGCGGGCGGACGCCTGGATTCTCGAGGACGACTATGACAGCGAGTTCCGCTATGCGGGCCCGCCCCTGACAGCACTTGCCGGCATCGACGGGCACGCCCGGGTGGCGTATCTCGGCACGTTCTCCAAGACGCTGTTCCCGGGCCTGCGGATCGGCTTTCTCATCGTCCCGCCGGCGCTTCTCCCGGCGATCGCGACGGCGCGCGGCGCGGCCGATCGCTTTCCGCCCAGCCTCCTGGCCGATGCGGTCGCCGATCTCGTCCGCGACGGGACCTTCGCCGCCCATGTCCGGCGCATGCGCTCGCGCTATCGCAGCGCGCGCGATCTCGTCACCGCGACCCTGATCCGGGCGTCGAACGGCCTGCTCGGCGTGAGCGTGCCGGGTCAGGGGCTGCATCTCGTCGCCACCTTGCCGCCGGGAACGCCGATCGGCGCCGCGGCGGCGATCCGGGCCGCCGCCGAGGTCGAGGCCTGGCTGCTCTCCGAGACCCGGACGGCGCAGGTGGGGCCGGACGGCTTCGTTCTCGGCTTCTCCGGGCACGAGCCATCCCGGCTGAAGCAGGCGGCCGAACGGCTCGGCGAGGCCGTCAGGGGCTACCGTGGCGATAGATAGCCCTACCCCGCCAAGGCCCGCCGCGCGAGGCGCAGCGCCGCGTCGACCGTGGCCTGCCTGATCGCCGACCTGTCGCCGGGGAAGACGTGACGCTCGTGCAGGGCTTCGCGCCCGCGCAGCGCGGCGGCGATATGGACGAGCCCGACCGGCTTGGTCGCGCTGCCACCGCCGGGGCCGGCGATGCCGGTCACGGCCACCGCGAGATGGCAGCCCGAGCGAGCCAGCGCGCCCCCGACCATCTCCCGCGCCACGGCCTCGCTCACGGCACCCTCCACCGCCAGCGTCGTCTCCTGAACCCCCAGCATCTCGGTCTTGGCGCGGTTGTCGTAGACCACGTAGCCGCGGTCGACCACGGTCGAGGAGCCCGCGATCTCGGTCAGGCAGCCCGCGATCAGGCCACCGGTACAGGATTCGGCGGTCGCCAGGCGGATGCCCCGCTTCTCGGCCGCGGCGAGCATCGAGCGGGCCTCGTGCAGGGTCGTCTCGGGGAACATCGCGATCAGGCCTCCAGCGCCACGCTCACCACCGCCTGGACGGCGATCCCCTCGCCACGACCGGTGAAGCCCATGCGCTCGCTGGTCGTGGCCTTGATGCCGACCCGGTCCGCGCCGATGCCGAGGATCTCGGCGGTTCGCCGGGCCATCGCTTCGCGGTGGGGGCCGATCTTCGGCCGCTCGCAGACGATGACCAGGTCGACGTTCTCGACGCGACCGCCCTTCGCGGCCAGCAGATCGGCGGCGTGACGGAGGAAGACGGCCGAGTCGGCATCGCGCCAGCGCTCGTCGCTGGGCGGAAAGTGGCTGCCGATGTCGCCGGCCGCGATCGAGCCGAGGATGGCGTCGGTGACGGCGTGGAACGCGGCATCGGCATCCGAATGCCCGGCGAGGCCCACCTCGTGCGGGATGGTGATCCCGCACAGCACCAACGGCCTGTCCACGGCAAAAGTGTGGACATCAAATCCCAGCCCGGTCCGCCAGCGCGTGGTGCCTCCCAGCAGCCGCTCCGCCACCATATGGTCCTCCGGCACGGTCAACTTCAGATTGCGCTCCTCGCCGGCCACCCAGGCGACGGTGAGCCCCGCGGCGGCGGCGATGGCCGTATCGTCGGTATAGCCCGCAGCGCTCACCGACCGGTGCGCCGCGAGGATCGCCGGGTAGTGGAAGCCCTGCGGCGTCTGCGCGCGGCCGAGCTCGCGTCGGTCGGTCTCCCCGACCACTGTCTCGCCCGCCACCCGCTTGAGCGTGTCGACGACTGGAATCACGGGCAGTACCGCGGGAGACCTATCGAGCGCATCGATCACGCGATCGATGACCGTTCTCGATACGAGAGGTCGGGCGGCGTCGTGGATCAGCACGCGGTCGGGCGCCATCTCCTCGATGCTTTCCAGCCCTGCCCGGACGGTCTCCTGGCGGGTGGCCCTACCGGTGACCGGCTCCAGCAGCGCCATGCCGCTCGTCGCGGCGTCGTACCGCTCGCGGTCGCCCGCACCGATGACCACCCGCACGGCGTCGATGCGGGGATGGTCGGCAAACGCTCTGATTGAGCGAGTGAGGATCGGAATGCCACCGAGGCAAGCATATTGCTTGGGCGCGGCGGTGCCGAATCTCTCTCCTCTGCCGGCGGCGACGATCAATGCGACGGTTTGCATGCCTCACCAACTCCGAACCGGTCGCCATGGGGCCGGTCAATCACCGCCATCCGCGCCGCCGTCCTTGCCTGTCCTTGGTTCCGGCCCTATGTTCTGCCTCAAACTTAGGCAGAGACGCCAGCGTGCCTATGGCGTCATCAGAGGGCAAGCCGATGGCTCAATCGCGGCCGCGGTCTGGGACGAGCGACGACCGACGATGGCCGTTCGACGCCAGACTGCTTCTGCAGAGCATCCCTAGCGCCGTCTTCGCCGTCGACGAAGCGCTTCGGCTCCGTTTCGCCAATCCGGCCGCGGAGGAGCTGTTCGGCGTGAGCTGGAATGTGCTCGCGGGTCGGATGCTGTCCGAGTTCGTGGCGCGGCACGCGACGATCACGGCGCTGATCCGGCAGGTGCAGGCCGACGGCAGCGGCATCTCCGACTACGGCATCGAGCTCGCCCTCTCGCGTGGCGAGACGGTCGCGGTGGACAGCCACATCAGTCTCGTGCCCGAGCTGCCGGAACTCGCGCTCGTCGTGCTGCACCCCTGCTCGGTGGCGCGGCGGCTGGACCAGCAGATCTCCCATCGTCGGTCGACCCGCTCGGTCGCCGGCCTCGCCGCGACCCTGGCCCACGAGGTGAAGAACCCGCTCTCTGGCATCCGCGGCGCCGCCCAGCTCCTCGAGCCGTCGGTCGCCGAGGAGGACCGGCCGCTGATCGGCCTGATCTGCGAGGAGACCGACCGGATCTGCGGCCTGGTCGAGCGCATGGAGGAGTTCGGCGATACCGGGCCGATCGAGCGCGGCTCGGTCAACATCCACCAGGTGCTGGAGCATGTCCGGCGCGTCGCGGCGGCCGGCTTCGCGCGGCAGCATAGGATCGTCGAACTGTACGATCCCTCGCTGCCCGAGGTCGAGGGTGATCGCGACCGCCTCGTCCAGGTCTTCCTCAATCTCGTCAAGAATGCCGCCGAGGCCACGCCCGGCCCAGGCGGGACGATCACGCTTGCGACGCAGTACCAGCACGGACTGCGGGTCGCGGTCAGCAACAGCCGGACGCGCCTCGAGCTGCCGATCACGGTCGAGGTCCGCGACAATGGCCAGGGCGTTCCCTTCGATATGGTGGAGCAGTTGTTCGAGCCCTTCGTGAGCACCAAGCGCAGCGGCAGTGGCCTCGGCCTCTCCCTCGTCGCCAAGATCATCGCCGACCATCGTGGCGTGGTGTCATACGTGCCCGGTGAGCCGGGGGCCACCTTTCGTGTCCGCCTGCCGGCCACCCGGCAGAGCGCCGAGCCCATGCAAGAGCGGGAGGTGGCATGACCGGCCAGAAGGTTCTGCTCGCCGAGGACGATGCCGGGATCCGCACCGTCGTCAGCCGGGCATTGTCCCGGCAGGGCTACGACGTGCAGGCGACCAGCGTGGCCGCCGCGCTGTGGCGCTGGATCGCTGCCGGCGACGGTGACGTGGTGATCACGGACGTCGCGCTGCCGGACGAGAATACCCTCGATCTGCTGCCGCGGATCCGCAATCTCCGGCCGGACCTGCCCGTCATCGTGATGAGCGCGCAGAACACCATCCTCACCGCGGTGCGCGCGGCCGAGCGGGGGGCGTTCGAGTATCTCCCCAAGCCGTTCGACATCGGCAATCTGGTGGCGACGGTCCAGCGCTCGCTTTCCGGGCGGCAAGTGACAGCCCACACCGACGCTCCGGCGCTGTCGGAGGAGCATCTCCCGATCATCGGCCGCTCGCCGGCGATGCAGGAGATCTACCGGATCATCGCCCGGCTGATGAGCACGGACCTGACGGTCCTGATCGCGGGCGAGTCCGGTACCGGCAAGGAGCTGGTCGCCCGGGCGCTGCACGATTTCGGCAAGCGCAAGGGTGGGCCGTTCGTTGCCGTCAACATGGCGGCGATCCCGCGCGAGCTGATCGAGAGCGAGCTGTTCGGCCACGAGAAAGGCTCGTTCACCGGCGCCAATGCCCGACGGATCGGCCGGTTCGAGCAGGCCGAGGGCGGCACCCTGTTCCTGGACGAGATCGGCGACATGCCGCTCGAGGCGCAGACCCGGCTGCTTCGGGTGCTGCAGCAGGGCGAGTTCGTCCCGGTCGGCGGGCACCATCCAGTCCGGACGAACGTCCGGATCGTAGCGGCGAGCCACCGCGATTTGCAGCTGATGGTCGGGCAGGGGATGTTCCGCGAGGATCTGTTCTACCGCCTGAACGTGGTGCCGCTGCGCCTGCCGCCCCTGCGCGAGCGGGTCGACGACATTCCGGCGCTGGTCCAGCACTTCCTGGTCAAGGTGCAGTCGGACGGCCTGCCGCTGAAGACGCTCACGCCTGAGGCGATGATCCGGCTGAAGGCGCATGCATGGCCCGGAAATGTCCGTGAGCTCGAGAATCTCGTGCGCCGCTTGGCGGTCCTCTATGCCGAGGAGACCATCGGCGAGAACGTGATCACGCTCGAGCTGGAGCAGGCCCGGGCCCCGTCGATCGGCGAGTCCAGGCCGGCCGACGACAGCCTGGGGCAGGCGATCGAGCGCCATATCGAGCGCTATTTCCGCGCCCATGACGGCGCCCTGCCGCCGAGCGGCGTGTACGATCGGCTGATCCGGGAGGTGGAGCGCCCGCTCATCGCCCGAGCCCTGGCGGCCACCCGCGGCAACCAGCTCAAGGCCGCGGACGTGCTCGGCCTCAATCGGAACACGCTGCGCAAGAAGATCCGTGAACTGGACATCCACGTTGGTCGGGTTCCATGATGGCCGTTCAAGGACCTGACTGGATCGAGTGATTGCGCGCGACATTGGACAGGGAGGCCGGCTTCGGCCCCGGCCTGTGGCGGAAATTGCGCCGGGTCGATGTCGAGCGACGCCTGGCGCTCCTGCTCACGGTCAGCGCGGTCCTGGCCGGGCTCGCCACCTATTGGCTGATCTCGCGCTCGCCGCCCTACGGGCCGGATGTCGGCACCGTCCTCATCCTGCTCAATCTCGATCTGATCCTGCTGCTCCTGCTGGGCGTGGTCATCGCGCGGAGGCTGACGCAGCTCGTGCTGCAGTTGCGGCAGGGCTCGGCCGGATCGCGGCTGCACACGCGGCTCGTGCTGCTGTTCAGCGGCGTTGCGGTCACTCCGGCGATCATCGTCGTCATCTTCTCCGTGTTCTTTTTGAGCTCAGGGCTGGAGAACTGGTTCAGCGAGCGGGTCAGGAACGCGCTCGACAACTCGCTCGCCGTCGCCCAGGCCTATCTTCAGGAGCACAAGGAGAACATCCGCGCCGACGCGCTGGCGATGGCGGCGGACCTCAACCGCGAGGGGATCAGCCTCGACCTCAATCCCACCCGCCTGCGTCAGGTGGTCGATGCCCAGGCGGCGCTGCGTTCCCTGACGGAGGCGATCGTCTTCGACGGTTCGGGCAGGGTCCTGGCACGCACCGGCCTCTCCTTCACCATGGAGGTCGATCGCATCCCGGCCGAAGCGCTCGACCGGGCATTCTCCGGAGAGGTCGTCGAGCTCACCAGCGACACCGAGGACCGGGTGCGGGCGCTGGTTCGCCTCGACGGGTTTGGCGACGCCTACCTGTTCGTCGGCCGATTCGTGGACGCCAAGGTGCTGGGGTTCATGGAGCGAACCCAGACGATGGTGGCCGAGTACCAACGGATGCAGGGCGAGCGCTCGGGCATTCAGATCACCTCGGCCCTGATCTTCATGATCGTGGCTCTGCTGCTGTTGTTCGCCTCGGTCTGGATCGGCCTTGCCCTCGCCAATCAGCTGGTGGCGCCGATCGGCCGGCTGATCACGGCGGCGGACCGGGTGCGCAGCGGCGATCTCCTGGCGCGGGTGCCCGAGGAGGGGCCGGACTCCGACGAGTTCGTCATGCTCAGCCGCGCCTTCAATCGCATGACGGCACAGCTCGACGGCCAGCGACGGGAGCTGATCCAGGCCAACCAGCAGCTCGACGAGCGCAGCCGGTTCACGGAGACCGTGCTCGCCGGGGTCAGCGCCGGCGTGCTGTCGACCGACGCTGGCCGGCGAATCGTGCTGCCGAACCGGGCGGCCCAGGATTTCCTCGATGAGGAAGGCCGGGGGCTGGCGGGACGTCCGATCGACGAGGTGCTGCCCGGCGTCTCGGAGCTGCTGGACGAGGCCGATCGCCACCCGGAGAATACGATCGAGCGGCAGCTCACGCTGTTCCGCGGCTGGCGCCAGCACACTGTGCTGGTGCGCGCCACGCCGCAGCGCGACGACAACCGCACGCTGGGCTACATCGTGACCTTCGACGACATCACGGCCCTGCTTTCGGCGCAGCGGCAGGCAGCGTGGGCCGAGGTGGCGCGCCGGATCGCGCATGAGGTCAAGAATCCGCTCACCCCGATCCGGCTTTCGGCCGAGCGCCTGGAGCGACGCTACTTGCAGCAGATCAGCGAGGGACGGGATTCGTTTGCATCCTCGATCGCCACCATCATCCGGCAGGTCGACACGATCGGGCGGCTGATCAGCGAGTTTTCGGCGTTCGCGCGGATGCCCGCCACGGTGCTGAGGGAAGAGAATCTCGGCGAGATCGTCCGCGATGCGGTGGTGCTGCAGCAATCGGCGTGGCCGAAGATCGAGTTCTCGGTCGATCTTCCTGACGGACCGACGCGCCTTCTGTGCGATGGTCAGAAAGTTTCGCAGGCGCTTACGAACCTGTTGCAAAACAGCATCAATGTGTTGTCTGAAGGGCAGCGGCCGCCGCCCTGGCGCATTGCGGTTCGCGTGCACCGCGGCGCCGCCGCGGTACAGATCGAGGTCGAGGACAATGGTCAGGGTTTTCCCGCCGATGGCGAGCGCCTGTTCGAGCCTTATGTCACCACGCGTGTCAAAGGCACGGGCTTGGGCCTTGCCATCGTCAAGAAGATCATGGAGGAACACGGCGGCACCGTCGAGCTGCTCGCGGGTGGTGACGGCGGGGCGCTGGTCCGCCTCTCCTTCCCGATCCAGGAGCAGTGAGCGCGGCCCAACGCGGCAAGCGCCGCAGGCGGTCGCCCCCTCTGACCTCAAGAGCGCGGGAATACGGCCAATCCGATGAGCAAGGACGTACTGATCGTCGATGACGAGGCCGCCATCAGGGAGGTGGTGGGCGCGGTGCTCGAGGACGAGGGCTATCGGCCTCGTGGCGCCTCGAACAGCGATGAGGCGATGCGCGAGATCGACCGCCGCCCGCCGGGACTCGTGCTGCTCGACATCTGGCTCGAGGGCAGCACGCTCGACGGCGTGCAGATTCTCGAGCGGGTCAAGGCTCAGCATCCCGAGCTGCCGGTCATCATGTTCAGCGGCCACGGCACCATCGAGACCGCGGTCGCCGCGATCAAGAAGGGCGCCTACGACTTCATCGAGAAGCCGTTCAAGTCCGACCGCCTGCTCCTGGCGATTCAGCGCGCCATGGAGGCAAGCCGGCTGCGGCGCGAGGTGGAGGAGCTGCGCCACCTGGCCTTCGACGAGGCCGAGCTGATCGGCAACGCGCCGGCCATGATCCGCGTGCGGCAGGCGATCGATCGCGTGGCGCCGACCGGCTCGCGCATCATGATCAGCGGCCCGCCCGGCTCCGGCAAGGAGATGGCGGCGCGGCTGATTCACGCCAGGTCGCGGCGCGCTACGGGACCGTTCGTCATCCTGAATGCGGCTTCCCTGTCGCCGGACCGCGTCGACATCGAGCTGTTCGGCTGCGAGCCCGGCTATCAGGGCGCGGACCAGCCACGCGTCATCGGGCTGCTCGAGCGGGCGGACGGTGGCACGCTGCTGATCGACCAGGTGGCGGACATGCCCCTGGAATCGCAGGGCAAGATCCTGCGCGTTCTCCAGGAGCAGCGCTTCTCGCGTCTCGGCAGCGACGCGAAGATCGAGGTCGACGTGCGGGTGATCGCATCGAGCAGCCGCGATCTGAAGGCGGAGATGGCATCCGGCAAGTTCCGGGAGGATCTGTTCTACCGCCTCAACGTGGTGCCGATCGCGATGCCTCCTTTGGCCGAGCGCCGGATCGACATCCCGGAGCTCGCACGGCATTTCATGGCCGGTGCCGGCCGGCATTCCGGCCTGCCGCCGCGGCCGATCACGGACGAGGCGATGGCGGTGCTGCAGACGACCGACTGGGCCGGCGACGTGCGCCAGCTGCGCAATGCGATCGAGTGGATGCTGATCATGGCGCCGGGTGAGCCGGGCAGCCCGATCACCATGGAAGGGCTGCCGCCCGAGCTCACCAACTCGGCAACCTCGGGCATGGATCCGAACGCGAACGGCGAGCTGATCTCGATGCCGCTGCGCGAGGCACGGGAGCATTTCGAGCGCGCCTATCTCCAGGCTCAGCTGCAGCGGTTCGGCGGCAACATCTCGCGGACGGCCAATTTCGTCGGGATGGAGCGGTCGGCGCTGCACCGCAAGCTCAAGACGCTGGGTCTGCACGGGGACGATTGAGACTTCAGCGCCTATCCTGTCATCGAGGAGCCTGCTGCATGTCGCGCACCGCCTATTGTGGCGGCCGCTACCGGCCGATCGGCGCTCGTGCAGTGCCGATCGAGGATCGAGGCCTTCAGTTCGCCGACGGCGTCTACGAGGTGATCAAATCCGTCGACGGCCGGGTCTGCGATCTGGATCGCCATCTCGACCGACTCGACCGCTCCCTGGCCGCCTTGGGCATCCCGCACCCGACGAGCCGGCCGGCTCTGGTCACCGTGATCCGGGAGGCCTTGCGGCGCAACCGGCTGCGCGACGCGCTGATCTATCTGCAGATTGATCGCGGGGTGGCACCCCGTAGTCATCTCGTTCCAAAGCACCTGCGGCCGACCCTGATCGTTGCCGTCCGTCGTGCGACATTTCCCAAGCCGCGGGAACTTGCCGAAGGTGTCGCAGTTGTCACGATGCCCGACATGCGATGGAAGCGGTGTGACATCAAATCGGTGGGGCTGCTCCCTAACGTGATGGCGCGCCAGCGTGCGGCGGAAGCGGGTTGCCGCGAGGTGTGGCAGCTGGACGCCGACGGTCGGGTGACCGAGGGCGCGAGCTCCAACGCCTATATCGTCGATGGCGAGGGCCGCGTCGTGACGCGGCCTCTGGGACCCGAGATCCTGGGCGGTGTCACGCGGGAGGTGGTGCTCGAGCTGGCAGCTGCGGAAGAAATCGAGGTGGTGGAGCGTCCGTTCACGATTGCGGAGGCGCTGTCCGCTCGCGAAGCGTTCTTGACCAGCACCTCGTCCCTGGTCCTGCCCGTGACACGGATCGACGGCGAACCCGTGGGAGATGGACGGCGCGGCCCGGTGACCGCGACGTTGCTGCGGCGGTATCAGCATCATTTGTGGAAAGTGAGGTGACAGGGACTTATACTTGTGGTTGTGTCAACGGGTGAGGTTCGAGAAATCTCGAAGCTGTGCCGTTGATGCGTCGTTAGCCGCACCAATATCGGGCCGAAGGCCTGGATGCGGTGTGCGCATGGACCTGCGTGCGATATCGTGTGACGGTCGCGCTGCACGAATATCGATAAAACTTAAAGAAAAGAAGTAGGACAACGAGAATGGCGACTGAGAAGCAGCAAAACCTGCAGGATGTATTCCTTAACCACGTTCGCAAGAACAAGGTGCCGGTGACGGTCTTCCTGATCAACGGTGTCAAGCTGCAGGGTGTGATCAGCTCGTTCGACAACTTCTGCCTTCTGCTGCGTCGCGACGGCCACGTTCAGCTCGTCTACAAGCATGCGGTCTCGACCGTGATGCCGTCTGCGGCTGTGCGCCTGTATGATCCGGCCGCCGAAGAGCAGCAGCCGCAGGTCTGATTGACTGCGGCGTCGACACTGTCCGAGGCCGCGAGCGGTCGCGGCCGGGCCTGGGTGCTTTCGCCCTATGAACCCGGAAGCGCTGCTGCGCGCTCGCCTGCGAGCCGGCTCGCCGAGGCGGTCGGTCTGGCGCGTGCCATCGATCTCGAGGTCGCAAGGGGCGAGAGCGTTCCGCTGCGCCAGAAGGTGCCGGCAACCCTGTTCGGGTCCGGCAAGGCTCAGGAGTATGCGGACGCCTTGGCGGCCGATCCGGCCGAGATCGTGGTGATCGACGCCGCGCTGAGCCCGGTCCAGCAGCGCAATCTCGAGCGGCTGTGGAAGACCAAGGTCATCGACCGGACGGGACTGATCCTCGAGATCTTCGGCGAGCGGGCCCAGACCCGGGAAGGTGTGCTGCAGGTCGAGCTCGCGGCGCTGACCTATCAGCGCTCACGGCTGGTCCGTTCCTGGACCCATCTCGAGCGGCAGCGTGGCGGTTTCGGCTTTCTTGGCGGTCCGGGCGAGAGCCAGCTCGAGCTCGACCGCCGCCGCATCACCGAGCGGATCGTGCGTATCAAGCAGGAGTTGGCCGGCGTCCAGCGAACGCGTGGCCTGCACCGCGAGGCGCGCCGGCGGGTGCCCTATCCCGTTGTCGCCCTGGTCGGCTACACCAATGCCGGCAAGTCGACGCTGTTCAACCGGCTCACCGGTGCCGGGGTCGATGCCCGCGACCAGGTGTTCGCGACGCTCGATCCGACCATGCGCGAGATCGCGCTGCCCTCGCGGGCGCATGCGATCCTCTCGGACACGGTGGGCTTCATCACCGACCTGCCGACCTCGCTGGTCGCGGCCTTCCGCGCGACGCTCGAGGAGGTGCTCGCCGCCGACCTGATCCTCCACGTCCGCGACATCAGCCATCCCGACAGCGAGGCGCAGAGGCGGGATGTCGAAGACGTCCTGGACGAGCTCGGCATCGGTGCCGAGGAGCGGTCCGCCCGCCTGATCGAGGTCTGGAACAAGGCCGACCTGCTGCCCGCGGACGAGATCGAGCCGATGCAGGCAGCCGCCGCGCGCCACCTCGGCACGACGCTGATCTCGGCGGCGAACGGGACCGGCATCGACGGCCTCCTGGCGGAGATCGACCGGCGACTCACGGCCACGCGTCAGCCGGTCGAGGTCGACCTCGACTACGCCGCCGGCGAGGTGCTGGCCTGGCTGCACCGGCACGGCGAGGTGCTCGAGACGATCGACGATGGCGAGCGACTCCATCTCAAGGTCGCCGTGGGTGCCGCCGAGCGTGCACGGCTCGAACGGCTCCTCGGCCGGCCCATCTAGCCCCGCCTCACTCCAGCATTCCCGAGCGCGCCTCGTTCGACACGGCGACCGCCCGGCTCACGACGTCCTCTCTACTGCAACGAGCGATTCGATGCGTGATCTGAGGTGCGGATCGCGACCGTGTGTAAGTCTAGCCCGAATAAAGTGCAGGCCGCGGGAGGCCCCGCGGCCTGCGAAGTGGGGAGGAAACGCCTCAAGTCGGGTGTCGTGGGGGGAACCCCCGGGACACGCAGACACCGTATTTAATGGTTGATCGTGAGTCAATCAGTTTATCGTGTTACGCGAGAGAGCCGTCGCGCGCCGCGATCAATCCTTCGGCATGGGCGGCGTCGGGGTGAGGTTCTGCGGGCTGAACATGTCGCCGAAACCGCCCGGCGGAGCCGAGCGGATCGATCCGGACGGTGCCTCCGGCGCCGTCGTCGTGGATGGTGTGGTCACGGCCGGCGGTGCGAACTGACGCTGATGCTCCAGACGCTCCTGCAGGGCATCCGCCTCGCAGCTGGCCGGGTCATGGCGGGAGGCGAACGTGACGACTGCGATCAGGCCGATCAGCATGAGCAGACTGAGGACCGCGGCGGGATTGCCGGTGACGGCGACCAGGCTGCCGAGCCTGCGGCCGGGCCCGCCACCGGCATAGGCCTCGCGCAGCAGCGCCGCGAACAGGGTGATGCCGATCACGATCACCGCGAGTGCGCTGACCGTGGGGTCGAGCCCCAGCCGGACCTTCTGCGCGATCTCGACCGTGAACGAGGTGTAGTGCGAGAGCGTGAAGACCGAGGTGTTGTAGTTCTCGAAGCTGGCGAGAAACGCGATCACCGCCGCAGAGCCGATCGCCGGCCGCAAGAACGGCAGCAGGATCTTGCGGAATGCCTGGACATTGGTGGCGCCCAGGTCCAGTGCCGCCTCGAGCAGCGCCCCGTCGAATCGCTGCAGCCGGGCCACGAACACCAGCATGCAGTAGGCGGCGATGAAGCAGGACTGGCCCATCGTGGTGAGGAAGATGCCGTCGTAGAGCGGCCCGCCATACTCGCCGCCGAACATGCTCGCCGCCCGGTCCCAGAACAGGACGGTGGCGATGCCGATCACCACACCAGGCATCAGGATCGGAGCCGTGAGCAGGGTGTAGTAGGCCGCGCGGGCGCGGGGCCAGATCTGTGTCAGGAGGAGCGCTCCCGCGAGGCCGAGCGCGACCGAGAGCAGCACGACCAGGACGCCGATGAGCAGGCTGTTCTGCAGGCTGGTCATCAAGCGTCGATCGGCAACGAGCTTGCCGAACCATTCGAAGGTCAGGCACTCCCACGGCCAGATCCGGGGAAAGGACGAGCTGTTGAAGGCGGTGATCGACATGATCACCAGCGGCCCGAGCAGGTAGGCGAAGAACAGGGCCAGGTAGAGCGCGATGCCGAGGCGAACCCCGGTCCGGCCCACCGTCACCGGCCCACCTCGCCGAGCCGGACCCGGAACAGCCGCATGACGAGCAGGACGAGGATCGTGCAGACGACCAGAAGGATGATCGCGTAGGCGGCACCGCGCGGCCAGTTCACGCTCTCGAAGAACGTCCGGTAGATGATCTGGGTGAACCAGAGCGAGGACGGGCCGCCCAAAATCTGCGGGGCGGCGAGGGCGCCTGCGGCGAGCATGAAGACCATGGTGCAGCCCGAGGTGATGCCGGGCTTGGCGAACGGGATCACGATCCGCCGGTGGATGCGCAGCCACGATGCGCCGAGGTCGCGCGCCGCCTCGATCTGGTTGCGGTCCAGGCTCTCGATCGCGTTGTAGATCGGGAAGATCATCAAGAGGATGTAGGCGTAGCCGAGCCCGGCATAGAGCGCCACGTCGGCGCGGATGAAGTCGATCGGCTGGTCGATCAGGCCGATGGCGATCAAGGTCGAGTTGATCAGCCCGGCCGAGCCGAAGATGATCCTGAAGGCGAAGGCGCGCAGGATCTCGTTGACCCAGTAGGGCACCACCAGCGCCACGGCCAGCACGCGCGTCGTGTACCCGCCGCCACTTTGCGCGAGGAAATAGGCGATCGGGTAGCAGAGCACGAGGTCGAACAGGGTGACCAGCGCCGCCGCGGTCAGTGTGCGCGCGAAGACCGCGAGATCGACGAAGTTCCAGCCGTCCGGATTGCCGGGAAAGCCGAACAGGAAGTAGCGGTAATTGTCGAGCGTCCAGACGTCCGTCGGCCCGCCGCGCGCCGCGGGCGGCAGGTCGTGGCGCAGCGAGAAGTCGATCATGGCGAGCTGCGGCAGGACGATCAGCACCAGGATCCAGAAGCCGACCGCGACCAGGATGTAGGTGGCGAGCACCCAGCCGTTGCGGTCGAGGAACCGTCGCATCCAGCCGCGCCGGGATGCCACCTACTCCTCCTCCGCGAGGTCGCCGGGCGGCAGGACCACCGCCTTGCCCGGATCGAACCGGAGCGTGACCGTCGCCCCGACGCCGATCGCCCCTTCCGCCCCCTGGTTCACCAGCGAGACCTTGACCGGCACGCCACCCGGTCCCTCCAGGAACAGGTGGCAGGACGCCCCCTCGAACTCCTCGGCAGTGACGCGGCCGGTGATGCTGTCCTCGCCGCCATTGGTGCCGCCCACGGCCAGCGCCTCGGGGCGGACGAAGAGCATGGCTCGATCTCCGGGTCGCAGGCGGCCTCGAGCCGCGGTGGCGATCCGGCCGCGGAGTGGGCCGGCCGGCGTGTCGAGCCTCGCCATGCCGTCGGCCGCGGCGCTCACCTGTCCGTTGAAACTGTTGTTCTCGCCGACGAACGAGGCGACGAATGCGGTCGAGGGATCGTCGTAGATCGTCCGACCGTCGGCGACCTGGTCGATCACGCCTTCCCGCATCACCGCAACATGATCGGACATGGTCAGGGCCTCGCCCTGATCGTGCGTGATGTAGATGAAGGTCAGCCCGACGCGGCGCTGGATCGCCCGCAGCTCGCTGCGCAGGTGCTGCCGGAGCTTGAGGTCGAGCGCCGAGAGCGGCTCGTCGAGCAGGAGCACGCGCGGCTCGGCGCACAAGGCACGGGCGATCGCGACCCGCTGCTTCTGGCCCCCCGACAGCTCGCTCACCAGCTTGTCGCCCTGGCCGGGGAGCGCGATCAGCTCGAGCAGCTCGTCGGCGCGGCGTCGGCGCTCGGCGGTGCCCGCGCCCTTCACCTCGAGCGCGAAGGCGATGTTCTCCCACACCCGCATCAGCGGGAACAGAGCGAGGTTCTGGAAGATCAGCGCGGTGGGCCGTCGGTTCGGCCCCACGCCGGTCATGTCGTTGCCACCGATCCGGATCACGCCGGAGGTCGGCTCGAGAAAGCCCGAGACGGCGCGCAGGATGGTGGTCTTGCCGCAGCCCGACGGGCCGAGGAAGCTGAAGAACTCACCGGGCTCGATCTGAACTTGCGCCTCGCGGACCGCGATGAACTCGCCGAACTGGACCGACACTCGGTCGAGCTCGACGCCAAAGCCTGCGACAGTCGCCATTCCCCCCCTACGCCCGGGCGCGGGCCGGGACGCCGAGTTGCGGCGTCCCGGCCCGTCCGGTCAGGCGCTCTGGAA
>JBFWWD010000055.1:0-25370 GCA_050246385.1 Geminicoccaceae bacterium
CAGCGCCGCGGCACCGGCGGTCGCCGGAAAGCCGCCGCTTCCGTAGAGGAGGCCCGCAGCGCCGGTGCCGAGCATGGCGCCGAGATAGGTGACGGCGCTGTTCAGCCCGAGCACGGCGCCGCGCTGCTTCGGCCGCGCCGCGGCCAGCAGCAGGATCAGGGTGTTCAGGCCGAGATGGTTCGCGAATCCCCACAGGCCCGTGATCGCCGCGGCCGTCCAGAGGCTGGCGCTGCCGGGGATCAGGGCGAGATAGATCAGCGCGATCGCCATCAGGATCAAAGGAAAGACACGCCGCGGGCCGATCCGGTCGAGCCGGCGGTCGGCGAGGCTCGCGAGGCCGAAGCCGATGCCGTAGGTCAGCACGACGAGACCCGCCGCGGCCGCGGAGACGCCCAAGCCGCTCCGCAGATGATCGCCGAGAAACGCGTACACGCCATAGAACGCGCTCATATAGCCGAGGCAGATCATCAGCAGGGCCGGCACGCCCGGATAGCGGAGCGGTGCCAGCGGGCCCCTGCGCGGCATCGGCGGAACCCGATGGTCCGGCAGCCGCAGCGTTCCCAGCAGTGCCGCCGCCGCCAGTGCCGCCAGCAGCAGGAACGGCGCCCGCCAGCCGGCCAGGTCCGATGCCAGCGCTGCCGCCGGTACCCCGGCGACGAGCGAGATCGACCATCCCGTCAGCACCCGGCCGAGCGTCTCTGCCTCGCGCCCGGGCTGTGCCAGCGCGGCAGCGAGGGCATAGATCGACGGCAGCACCACGCCGGCGCCCAGCCCCGCCAGGGCCTGGGCCAGCACCAGGACCGGCCAGCCCGGCGCGGCCGCGCTGAGCAGGGTCGCGAGGAGCAGGGCGGCGAGCCCGCCCAGCAATGCGGTACGTGCGCCGACCCGATCGATCCAGGGCGCCAGGAAGAAGGCGGACAGCGCGGTCGCACCGCCATAGGCAGCGAGTGCGTAGGACACCGTGACGGCCGTGGTGCCGAGCCCCGCGGCGACGTCGGCGAGGATGGGGCTGAGCACGAGCGAGTTCGAACCGGTGACGGCGATTCCCGCCATGAGGATCAGGGTCTGGCCGCGCATGCCAAATTCGCTTGATGGATAACGGTAGAGGACGAACATAACCGAACAGAATTCGGCAGCAATGAAGGAGTCGGGCGATGCCGGAAGGTCCGAATCCGGTTCGGTCGGGAGTCCGGTCGGGTGCCGCCTTGGACCGGATCGACCGAACGCTGTTGGGCATCCTCGCCGAGGATGCGAGCCTGAGCTACGCCGAGCTCGGGCAGCGCCTGCACCTCTCGCCCGCGGCCGTCCACGAGCGGGTGAAGCGCCTGCGTCGCGACGGCGTGGTCAAAGGGACCGTGGCCCGCCTGGACGGCGGCAAGATCGGCCGGCCGCTGCTCACCTTCGTGCATGTGGACACCAGGGGCTGGGGCAAGAGCCAGTCGATGCTGGCGCTGGCCGACCTGCCGGAGGTCGAGGAGATCCACGCCGTGACCGGCGACGCCTGCCTGATCCTCAAGGTGCGGACCGAGGGCACGCAGGCGCTCGAGGACTTCCTGGCGCGGATCTACGCGATCGAGGGCGTGCGCGGCACCCGCAGCTATGTCGTGCTCAGCAGCCACGTCGAGCGCGGGCCACGGCCGGCCTGAGGCTACAGCCCGTGGCTGCGGTCGTAGCCGTTCGGCGCCGGCGACCGCCAGCCGTCGAGGGCACCCGCAGTCGGCCGCAGGATCTCGACCCGCAAAGGATGGCAGACGGCGACGTCGGAGGAATGCTCGGCGGAGCAGTCGCCGCCGGGGCAGGCCGAGAGCGCGCCGAGCAGGTCGATCTCGGCGAACAGCTCCAGGCAGTCGCCGGCACGGGCCGGGCTCGCCTTCATGAAATACTGGCCGGTGTCGGCGGTGAAGCCGGTGCACATGAACACGTTGAGCACGTCGTGGACCTGCGCCTCCGCCTCGGTCAGCGGCAGGCCGGTCTCGGCCGCGAGGGCACGGGTCAGGTTGGAATGGCAGCAATGGTGATAGGTGCCGCCGGTCAGCAGCCGGTGGGTATAGGGATCGCAACGCGTGCCGATCACGTCGTGCACCCGCCCGCCGAACTGGTCGACGCCGTACCAGGCGAGCGTGTCGTGGGTGATCGTCGCCATCGGGCGCAGATAGGGAAATGAGGACCAGAGCCGGTCCCCGACCGAGACGTGCGTGCCGTGCAGCGCTCTGGTCTTGCCGGAGTAGAACCGCTCCGCGAGATCGCTCGCGTGCCAGAGATTGAGGTCGCCGACCTGCGAGCCCTCGTCGCAGTGGATGCGGAAGAAGCAGCCCGCGGGCACCCGAAAGCAGCGTGCCTCGCGCGGCGGGACGACGACTTCGCCAACGGGGGTGAGACGCCGGCGCGCCTCCCCGTACCGGGCGAGGTCCGGCTTGGGCAGCGTCTCCGATGGGTAGCATATCACCGGGCGCACTGCGCGCCGCATGTGGGCGTCAGACGGCTCTGAGCCGTCAGCCGCACGTATCCCAATTTGCATCGCGACATTCTCCGTCCACGGGTCCACCGAGCCTGGGCTCGAACCTGCGGGCATTGCTTACCAAGGCGATCGCTTTCAACAACACGTTTCCGGATCGCGGGAACGATCTTACTATTGTCCCATGAGAGAGGCCGCGTCGCTCCAGCCGGAGACAGCGGCGAGGGTCATGCGCCGGCTCGCCGCCGTCGTCTGCGCCGACGTGGTGGGCTACAGCCGCCTCGTCGAGCGCGACGAGGTGGCGACGGTCCACCGCCTCCGGGAGAACTGGGACACCATCGCCCGTCCTGCCGTGGAGCGGCATGGCGGCCGCGTCGTCAAGCTGATGGGAGACGGCGCGCTCCTCGAGTTCCCCAGCGTCGTCGAAGCGGTCACATGCGCGCTCGAGATGCAGGAGGCCTTCGCCGCGCGCGAAGCGTCGCGCGAGCCGCAGGAGCGGATCCAGTACCGGATCGGAATCCATCTCGGCGACGTCATCGTCGATGGCGAGGACATCCAGGGCCACGGCCCAGAACAGCTGGCGCCGCGTGGCCGACATGCCGACGGCACGCTTCATTCTGGCCGCCGAAACGGCTGCGGGCCAAGTGTTCGCGATCGGCGGGGCGGCGACCGACTTCACCACCCAGACAGCGGTCGAGGCATTCTCGCCGTAGCGGCCGACCGGCGCGCCGCGTCGGAACATCTCATCCATTCGGCCTCGGCCGGCAGTACCAGGGCGACGCCCCGAGGCCGAGCGATCAGCGTTGGCGGGTCAGCCTGGCGCAGACGGCGCGGGGTGCGGTTCCGGCCTCGGTGTAGCAATAGTCCAGGGTATCGGCATCGATGAGCTCGAACATGTAGGTGCCCTCCTCGTCGGCCCCCATCATCAGCCGCCCGCCGGGCGTGAAGGCACCCCAGAGCGGCTCCGCGACGTCGCCGTCCGGGTTGGCGCGCTCGAGGCTGGCGGTGAAGGTCCGGCCGCGCTGCTCGGTGACGACCATGGTCGTGATGCCGTCGCGCCAGCCCTCGACCTTGGCCGCCCGCTCGCGCTCGCCGACCCAGGTGCCGAGCAGCGAGACCTCGTCCGAAGCATGGACCGCCGCGCCCGCCAGCGCGGGAACGGCCGCGGTCGTGACGATGCGATACCTCATCGGCTTCCCCTTCGCCGCATGCAACCCAAGCGCACTTATCACACGCCCGGGTTGGCCTGCCATCGCGTCCAGTCGAGTGCACGAAGCATCGCCGCCGCAGTCGATGAAAGCATGGCGTCAGTCGAACGTGGCCATGGCCCGCTCCCCGGCGACGGGAGGCCTCTGGCCGTGAGTTGCCGGGTCGGCCCCTTGACCCATGAGTGCAGGAAGCGCAGCGTGGCGGGTGGTCGCCATTCTTGTGCAGGGAGGCGCGTTGAGGTCGCTCAGCTGTCGGCTGTTGGGTGTCATGCTCGCTCTGACGGCGACGCTGGCGTTCCATGCCGAGACCCCAGCGCAGCAGGCAGAGCTGCCCAGGATCGGCTATCTCGGCTGGGCGGAAGGGGAGTGCGTCGACGGACCGCTTTTGCATGGTCTGGAGGAACGAGGCCTGCGGCCCGGCGAGACGGTCCATATCGTATGCCGGACCGCCGGCGGAGACGATGACGGGCTCGCACCTGCCGCAGCCGAGCTCGTCAAGCTCGGCGTGGATCTGATCGTGACCGTTTCTCAGCCTGCCGGGCGGGCCGCCCATCAAGCGACGAGCAAAATTCCCATCGTCACCGCGCTGAGCGGCGACCCCGTGGCGGACGGTCTGGCTCGAAGTCTCGCCAAACCGGGCGGCAACTTGACCGGCGTAAGCTACTACGCCACCGAGCTCAGCGCCAAGCGGCTCGAGCTTCTGAAAGAAACCGTGCCGACCATTCACGTTGTCGACGTGCTGTCCAATCCTGTCGTTGCTTATCTGCCATTCGAGAAGGACACGAAGGAGGCGGCCGCGCAGCTCGGCCTCGGCATCAGGCTTCGCTTGGTACGAAAGCCCGCCGACCTGGATCGCGCCTTCTCGGCGATGCGAGCCGACAAGGCCGAAGCAGTGTTCGTGCTGCCGGATCTGATGCTCGCGCACGAGGCTCCCCGCATCGCTCGCCTGGCGCTCGCGCAGCGGCTTCCCACGATGGCCTGGGCTCCCTGGTACACAGATGCCGGCTGCCTGATGGCTTACTCCACACGCTATGATCAGATCGACCGTCGGCTCGCCTATTTTGTGGATCGCATCCTGCACGGCGCAGTGCCGGCGGACCTGCCGATCGAGCAGCCAACGACGTTCAATCTGTCGATCAATCTGCGTACGGCCAGGACGATTGGCATCGAAGTGCCGGAAGCCATTCTTTTGCTGGCCGACAATGTCATAGAGTGAGCAGGTTCATGTGCTGATAATTGCAGATTTCAAATAGAAAGCCTATCTGCACGTGATCGTAAGATCCCTCTTTGCTAAATATTTCAGTGTACTGTTGCTCGCTGTTGTCGTTCCGCTGGTCGTCACGGGCAGCATCGATGCATGGTTCGGCTACCAGGACCGGCGTGCCACGCTCGACGCACTCTTGCGTGCGGAGGCCGGTGCGGGAGCGAGCCGGATCCAAAGCTTCCTTGACGAGGTAGGCGGAAGCCTTGGATGGGCCCTGCAGCGGCCCTGGTCCACCGGAGGTGTAGAGGAGCACCGGGTGGATGCTCTGCGCGTGCTGCGGCAAACGCCTGCCGTCGTCAGCATCGCGTTGATCGATGAGACGGGCAGCGAGCGGCTCAGCGTCTCGCGGGTCGGTCTGGACAGCTCGGAGGATGGGATCGATCGCTCCGGCGATCCGGTCGTGACTGCCGCCCGCTCATTGGGCACGTGGTACGGTCCGGTCGGCTTCCGGGGGGGCTCCGAGCCCTTCATGACCATCGCCGCCGCCGGCAATCGCCGCGCCGTGGGCATCGCCGTCGCCGAAGTGAATCTGAAGCTGATCTGGGAAGTCATTTCCTCCGTCAGGGTGGGCCGCTCCGGGCATGCCTACGTCCTGGACGGCAATGGTCGGCTGATCGCTCATCCAGACCTCAGCCGGGTGCTGCGCGGCGAGAGCGACGGTGCCGGCGTGGCTGCCCGCCGGCTCCACACAGAGTTGATCGCCAGAGCAGCGGAGCCGATCATCCTGGCGGGCCTCGACGGCCGGACCGTCGTGGCTGCGGTCGCGCCGATAGCCCACGTCGACTGGATGCTGGTCATCGAGCAACCGATCGCGGAGGCTTTCGCCCCGATCCGTGATGCCCTTTGGCGTACGGGCGGGCTTCTCGTCGTCGGTGTGCTGGTCTCCTGCGCGCTCGCCTACTGGCTCGCTCGTCGGATGACCGGCCCGATCCGGCTTCTGGAGGAGGGCGCACGACGAATTGGTGCCGGGCATTTCGAGCATCGCATCGAGATCGCCACCGGAGACGAGCTCGAGCGGTTGGCCGGTGGGTTCAATCGGATGGCCGCCGAGTTGGCCCTTGGGCATGAGCGCTCCGAGCGGATCGCGAGGCTGCGCCGCTTTCTGGCGCCGCAGGTGGCGGCGCTGGTGGAGCAATCGGGTGACGACAGGCTGCTGGCCGGCCACCTGGCCGAGGTCGTCGTCTGCTTCTGCGATCTTCGTGGATTTACCGCGTTCGCCGCGCACGCGGCACCGAATGACATCATGAGTGTGCTCAGCGGTTACTACGAGACGCTCGGAGCCGTGGTCACGAGCTACGAGGCCACGCTGACGAGCTTTCAAGGCGACGGGCTGATGGTGCTCGTCAACGCGCCGGTCGCCCGTCCGGACCCGGCTCGAGCCGCCGTGCGCATGGCGCTCGACATGCAGGCCGGCGTGCAGCGCCTCGTTGCCGACTGGCGGGCGCACGGGCATGTCATCGGATTCGGAATCGGGCTGGCGCAGGGGCCCGCGACCGTAGGCCAGATCGGCTATCGGGACCGTCTCGACTACACGGCTGTCGGCGACGTGGTCAATTTCGCCGCGCGACTGTGCGCCCTCGCCGAAAATGCACAGATTCTTGTCGATAGCTCGGTCGCCGGGGCAGTCCGTGGCAGCGTTCGACTGGTCGAGCTCGGCTGCCGACGGCTGAAGGGCTACGAGAAGGATTTCACGGTCTACAGTGTATCGCCGTGATCTCCTGCGCGTCGCACGGAAGGCTGTGCCAGCGGCCGGCCTTCACTAGAACATCTTCATCCACTTGGCCTCGGCCGGCAGCACCGGGGCGGCGGGGGCTGGGGCGACGCCCTTGAACTGGCCCTTGATGCCGGCGTTCCAGAGCTTGGCGCGGTCCAAGAGCTTCCGGTCGTCGCTCTGCATTCGGCCGCGGGCCATCAGGATGCCGAGATCCGCGCCGTGATAGCGGTACTGGCCGACGCCGTAGACGCGCAGATAGAACGCCTCCTGCTCGTCGCCGACGCTGGTGATCTGCGCCGCGCGGCGGACGAACTGGACATTGCCGTCGGTGTTCATGCGCCAGATGCCCGAGGTCGGCGCCTCCGTGATCAGCTCGACCTTGTCCTCGGTCTGCTTGAGGATCAGCTGGCTCCAGGTGTCGTAGTCGCCCCAGCGCGCCTGGACCTGCGCCAGGTCGAGCTCCCAGTCCACGTCCATGAACTCGAGCATGTGGAACAGGAACAGGGGGCAGCCGCCATAGGTGGTGGTGATCAGGTTGGTCGGCGGCGAGGCGCCGCTGATGCGCGGATTGATCTCGCCGAGATAGACCTCGTCGGTGTCGGTATCGATCAGGAAGTCGCAGCAGAAGACCCCCTTGTAGCCCTCCTGCCACAGCCGGTCACCCAGCCGCTGCACCATGGCGCGGACCCGGTCCTGCACGTCCCTGGTCAGCACGGTGGGCGCCGCGTCGTTGCCGCACCAGCCGCCCTTGTAGGGCGTCACCTCGGCGAAGCCGGTGATGTCGGTCATGATCGGGCCGACCAGCGTGCCGTGGCGGGTGGCGCAGCCCTCCACCGTGCCCGGCATGTGGTTGACGTAGCGCATGACCTTGAGCTCCTCGTCGGCCATGCGCTCGGCATACTTGTCCCAGTCGGCCTGGGCCCTGATGAAGAAGGTGGTGCGCCCCGAATCGCCGTAGGGCGTCTGCACGACGAGGTTCTCGCCGAGCCCGTGCCTGTCGGCCAGCGCCCTGAGCTCGGCGAAGTCCTTGGCCCGCCCCAGCGCGTTGGGCACGCTCGGCACGCCGGCCTCGTTGCCGAGCTGGGTGGTGACGATCTTGGAATCGATGTGCGTGCGCAGCTTCGCCGGCGGCAGCGCCATCTCCAGCCCGAGCTCCCTGACCAGCTCCTCGCTGGTCTCGTCGAACATGATCAGGAGCACCTTGCCCTTGCCGCCGCGGGCGCGGACCAGATCGGCCGTGTCCTTGTGGCCGAGCAGGTAGTTGCCGACATCCTCCATCGACTTGAACTCGCGCGGCCCCGTCTCGGGCGGGGTGAAGCAGCGCGGATGGTAGCCGTCGAAGCTGTCGAAGTAGGTGATGTACTCGAAATGGCCGATCCACTGGTCGATGCCGAGCAGATTGAACGGCACCGGCGTGACGAAGTAGATCGGGGTCTGATTGGTCCTGAAGAACCGGTAGATGTCCGTCAGGCTGGTCAGCTTCTGGCGTGCCATGCGTGCTTCCCCGTCGCTGCGGTGGCCCGTCCCTGGCGGGGCACCGGCTCGGTCGAGGTTATGGCCGGACGCGCGGTGCCGCAATCCGCAGACTGATGTCCGGCTCAGTCGTCCGGCATGCTGCCCCCCGCCTGCCGTCGGGGCCGAAAGGTGCGCGCGAGCAGGGCGACGACCAGGATGGCACCCGTCGGCCAGATGAACCAGGGCTTCTCGGAGCCGCTGGCGAGATTGATCAGCGCCAGCATCACGGCGACCACGCCGCCGCGCAGGAGCTGGACGTCGAGCCAGCGGTGGGCGAGCAGGGGTGCGGCCTGCAGGCCCAGGACGGCGAGGAAGGCGATCCCGGGCCAGATCGACCACAGCCCCGGCCCGGTGACCAGATCGATGGCGAGCAATGCCGCCCAGACGATGCCCAGCCGCTGCGCCTGCCGGGCCAGGGACGCCCGGCGCCCGGCGGCGGCCGTCGCGGTGGCTGCGGCCGAATCCGCCGCCGCGCGCGACGGCGGTGGGAGCTCGCGCGCGGCGGTCGGAAGGTCGAGCAGGACGCGGTAGACGGTGACCGGGTCGGCGAGGTTCTTGGCCCGGCGCTCCCCCAGCGCTTCGTAGCCGATCGACAGCTTGCTGCGGACCTGGTCGTAGACCGCCTGCGAGATCAGCACCCCTCCCGGCTCCGCCATCGCCTGCAGTCGCGCCGCGAGGTTCACGCCCTCGCCGAACAGGTCGCCGCCGTCGACCATGACGTCGCCGAGATTGACGCCGATGCGGAAGCTCATGGCGCGGTCCGGCGCCTGCTGCCGATTGCGCGCCGCGAGCTCGGTCTGCACCTCGGCCGCACACTGCACGGCCTCGACCACGCTCGGGAAGTCGGCGATCAGCCCGTCGCCGGCGGTGTTGGCGATCCGGCCGCGATGGCGCTCGATCAGGCGGGCGAACACGGCGCGCGATTGTTTGAGCGTCACCATCGCCGCGGCCTCGTCGGCCTCCATCAATCGGCTGTAGCCGTCGACGTCGGCGGCGAGGATGGTCGTGAGCTTGCGCTCGATGTGGCTGGTGTCGGCCACGGGCGGCTCCGGCGCTATGGACGCCGGGCCTGTCTGCCCGCACGGCCCGGCAGGATCAAGTCAGGCCGATCCTCCTGTCGAAGGCATCGGCCCGCGCCCCGAGGCGGCGCTGCGCATGAAGCGCACCGCCGACTGCCTGTTCGGAGCGACTGCCGCTGGTCGGTCCTGGAGGCCGGCCGGCGGCCAGATGCCGATCGCGGCGATGGCGGCGGCCATGGGCCGCAATGTCCGGGTAGAGCTGGAGGACAGCCTGTCGGACGGCCCGGGCGAGGACCCCTTCAGATGAAGCTCACTGAGCGCGCGTACTGATTGCTACGCCCATATCGACGCCAAGCTGAGGTCAAGTCCTTCGGTTCGGCGCTGAGCTCACCGAGGGCTATCCAGAAGTGCTGAACACGCGGACCAAGAGTGGCGAGATGGAGCGCGTCGCTGCCGGCCCAAATGCCGTGTTGTCATTCTGCCCACATGCGCTACATTGTAGCTACGTGTTTGGACTCTAAGGATCCAGTTATGCCCACCGACGCTGTCGTGCGCGCCCGGATCGACGGGCGGGTGAAGGAGCGGGCCGCGGCCGTGCTGGCCGAGATGGGCCTGTCCGTGTCGGACGCCATCCGGATGATGCTGGTGCGGGTCGCGGCGGAGAAGGCGCTGCCGTTCGAGGCGCGGGTGCCCAATGCGGCGACCGCCGCTGCGAGACGCGAGATCGAGCAGGGCAAGGGCGTGCGGTTCGCCAGCGTGGCCGACCTCATGGCCGACCTGAATGCGGGCGATTGAGCGCTCGGGTGCATTCAAGCGCGACTACCGCCGGGTCAAGGCCTCTCCCCGCCACCACGACCTCGAGCAACGGTTGAAGGCCATCCTGGAGCCGCTGATCGAGGATCGGCCGCTGCTGCCAGCGCACCGCGACCATGCGCTCACCGGCGATTGGGTCGGCTACCGCGAATGCCACGTTCGGCCCGACCTCCTGCTGATCTACGACTAGCCGCAACCCGATCTGCTCCGCCTGGTCAGGCTCGGCTCTGATGCCGACCTATTCCGGTGATGGCTGGTCTCCTGCACGCCGAGGACACCCTATGATGACCACCCCCGAGATCGGCGCCGAGGCCGAGGTCCTGCTCACCGTCTCGCCTGCCGACACCGCCGCTCGCCTCGGCGTCGAGGCCGGCGAGGCCTATCCCGAGGTGCTGGCGACGCGGACCATGGTCGGCGAGATGGAGCGCGCCGCCGCCAAGCTGTTGCGGCCGCACCTAAAGGCGGGGCAGCTTTCGGTCGGCGTGCGGGTCGAGGTCGAGCACACCGCCCCCACGCCCGTCGGCGCGCGCCTCGTCACCCGGGCGCGCTATCTCGGCATGGAAGGCAAGCTGCACCTGTTCGCGGTCGAGGCCTTCGATCCCGGCGGCCGGATCGGCCACGGGCGGCATGCCCGCGCCGTCGTCGACGAGGCCCGCCTGCTCGCCGGCGCCGACCGACGTCGCGATTGACGACACCTGTCGAGCGGGGGCGGCCGACCTTTGCCGCGCTTCCCGGGCCACGCCGGCTGCTCGTCAGCGGCGGGCCGCCGCCTTCGCCCCGGGCGCGGCGACGGTGGTCGGCCCCGCCCCGCCCAGTCGGGCGTGATCGCCATGGGGATGGCGTTGATCGCCGCGGCTGTTCTGCTTGCGCACGTAGGTGATCGCGGCGCCGGGATGCGCCGCCTTGACCTTGAGCGCCGCGATCAGCGCATCCTCGGCGTCGGCCGTCATCTGATCCGTCTGATTCCCGAGCTTGATCCCCACCACATAGCGCAAGGTCATCGTCGCAGCCTCCGTGCCCGGACCCCGAGCAGGTCCTATAGCCCGGGCCGCCCGGCCGGCACCAACACGAAAGTCCTCCGTCCGCCCTCGGCCACCGGGTCGTCGCCCGCGCCTTGCCGGTGACCGCGACCTCGAGGTCGCCGTCACCGTCGTCATGGCCGTGCAGCCTGTCGCCCGGCTTGACCGCACCGACGCCCGCGGGCGTGCCGGTGAAGATCAGGTCCCCGGGCGCCAGTGTGAAGAGGCCGGACAGGCAGCTGATCGTCTCGTCGATCTTCCAGATCAGCTGCGCCAGATCGCCCGACTGGCGGCGCTCACCGTTGACGTCGAGCCAGATGGCACCGCGGCCCGGGTGGCCGATCCGCGACGTGGGCACCAGCGGCGAGATGGGAGCGGAGGCATCGAAGCCCTTGGCCGTGTCCCACGGCCGGCCGGCCTTCTTCGCCTCCGCCTGCAGGTCGCGCCGCGTCATGTCCAGGCCGACCGCATAGCCCCAGATGCAGTCCTGTGCCCGCTCGACCGGGATGTCGCGTCCGCCTTTGCCCAGCGCCACCACGAGCTCGACTTCGTGGTGCACGTCCTTGGTCGCCTGGGGATAGGGGAAGCGGCCGTCGGTCGCGAGCGCGTCGGCGGGCTTGGCGAAGAAGAAGGGCGGCTCACGGTCGGGGTCGTGACCCATCTCGATGGCGTGCTCGGCATAGTTGCGGCCGACGCAGTAGACGCGACGCACCGGAAACAGCCCGGCCTCGCCCATGATCGGCAGTCCGACGATGCGCGGCGGCGTGATGACGAAGCGGGTCTCGCCCGCGGCGGCCGGCTGATCCATCTCTCTTCTCTCCTCGTGAACTCAGGGCGCGCCTAGCCGCGCGTGCCCGCGAAATAGTCGACGCGCCGCTCCAGCATCGCCACGCTCTCGCCGAGCAGGATCGCGAACGCGAACAGGATCAGCGTCAGGGCCCAGAACTGCTCCAGCAGGAAGCTGCGCGAGTAGAGCTCGAACAGCTCGCCCAGGCCGACGATCGAGACCAGGAGCTGGCCGATCACCACGCCCTTCACGCCGCGGATGACGCCGAGGCGGATGCCGGTCAGGATCTCGGGCAGGGCGGCGAGCAGCAGGATCTTGCCGTAGAGCTGCACCGGGGTGGCGCCGAAGGAGCGCGCCATCTCGATCAGCGAGGCATTGGCGTTGCGCACGCCCGCACGTGTGTCGAGCACGATGATCCAGATCGCGAACAGGACCACGGTGACGATGATCGTGGTCTGGCCGAAGCCGAACAGGATCATGATCACCGGCACCAGGGCGGTCAGCGGCGCGCTCAGGAACAGGTTGACCCACAGGCCGAGAAAGTCGTCGGCGATCCTGGAGCGGCCCATCAGGACGCCGATCGGCACGCCGGCGACGACCGCGATCGCCATCCCGGCGGTGAAGGCGATGAGGGTATCGACCGCGGCCCGGCCGAAGGTCGCGGTCAGCACGACCTCGCCCATGCTGCCCAGGACGTGGCTGAGCGGCGGCAGCAGCTCGACCAGGCCGAGCCGACCGACCAGCTCCCAGATCACCGCCCAGCACAGGAGTGAGCTGGTCATGGGAAAGCGGCTCAGGATGCCCGGCACCGGCCGCTCCTACTCGACATACTGCTTGAGCAGCTGCCAGATCTCGTCGACCAGGTCGAGATAGTGGCGGCTGCGGCGGATCTCGTCGGGATCGCCCTGCGAGCGCACGCCGGTCTCGATCTCGCGCCAGACCCGGCCGGGGCGGCGCGACAGCAGCACCACCCGGTCGGAGACGTAGACCGCCTCCTCGATCGAGTGGGTGACGAAGATGAAGGTCTTCCTCTCCACCTCGACCAGCCGCAGCAGGTCTTCCTGGAACTTGCGCCTCGTCTGCTCGTCGACGGCCGAGAACGGCTCGTCCATCAGGAGCACGTCGGCGTCGACCGCGAGCGCCCGGGCGAGCCCGACCCGCTGGCGCATGCCGCCCGACAGCTCGTGCGGATAGCGATCCTCGAAGCCGACGAGGCCGACCTCGCGCAGATGCTGGCGGGCGATCTCCTCGCGCTCGCCCTTGGGCATGCCGCGCAGCTCGAGGCCGAAGGCGGCGTTGCGCAGGGTGGTGGCCCAGGGCAGCAGCGCGAAGTCCTGGAACACGAAGGCGCGCTCCGGTCCGGGGCCGGCGACCGGCTTCCCGTTGACCAGCACGCTGCCGTTGGTGGCCGGAATCAGCCCGGCGATGATCTTGAGCAGCGTGGTCTTGCCGCAGCCGCTGGGGCCGAGCAGCGTGGTGAGCTGGCCGCGCGGGAAGCTCAGATTGATGTCGCGCAGCGCCTCGGTGCCGCCGGAATAGACCTTGGCGACGTGCCGGACCTCCACCGCCGCATCCGCGGCGGCCTGCGTCTGGGCGGGGCGCTCCTTGGCGGCGAGGGCAGTCATCGGCCACGCCGCTCCGGGCGGAACAGACTGGTCTCGACCTGCCCGAGCAGCTCGACGGTGACGGCGGCGAAGACGATGATCGAGAGGATGGTGGCGTACATCTGCGGATAATCGGCCATCGAGCGGTAGTAGGTGATCAGGTCGCCGATGCCGGTGGGCGTGATCAGCAGCTCGGCCAGGACGACGCCGATGAAGCCGGCCGCCACCCCGAGCCGCAGGCCGGCGAAGATCACCGGGGCGGCGTCGGGGATGATCACCTTGGCGACCTGCTGCCGGCGCGTGCCGAGGAACGAGCGGCACATCTGGATCAAGGACGGGCTGGCGTTGCGCACCGCACCGAACGAGTTGAGCACGATCACCGGCATGGCGAGGATGCAGACGGCGATCACCTTCGAGGTCAGCCCGATGCCGTAGACGAAGGTGATCAGCGGGATCAGCGCCGCCATGGGGGCGGCCTGCAACACCGTGAACAGCGGCCCGCCCAGCCACTCCATCCGCCGTGACAGCCCCATGGCGACGCCGAGGCCGACGCCGGCCGTGGCCGAGATCAGCACGCCGATCACCAGCGGCTGCAGGGTCAAGAGGTAGGCGCGCGGCAGCTCGCCGCTCGCGATCAGGCCGGCGAACGCGGCCATCGTGTCGAGGAAGGTCGGAAAGGCGAAGCTGATCGGCACCCGGCCGGCGATCTCCCATGCCAGCGCGACCACGGCGATCGAGAGCACCCGCCAGACCCAGCCCGGGGTCGCGGCGGTGACCGCGGCCGGCCGGCCCGGCGCCAGAGCGTCGAGCAGGAACGCCACTCAGCCCTGCCCGAGCTTGGCGAGCGCCCGGTCGAGCGGGCCGAGATCCCAGAAATCCTCGACCTTCAGGGTCGCGGGATCACCCTCGAGCTTGCCGGCCAGCGCGTTGAACTCGAAATCCGCCTTGGCCGCCTCGGCACCCCCGCCGTTGCCCGGGAAGGTGCCGCTCTCGACCGAGCTCTCGTAGTAGGGGTCGATCTCGGCGACGAGCTCCGCGGGCATGTCGGGCAGCAGACTGTATTTGGCGCGCAGCTCGGTGACCACCTTCGGGTTGGCGTTGATCTCGCGCCAGGTGCGGACCAGCTCCTCGACCAGGATGTCGACCGCCGCCTGCTCGCGCTCGAGGAACGCCGTGTTGGCGTAGAGCGCCTCGTCCGTGGCGTCGACATTGTCGATCTCGAGCAGCTTGAACTTGTCGCCGCCCTTGTCCTGGATGATCCGCCAGTTGGTCGAATCGACGATGGTCGCGTTGATGTGGCCCTGGATCAGTGCGGTCGCACGCACCTCGGAGCCGGGTACGTAGGAGATGTTGCCGTACTCGATGCCCTTGCGCTTGGCCATCAGCTCCATGATCGCCTCGGTGCCCGAGCCGCGCGAATGCACCGCGATCTCCTTGCCGTTCAGGTCCGACCAGTCCTGATAGAGCTCGGCATTGACCACCGGATAGAAGCGCAACGTGCTCATCTGGTAGAAGATCCGGATCGGCGCCTTGACCTTCTGCAGCACGGTGTAGGGTGCTCCGACCCCGATGTCGGCCTGCCCGCCGACCACCGCCTGGGCGGCGATGTCCTCGGACTTGAAATAGGTCACCTCGATGTCGACCCCGCGCTCCTTGGCGCGCTCGACCGCGATCAGGAAGTTCAGCGTCTCGACGGTGGCGATGTCGCCGAAGGCGATGTGGATCTTCCCGGCGGCCGCCGCCGGGGCGACCGCTCCACTGGCGGCGAGAAGTGTGCTGGCGGCCAGCCCAAACATCAGACGGCGGGTGAGGTGCATAGCGACGGCTCCCTGACCGGCTCGATCATTGTACCAATCGAGCTTTGGTTCGAACCATGTGCATTCGCGGTGCCCCTGTCAACCTTGCCAATCATGAAGATTGCCGCTAGCGAATCGGCCCGAGGGGCTGACCGATACCGAAATTGGTCCATGATCGACGGCGAAACCCAGGGCGTGCTGACCCAGCTGCGGGCCTATCTGGCGCATGAGGGGCGCTTCGCCGGCGCACGCCTCCCCCCGGAGCGGCGGCTCGCCGACGATCTGGGCGTCAGCCGTGGCACCCTGCGCCGGGCCCTCGCCGATCTCGAGGCCGAGGGCCTGATCTGGCGCCATGTCGGACGCGGCACCTTCGTCGGCAACCGCCCGGTCGACACCGTGCAGGACCTGACCGACGTCACGCGGCGGACCAATCCCGCGGGGGTGATGGAGGCACGCCTCGCGCTCGAGCCCGAGCTCGCGCGCCTGGCCGCGATCCACGCCACGCCCGCCGATCTCGACGAGCTCGCCGACTGTGTGCGCGAGAGCCGCATCGCCGGCGACTGGCGGACCTACGAATACTGGGACAATCGCCTGCATCGCGCGGTCGCCCAGGCGACCGCCAACATCGTGCTCCTTGCTTTGTTCGACGGGCTGAACACCATCCGGCGCACGGTCACCTGGGGCCGACTGCGCCGCTTCTCGGCCAGGCCGGACGCCGGCCATCACAGCTTCACCGAGCATGACCGGCTGGTCGGCGCGATCGGCGAGCGGGATTCCTCCGCCGCGGCCGAGGCGATGCGGCAGCATCTGCGGTCCGTGCGCGATCATCTGCTGACCGCCGCCAATACCGCCGAGGAGCACCGGGCCTGATCTTTACGCCCGCGCGTTGACTCTATCCCGTTCGTTGCGCAGAGTTGCGGGTCGAATAACCTGTGCGCTTTGGCACATCCGGCCAGGCATGGCGGGGCTAGAAGGTCGACGGGCGGCGAACGCCGGTGATATTCGGGCCGGCCCACGCCCGTGAGGGGCGGCGATGGGATATATCGAGCGGGACGCGCACGACGTCTTCGTGAGCTATGCCCATGGGCCCGTGCCGCTGGGGCCGCTGGCCGGCGGCCGGATCGACCCGCTCGGCAAATGGACTCGCGCCCTGGTCGCCAATGTCGGCGAGCAGGTCGACTTCTATCTCGGCATCAAGAACCCGGCCGAGCGGGCGCATCTGTGGATGGACCCGGAGCTCGAGGGCAATCTGCCGCTGACCGCCAATCTGCGCGCCAAGGTCGAGCAGTCGGCCCTGATGCTGCTGGTCATGTCGCCGTTCTACCTGCAGTCCGACTGGTGCGGCGACGAGGTGGGCTGGTTCACCGCGGCCAACCCCGACCATGGCGCGGAAGGAGACGTGTTCGTCGTGCGCGTCGTGCCGACGGACGAGGAGAAGTGGCCTTCCACCCTGCGCGACGAGCAGGGGGCGACCCTGCCCGGCTACCGCTTCCACCCGGCGATGCGGCCGGGCGAGATGTGCGAGCCCCTGGGCTGGCCCGAGCCGACGGCCGACGACAGCCAGTACATGGATCTGGTCGGCCAGCTCGCCCGCGACATCGCCAAGCGGCTGACCAAGCTGCGCTGGGCGCGGGAGCATGCCCCCAAGGGTGCGCCGGTGGCGGTGCCCGAATCGGTCGGCCGGCGCGTGTTCCTGGGCTACATGCACGACACGCTGAGCCAGGGCGAGGAGGACATCCCGGCGGCGCTGCGCGCGGCCTTCGCGGCGGCCGGGATCACCGTGCTGCCGCCGGCCGAGTCGACCCCGACCGACGAGGACGGCCTGCGCCAGGCGCTGGCGACCTATCTGCCGCAGTCCGAGGCATGTGTCCTCGTCGCCAACCAGTTCATGTCGCCCTGGCCCGCGGGTCAGCCCGGCGGCTTCCTCAGCTTCCAGCTCGAGGAGGCCCGCGCCAAGCACGTGCCGAGCTATCTCTGGCTGCGCGTGCCCGATCCGGGCCGGATCAAGCTGCAGAGCTATCGCACCTATCTCGAGGAGCTGCGTGGCCAGGCGGACGCGAAGGGCCTCTCGCTCTCCCACGACGACCTCGAAGCCTTCGTCGCCTCGGTGGTCTCGCGCCTCGACCAGGCGACGTCGCCCGAGGCGGGGATCGAGCGCCTGGCCGTCGTCTGCGCCAACGGCCGCGGCCAGGTCGCCGAATGGGACTCGTTCCTGGCCCAGATCGTGCGGATCCTCGACGACAAGGAGCTGCCGAGCTGGATCGCGCCGATCGACCAGGAGACGGGTCAGATCCGGCTCGAGGAGCTGAACCAGACCCTCGATCTGGCCGACACGATCCTGATCGTCTGCTTCGACCAGAACTTCCAGTGGGCGCACCGGCTCTGGAGCCAGATCAAGTCGCGCGCGCTGATGCGCAATCCGGACGCCAAGCGCATCTTCGTGCTCGGCCCGCGCGACCTGCAGAAGGGCATGTTCAACCTGCCAAAGTTCACGAGCCTGGTGGCCCCCGACGCCGCACGGCTCGATCCGCTGTCAGCCCAGCTCTGACGCCATGGACGCCGGCGACGATCCTGTCCCGGTGCTGCGCTGGCCGCGTTATCCATATCCGGGCCTGCGCCCGTTCCAGATCACGGCCGAGGCCGACGAATCGCTGATCTTCTATGGCCGCGACCGGCACAAGGACGAGATCATCGGCCGGCTCGGCCGCGCGCATCTGGTCATGGTCATCGGCCCTTCGGGCTGCGGCAAGTCCTCGCTGATCAAGGCCGGCGTGATCCCGGCGCTGGAGGCCGGGTTCCTCGCCAAGGCGGGCGAGCGCTGGCGCACCGCCCAGATGCGCCCGGGGCGCCGCCCGATCGCCGAGCTGGCCCGGGCGTTCGCCCGTGTCGCCGTTCCGCAGGAAGGCACGGAGCGGGAGGAAGCCGCCGCACAGCTCGAGGAGCTGCTGCGCAGCGGCCCGAGCGGCCTCTGGCTGGCGACCGGGCACCTGCGCGACCTGGGTGCGCTCCATGCCGCCGATGCCGGCAGCGAGCGCCTGCTCGTGCTGCTCGACCAGTTCGAGGAGCTGTTCGGGCCACAGATCGAGGACAAGCAGGACGTCGACGATTTCGTCGGCCTGCTGGTGCGGTTCTTCGAGAAGCCGCACCAGGACCTCTACGTCGTGGTCACCATGCGGACCGGTTATATCGGCGATGCCGCGAATTTCGTGGGCCTCGCCGAGCTGCTCAACGCCACCATGTACCTGACGCCGGTCCTGAACCGGGAGGAGCTGCGCGAGGCCATCACCCTGCCGGCCGCCGACTATGGCGGCGAGGTCGAGCCCGAGCTGGTCGAGGCCATGCTCGCCGACATGGGCACCGGCACCGAGTACGACGCCGACCATCTGCCCCTGCTGCAGCATGCCCTGCTCTGGCTGTGGCTCCGGGCGCTGCCGCCCGGAGCGATGCCCGTCCATCCCGGCGCGGACAGGATGCCGGAGACGCCAATCCACCTGACTTTGGCCGCCTACCAGGAGCATGGCCGGCTGCGCGGCATTCTGGACTGCCATGCGGAGCAGGTTCTGGCCGAGGCCGTCCGGTCCGACCCGGACAAGCTGGGCCCGGTCGTCGAGATCCTGTTGCGCCGCCTGACCGAACGCGACCTCGGCGCCCGCTATCGCCGCTCGCCGACCCAGCTCGTGGAGCTGCAGCGCCTCACCGGCCGCGACGTCCGGGAACTCGCCGCGCTCGTCGTCCCGTTCGTCGATCCGAGCGCGTCGTTCATGGAGTTGCGACCGCCCGGCGCCGCACCGGAAAGCATGCTCGACGTGAGCCACGAGAGCCTGATCCGGCAATGGCCGCGCCTGCGGGCCTGGGCGGATGCGGAGAGCGAGCTGCGCCACCGCTTCCGCCGTCTGGAGGAGCTGGCTTCGGAGTGGATCGGCTCTGGCCGGCGGCTCACCTCCACCGTGCGAGGCAGCAATCTCGCATTGGCGCGACGCTGGTACGATGCGACGCAACCCTATCGCGCCCAGCCAGGGGCGCTCGAAGCCTGGGTACGGTCGAAGCGCCACGCGGACAATGGCGACTGGGCGCAGTCTTTCGGCGGTCCCGGCGAGGCGGTCGACGCGCTCTATGGAGCGAGCCTGCGGGCGAGTTGGCTGCGTCGCGGCTTGTGGATGAGCGCCCCGGCCGCCGTGCTCCTGGGTCTCGGGATATTCGCCTACTACGGCGCCAAGATGGTCCAGGAGCAGCAGCTGACGCGCCTCGCCGATCTTTATGGCGTCGCGGTCGCCAACCGGGATCTGCCGATCGGGACGCTGCCGCCCGAGCGCCGCGCCACCGCCTATCAGGAGCTGGCGGTGCTGCTGGCGGCCCTCGAGGATCCCGACACCGCCGGCAGCACGCAGTCCCATCGCAACCGGTTGCGCGCGCTGGAAGGCGAGGCCGACCGCACGGTGCGGCAGGTCCTCGGGCGGACGCTCGCGACGGTCGCGCCGGAATCCTCCCCCTCGATCGACCGCTGGCGCGGGGTCGTCGGCGAGTGCGTCCGGCGGGTCGATCCGGGCAGGCGGCGACAGGTCGTCCAGGTCGCCCTGGCACCGCTCGGGGCCGCCGGATCGGCCGGGGCGGATGCGCAGCCCGTGTTCGCCATGCTGACCCAGATCGACAACCGGCCGCATCTGGAGACCGTGCAGTTCGAGAAACTCGCCCTGGGCTATTCCTTCAGCCCCACCTTCGCGCCGAGCTTCTGCAGGATCGGGCACGACCGCACGCCGCTCGACGTGACCGGTGCCGCGGACGTCGCCATGGACCCGAGCGCAGGCTGGCTGGTCGAGCGCCCGGCGACCTCGCGGGGGGATGCGAGCGCCACGGCCCGGGTCCGGCAGCTCGACTGGTTCAGGATCTGCGCCCGGCCCGACCAGAAGGGGAGCTGCGCGCCGAGCGACCGGCAATGGCATGTCGAGCTGCACGATCTCGGTCCGAACGTCGACCTGCAGGCCCCTGGGCTGATTCCGCGCGCAGCCGACGGAATGCCGGCCGTCGCTCCGGTCTTCCTGGCCGGGGAGGAGGCGGCCGCGCTCGCCGCCGGTTTCGACCACCCCGTGGCCGCGACCCCCTTGCGCACCGAGCCGACCGAGACGGCCGTGCCGGGTGCACCCGGAGATGCCCTCTACTGGCGCGACGCGCTGCTCGTGCCGCCTCGTCCCGGGTTCAGGATTCCGGCGTTCGCTTTCGCTCCGGATCGAGGCCTGCTCGCCTTCGTCGCGACCACGCTCGCCCCGAACGCCCGGGCGGCCGCGACCTCGCAGGGGCCGACCAGCTGCGACGGGCAGGAGCTGTGCACCCACTATGTCAGGGTGCTGCACCTCGGCGCGAACCCCGAACGCCAGGACGGGGACCTGCCCATTCCGCTCCTGGACGTCGCATTCGTCGGGCCGCCGCTCGACCGGCTCGCGTTCGGGACGGGCGCGCATGCCGGCGAGCTCCTGTTCCGCTTCCCCGGGGTCGACGGCGCCGCCCGTCTCGCCTGGGATCGCCCGCTCCTGAAGAGCTGGCTCTGTCGCGATCAGGTCGCCGGGTCCACCGTTCCTGCCGTGGGTGGCTATACCCAGGCGTTCGAGAATTTGGTCAGTACTTCTGGCGACAGCATGCACGCAAAGTCGACGCTTGTGCAGCGCGCATGCCGACCGTCGTGAGCGGCCTTCGATATTGCGCCACCCGAAGTTGCCGGCTTGGGCATATTGTTGTATGCACGAGATCTGGGGTGGACTCGGCCGTTGGGAAGGAGAGACGATGACCTCACCGTCGCAGGATCAGGTCGCCTCGGTCGGTCACGTCGCTGCGCCAGCGGAGCGACCGGACCTCGCCAGTCGCATCGAGCGCGCCCGCCGGCAGCTCGCGCCGGCGACGGAGGAACGGGCGCCCTGCGACAGTCGCTGGCAGAACTGGTACAGCCGCTGAGCCTCGCGGCTGCCGCCGCGCCGACGATCCGGCTGCTGGTCCTGCAGCCCACGCCCTTCTGCAACATCGACTGCCGCTACTGCTACCTGCCCGACCGTGCCCGCCGCGGCCGCATGGCTTTTGCCGTGCTCGAACGGGCGCTGGCCCGGATCGCCGAGAGTGGTTGGCTCGGCGACCGTCTCGACATCGCCTGGCATGCCGGCGAGCCGCTCGTCCTGCCCCTCGACTACTATGCCGCCGCGCTCGATCTCTGCGACGCCGCGCTCGGCGGCTCGACCACGGTCCGCCACGGCTTCCAGACCAACGCGATCCTGCTCGATCGGGCCTGGTGCCGCTTCTTGCTCGACCGCGGGATCAGCCTCGGGGTCAGCCTGGACGGGCCGGCCCGCTTTCACGACTCGCGCCGGGTGACCCGCTCCGGCGCCGGGACGCACGCCCGGGTCATGCGGGGCGTGCGGCTGCTGCAGGACCACGGCGTGCCGTTCCACGTCATCTGCGTCACCAACGCCGAGGCGCTGGAGTGCCCGGACGAGCTGATCGACTTCTTCCTCGCCCACAACATCTTCCGCGTCGGCTTCAACATCGAGGAGCTCGACGGCGTGAACCGGACGAGCTCCACTCTCGATGCCGAGCGCGCCTATCGCCGGTTCATGGCCCGGGTGCTCGAGCGCGTCCGCCAATCGGGCGGTGCCCTGCGCGTGCGCGAGCTGGAGAGCATGCGCGACGCGCTGACCGATCCCGGCTTCGGCCGCTACGCTGACAACGACCAGAACCGGCCGTTCGCCATCCTCTCGATCGACTGGCAGGGCGGCATCGCCACCTTCTCACCCGAGCTGCTCGGCACCTCGCACGCCCGCTACGGCGAGCTCACCTTCGGCAATGTCGCCACCCATGCGCTCGCCGACATCGGCGCCGAGCCCCGCTTCCGCACGGTCGCCGAGGCCATCGCCGCCGGTGTGCGCGCCTGCGCCGAGCGCTGCGCCTATTTTCCGGTCTGCCTCGGTGGTGCCCCGGCCAACAAGCTGGGCGAGCTCGACGATCTCGCCGGCACCGAGACCATGCACTGCCGCCTGACCCAGCAGGCCCTGCTCGACGCCGTGCTCGACGACCTGGAGCGCTATGGTACCACGCCGGCACGCGTTGCAACGGCTGGCGCTGTCCGGAGCTGAGCTTCGACCGCCGCCTTGTCGATGACCGACCACACCTCCCGGACTCTCCCGTCCAGGAACTCGTAGAAGACATTCTCCGTGAAGGCGACTCGCCTGCCATTGACCGGAAGGCCGAGGAATGTCCCGACCGGCGTGCAGTCGAACGCCAGCCGGCTCGCGACGAACGGCGGCTCCGAGATCAGCAGCCGAACGTCGAAGTGCAGGTCGGGGATCTCCTGGTAGTCCCGCTCCAGCATCGCGCGATAGCCCGATACTCCGAGCAACCGACCATTGTGCCGAACGTCCTCGTGGACAAACTGCCCGAGCAGCGCCCAGTCCTGGTGGTTCAGGCAGGCGATGTAGTCTCGATAGATGCCGGCAAGGCCGGTCTCGGCCATAGCTTGTCGTCCCGCGTCTGCGCGAGATGCCACCCTACTCGCCCAGGGTCAGCGCCACGCGGAAGCCGATCTCGTTCTCGCGGTGGGTGTCGTCCATGCCGTTGCGGCTGGTGCAGCGCGCACGGCGGTCGCGGTCGTCCCAGGAGCCGCCCTTGATCACATGCTCCTGCGGATCCGGGCCGGCCGTGCGTGCCGAGCTGTCCTCGGGCCGGCCGGAGTGTCCGTCGTTCCAGACGTCCTCGACCCACTCCCAGACATTGCCGTTCATGTCGTAGAGGCCCCAGCCGTTCGGCGGGTAGCTGCCGACCTCACGGGTCCCGGGCTCATTGCGGCCGTAGTTGGCGACCGCGGGCGTAATGGTCTCGCCGAACGGGTAGGGCGTGGTCGCGCCGGCACGGCACGCATATTCCCACTCCGCCTCGGTCGGCAGCCGGTAGGGCTTGCCCGTGCTCTGCCGCAGCCAGGCGACGAAGGCCTGGGCGTCGCGCCAGTCGACGTCGATCACCGGCCGGAAACCCCTGCCGAAGCCGGAATCGTCGGGGGTGCGCGCATTGCAGCCGCCGGCCCGCACGCAGACGTCCCACTGCTCGAAGGTGACCTCGGTCCGTCCGATCGCGAACGGCCGCGGCACGCTGACCTCGACCCGTGGCCGCTCGTCGGACTGGGACTCGCGGTCGAACCAGGACGAGCCCATGGTGAAGCTGCCGGCCGGCAGCTTCACGAGCTGCGGGCACTCCAGGCAGTCGCGGAACGGTGCCGACGCCGCCTGCTCGCCGTTCGGGACCGGCGGGCGGTCGGGATTGGCCCGCCATTGCACCAGGGACGGCAGCAGCGCGAGGCCGGTCCCGACGCCGACGACCACGAGCAGGGCCAGTGCCGCCCAGCGCAGCCGGGGCCATGCTCGGCGCTTCTCGCCGATCGGCTCCGGCTCGGGCTCCGCCCGGTCGGGCACCGGCTGGCCCGTGCGCAGCGCGTCGACGGCCAGCTCCAGGTCGGCCAGCCCCGGATGCGCGCCGCCGTCCCAGCCGGTGAGGTCGACCGCATGGATCTGGCGGTAGCCGATCGGCGGCTCGGGCGCGCCCATGAGCACCGGCACCAGCACGCCGCGCTCGACCCCCTCGCTCGCCTCGTCCCGCACCCAGCGCGAGGCGCTCGACCGGGGCGACCAGATCACCACCACGGCCTTGGCCTGGTTCAGCTCGGCGGAGATCAGCTGGGCGAAGTCCTTGCCGGGCAGGATCTCGCGGTCCCACCACACGCTGCGCCCGCCCGCCTCGAGCGCGTGTGCGAGCCGGGCGGCGAACGGCCGGTCCTCGCGCGCGTAGCTGATGAACACGTCGGCCATGACGAAGGCTTACGTCCTGCCGGTTGTGAGGTCCATCACCGCCTCGGCCCGACCTCGTGGTAGAAGAGGGGACGCTGCAGGTCGAGGACCGCGCCATGACCGACCCGACGAGCCCGCCCGCCGCCACCCCGTTCGCGATGGCCATGCACGCGCTCGAAGGCGAGCGGGAGACCGGGATCGCCCGCTTGCCCGAGGCGGCCCGGCTGCTCCGCGAGATGGCGCCCGACCTCGCGCCGATCCTGAGCTCCTCGCTCGTGCGGACCAGACTGGATGCGTATGAGCGTGCCGACGCCGAGGCGGTGCGTCAGCAGACCCTGCTCTTCCGCGAGGTGACCGCCGCCAATCTCTGCCTGCTCGGTGCCGGCGTGCTCAGCAGCCTGGTGCTCGCCGGTCCGGGCCTGGCGCAGCTGATCGGCCAGGAGTGGACCGATCGGGCGTCGGCCGTAATCGGCCTGGCGGCGCTGGCCCTCGGCGCCCTGGCCGCCATGTACGGCTATCGGGCGCGCGAGAGCGACCGGCTGCGCCGCTGGCTGACCATGCGCGGCACGGCCGAGGTGGCGCGACTGGAGACCTTCCGAGCCCTTGCGACCACGACGGCCGCCGCCGGACCGGCCTGTGCCGCTGCCGGTCTCGCCCTGTTCTGTCGCCATCTGCTCGACGACCAGCGCCGCTGGCTGGTCGACCGTGCCGCGCGTCACCGGGTCTCGTCCGACCGAACCAATCGCTGGGGCGGGATCGCCACCGCTCTGACCTTCCTCGGTGGCAGCGCCGCACTGATCGCGAGCTTCGCCCCGAGCCAAAGCTGGATGGCGCTGGCCGGTGTCATCGGCGCCGCGGTGATGGCCTTCGCGCTCAACCGCGAGGAGCTGCGCCGCGACCGCGCCAACGCCGACCGCTACGAGAAGGCGGCCGTGGCGCTCGACCAGCTCGCGACCCGCCTGGACGAGGTCGTGGCCGAGACCGAGGCCGGTCATGGCGAGGCGATGCGTGCCTTCGTCGACGAGGTGACCGGCCAGCTCGAGGCCGAGCACAAGCAGTGGCTGGACGGCGCCACCCAGGCCGAGGCGGCGCTGGCCCGGCTCGACGCCCGCCTGCAGGAGCTGCGCGACCGTCCGAAGGCCGGACCGACCCTGGTGGTCAGCCAGACCGAGCCGCAGCGCCCGTGAGGTCGCTCGCCCAGTCCTGGCAGCTCTGGGCGCTGCTCTCGGCCGGCTTTGCGGCACTCACGGCCATCTTCGCCAAGGTCGGCGTCGAGCACGTCAACTCCGACCTCGCCACCTTCATCCGCACGCTGGTGATCGTGGCCGTCCTCGCGGCCATCCTGGCCGGCACCGGCCAGTGG
>JBFWWD010000056.1:0-25167 GCA_050246385.1 Geminicoccaceae bacterium
CCAACCGGTGGTCTCGAGATTCGTGCGCAGATTCGCCTCGACCTCGGCCAATTGGGCCGGCAGGTCGGGTATGGCCTGCACGAGCGCGCCCAGATGCTCCTTCAGGGCTGCCAAGCCGCTCTCGAAGAAGGTCGTGACCTCCGTCTCGACCTCGGGCGGGGTGGCACGCACTGGCGCCGGTTGACCCGGCGTGTCCATTTCGTGCGCCAGCCAGTTCTTGACCACGGGGTCGGAGAGGAGCTGGAGGAGGGATTTGACCTGCTCGGGCGTCGGTTCGGCGACGGATTGGGCGCCCAGCGGCAAGGGGCCCGCCATGAGCGTCAGCGCCAGGAGCCATCGTGCCAAGAGCTGCCGCATCGCCATCATTCCGCGGTGTTGATCGCTTGTTCTATCTTGCGTTCGCTACTCGGTGCGCAACCTGGCGACTATCGGACCGGACGCCGGCGCAATAACACGTAGAGCGCTCCCTCGCCGCCATGATGTAGGCGCGCCTGCGCGAAGCTGAGGACGACGCCGCGATTGGGTCCGGTCTCCAGCCAGCGCGGCGTCATCTCCCGCAGCGTGCCGCCGTGGCGCAGACCCCGGCCGGTGATCACCAGCACGCAGCGATTGCCGCGCGCCTGTGCCCCGGCGAGGAAACTGGCGAGCGTGGTGTGGGCCTCGGCCTGGGTCATGCCGTGCAGATCGATCCTGGCGTCGATCGGGTAGCTTCCGCGCCGCAGCCTCAACCAGGAGCGGCGGTCGAGATCGACCGGGCCTGATGGGTCGAGCCTGCGGACCGCCGGAGGTCTGGCGGGAAGCGCGACAGTGTGGACGGGCTCCTTCAGCGCGGGCACGATCGGAGCAGGTGGTGCGGCAAGCAATGGCAACGAGCCCGTCTCGTCGGGGCGGAGCGGCGCCGTGTCCCGCACGGCATGATGCCAGAGTGCCAGCTCCTCGGCGGTCAGGCCGCGATGACGCCGCATCGAAGCGATCCGCTCAGGCTTCGAGGTATTCGACGATGAGAACGAGCAGGCGACGCGGTCCGTGGGCGCCGAGCTCGAGCTTCTGCGCGATGTCGGCGGTGCGCGATGGTCCGGTGATGAAGTTCACCGAGCGCGGCACGCCGCCAGGCATCGCGCGCACCGACTCCCACGCCTCCTCGTAAGAGGCCTCGATCCAGTCGGCAGCCAGCACGACGACGCTCGTTTCCGGCAGGTAGGCGAGGAGCGTCGGACGCTCCGCCGCTGAAGCCAGCACCAGGGTGCCGGTCTCGGCGACGCCGGCCACGGCCAGCGTGACTCCGACGGCATCGCTGTCGATCGCCGTGCCGCGTCGGATCCGCAGGAGCGGCTGGCTCTCCCAGTTGCAGCGATCGAGCATCGGTTCTGGCGCCATCGCCAATTTCTGCGGCAGATTGTGCCGGCGCAGATAGGCGGTGACCGCGGTCGGCACGTCTTCGAGCGAGGCGATGCGCTGCACGTCGGTCATCACAGCCTGGGCAAGCTGCGCGAACAGCTGCACGCGTCCCTCGCGATCGAGTTGGCCTCGTGCGGGCACGAGGTTGCGGGGATGGCCCTCCAGATGCCGCGCCACCTCTACCGTGGCGGCCTCCGTCTCCTCCGCGCTACGCGGCAGGGCGAGGCGAACTCGGCCGAGCACCGTGTCGCGAGCGCTCACCGGCGTCCCCGCGCGCGCCACTGGCTCATGAACGTGCCCCCTTGCGGGGCCGGCAGATCGCGCGTGCCGGTCCAGCCCCCGGCGAGCGGCGCGCGGCGAACGCGGCCATCGCGGGCGAGGAGGCGCAGACCGGCGGAAGCCAGACGCGCGACGAGACGGTAAAAGGGCGGGTGTCGTGCGAACCAGGCCCAGATGCCGAGTCCCCAACGGGCGGAGGGCGGGGCGAGGCCGCGCCCGAACTGCTCCTCACGCCAGTGCCGCATCAATTTCGGCAGGGGGATGCGGACCGGGCAGACCTCCTCGCAGCGGCCGCAGAAGGTCGAGGCATTGGGCAGCGGCCAGCCCTGCTCGATGCCGATCAGCTGCGGGGTCAAGACCGATCCCATCGGCCCCGGATAGACCCAGCCATAGGCGTGACCGCCGGTGGCGAGATAGACCGGGCAGTGATTCATGCAGGCACCGCAGCGGATGCAGCGCAGCATCTCGCGCAACTCGTTGCCGAGCATATGCGTCCGGCCGTTGTCGAGCAGGACGACGTGAAAGCTCTCGGGCCCGTCCAGATCCCCCGGCCGGCGCGGACCGGTCATCACCGTGGTGTAGGTGGAGAACTCCTGACCGGTGGCGGAGCGGGCGAGCAGGCGCAGGAGAGTGAAGGCATCCTCCATCGTCGGAACGACCTTCTCGAGGGTCGCGACCACGATGTGCGTCTTGGGCAGCCCCTGCGTCAGCTCGGCATTGCCCTCGTTGGTGACGGTGATCGCCGATCCGGTCTCGGCAACCAGGAAGTTCGCGCCGGTGATGCCGACATCGGCGGCGAGGTAGCGCTGGCGCAGGACCCGACGGGCCTCGGCCACGAGATCCCCTGCGTCGTCCAGTCGCGGGCCGCCATGATGGCGCGCGAACAGGTCGCTGATCTCGTCCTGGGACATGTGGACGACCGGGCCGACGATATGACTCGGCGGCTGGCCCGAGATCTGCAGGATGTACTCGCCGAGATCGGTCTCGACAGGCTCGAGCCCATGCGACTCGAGAAAGGCGGTGAGGCCGATCTCCTCGGTCACCATGCTCTTGCTCTTGGTGACCGTGCGTGCGCCCGCAGCATGGCACAGCTCAAGCACGATCGCGCGCGCTTCCGCCGCATCGCGCGCCCAGTGCACCGTGCCGCCCAAACCGACGATCTTGGCCTCGAACGCTTCGAGGTAGAGATCGAGATGGGCGAGCGTGTGGTTCTTGATGTCCCGACCCTGGTCGCGAAGCGTCTCGAACTCCGGCAACGCCCCTGCGGCACGGGCACGGTTGGCAACCCAGCCGGTCTTGATCCGGCCGAGCGCCGACTGCAGGACCGGATCGGCCAGGGCAGTGTGGGCGCGTTCCTTGAACGCGAGCGTGGTCGGCTCCATCCAGCGCCTACCCTGTCGGCTCGCCGATAGCCGGCGTAGCGATGTCGCCGGCCAGTACCTCAGCCACATGTCGGACCTGGACGGCGGAGCCGCGGCGCTTGAGCAGGCCGGCCATGTTGAGCAGGCAGCCGAGATCGCCGGCGAGCAGCAGGTCCGCCCCGGTAGCCTCGATCCGGTCGGCCTTGTTGGAAACCATTCGGGTCGAGATCTCCGGATATTTGACGCAGAACGTGCCGCCGAAGCCGCAGCACACCTCGCTCTCGCTCATCTCGACCAGGTTCAGACCGTCGACTCCGGCGAGCAGATGGCGAGGCTGAGCCTTGATGCCGAGCTCGCGCAGGCCGGAGCAGCTGTCGTGATAGGTCACCGTCGCAGGGAACTGCGCGGCGACTTCCCGCACGCCCATGACGTCCACCAGGAAGCTGACGAGCTCGTGACACCGACCGGACAGGGTCCGCGCCCGTTCCTTCATGGCCGGATCCTCGTCGAACAGCTCGGGCAGATGCATGCGCAGCATGCCCGCGCAGGAGCCCGAAGGCGCGACGACGAAATCGTAGGTTTCGAGCACGCGGATGAGGTCCCGTGCAATGGCCTCGGCAGCGCGCCGATCGCCGGAGTTGAAGGCAGGCTGACCGCAGCAGGTCTGCCGCCGCGGCACCTCGACGCGGCAGCCAGCATGCTCCAGCAGCCGGACCGCCGCGAATCCGACGGACGGCCGGAACAGATCGACCAGGCAGGTAACGAACAGAGCGACGCGCGGGCTATCCGGCGGCAAGGCGGGGCATCCAGAGTGTTGCCGTGAGGAGACTCCTTACCCCACCCCCGCTCGGCCCCGCAACCTCATGACCGAAGCTCCACCACTGATGGAAAGTTGACGCAGTCTACCCGCGAGTGTGCTAGACGAGCCGGAATTGTGCAGCGGTCGGCAACGGAACGTGCGATAGCGACCTCAACGTCCTTGCGGACGGGTACGGTGATCGATAGCCGTACGCCAGCGTGAGGTCGAAGGTTGACTGCGAGGGCAGGGTTACCGGGTTGAGTCCGAGCAACGGGCCGCTGAGGATAGGCATGGTCGCTGCGTGCCCCATGCCGGCGCGGCGCGGAACTCCCTTGAGGGTAGAACGGCTTGCGCAGGCACTAGCCGCGCGCGGTCATGCTGTCGAATTGATGACCTATCATCTGGCGGAGGAGGACGGCGCCTACGCCTTCCCGATCCGGCGGATCTATGATCGCGTCGAGCGCGGCACGCTGCCGCCGGGGCCGACCTTGGCGAAGCTCGTCCGTTATGATCCGGCCTTGGCCCGTCTCGTGCGCGCACGCGTGCGGTCGGCGCCGTTCGACCTCATCCACGCACATCACTATGAGGGCCTGCTCGCCGCTGCCTATGGTTGCCACGGCTGTGACGTGCCGCTGATCTATGACGCGCACACCTTGCTCAGCGCCGAACTGCCCTCCTATGGCGCGGAGTGGAGCCGTCGTCTCGTGCGCGGCATCGGCCAGCGGCTGGACCGATTGCTGCCCCGGTTCGCCGACCACATGATCGTGGTCACGGAGGACATTCTCCAGCATCTCAGCCAGGAGTTGGGCTTCGATCCGGAGCGGATCACGGTCGTCACCAACGGGGTCGAGGTCGAGACCTTCCTGGCCGTTCGAGACAATATCGAGCCACGCGCGGACCTGCTGGTCTACACGGGCACGCTGGCGCCGTATCAAGGCATCGAGCTGATGCTCCAGGCATTCGCCAAGGCGCTGGCGCAGCGGCCGCAGCTGCGGTTGCGCTTGCTCACCGGCGCCGATTTCGCACCGTTCCAGAGCGTCGCGGAGCGGCTTGGCGTCAGCCATGCCCTGGAGATCATGGAGGACAGTTTCCACGCGCTGCCCGAACGCCTCGCCGAGGCGTCGGTGGCGTTGATGCCGCGGCCGGAGTGCCCGGGTATTCCACAGAAGCTGCTCAACTACATGGCGTCGGCCCGCGGTATCGTCTCGTTCGCCGGGTCAGCCAAGCTGCTGCGTGACGACCTGACCGGGCTCGTGGTCGCCAACCGCGACACGGACGCCTTCGCGCATGCGATCGTGCGGCTGGTCGACGATCCGGCGCTCGCGCGGCGCCTGGGCAATGCGGCGCGAGCCGAGGTCATCGACACAGCCACCTGGGATCGTGCGGCGCTGAATTGCGAGGCTGTCTACCGCATGATGCTGGAAGGCTGCCGCCGCACGTCGGGATCGACGGGCTTCTCTCCACTGCAGCATGGTATGCGCAGATCGGATGAACTGACGCCTGCTCCTTGAGCGGAGCCGGTCGCGTTTGCAGCCCGCTCACGGCCTGCTAGTCTCCAAACAGGATGTCGATGGCGGTCGATGCTTTGGGCTGCCGTCCGGATCGACAGGCGAGATGATGGGCGCGATACCGCGGGTGAGCATTGGGCTGCCGGTCTATAACGGCGAGGATTTTCTGGAGGATGCGATCCGGTCGACGCTGGCGCAGACCTTCGACGGCTTCGAGCTGGTCATCTGTGACAATGCATCATCGGATCGCACCGGAACGATCGCCAGGGACCTTTCCGCCGGTGACGCGCGCATCCGTTACCTGCGCAACGAGCGTAACCTCGGCGCCTCAGGCAATTTCGCGCGTGCCTTCCATGAGACGCGGGGCGAGCTGTTCAAATGGCTCGCGCATGACGACCGGTTGGCACCCGGCTACCTCGCCGCGACCGTGGCTGCGCTCGACGCGGCACCCGACGCGATCCTGTGCAATACGGCGGTCGACTACATCGACGACAGGGGCGAGGCGTTCGCGAGCTATACCAGCGTCCTCGGCGCGGCCGGTGGCGCCCGTCCGTCCGAGCGGTTCGCGACCATGGTCCTGCGCTCGCACTCCTGCGTCGACATGTTCGGCCTGACGCGACGCAGCGCCCTGCGAGATTCGCTCCTGATCTCCAGTTTCCATGGTGCCGACCGGGCGCTCCTGGCCCAGCTGGCCTTGCGCGGCCGTCTACTGCAGCTGCCCGACCGCCTCGTCCAGATGCGTGAGCACGGCAAGCGCTACACGCGGCAGATGAGCAACCGCCAAGCTCGACGACTGTGGCACAGCAGCTCGGGGAATCACGCCAGCGCCCTGCCGACGCTCAATCTCTACCGGGTCTATCTCGGGCTGGTCGCCAACGAGCGCCTGCCTCTGCGCGAGCGGATCGCCTGCTACGGCGTGCTGGCCCGGTGGTGGGCGGTCAACTGGAATTCGGTCCGCGTGCTCACGGATGTTCTCAGTTTGGCTGCGCCGGGCATTCCGGGCCATGCGGAGCGGCTGAAGACCCGCCTGTTCGGCGCGGCGCCAGGCCATTTCATGCGCTGAAGGCAGGCGCCGACGTCGCGGTCAGACGGCGCGGGTTAGGCCGCCGTCGACACGGAGGTTCTGACCCGTGATGTAGCCGGCACCCTCGGAGGCCAGAAAGGCCACGGTGGCGGCGATCTCCGCGCTCGTACCATAACGCTGCATCGGTACGCCCAGGCGTCGCTCCTCGGTCGGGGGCAGGCTGTCGATCCATCCCGGCAGCACATTGTTCATGCGGACATTGTCAGCGGCATAGGCGTCCGCGAAGATCTTGGTGAACGCGGCGAGACCCGACCGGAAGACGGCCGAGGTCGGGAACATCGCGCTCGGCTCGAACGCCCAGGCGGTCGAGATGTTGACGATCGCACCGGATTTCTGTGCCTGCATGACCGGAGTTACCAGCCGTGTCGGGCGGATCACGTTCAGCAGGTAGACGTCGAGGCCAGTGTGCCACTGCTCGTCGCTCAGCTCGAGTACCGGTGCGCGCGGGCCATGGCCGGCACTGTTGACCAGCACGTCGATCCGGCCCCAGCGCGCCATCGCCTGGTCGACGAGGCGCCTCAGATCATCGTTCGACCGGTTGGAGCCGGTGACGCCGATGCCACCCAGCTCCTTGGCCAGGGCCTCGCCCTTGCCCGACGAGGACAGGATCGCAATGTGACAGCCGTCGACGGCCAGCCGCCGCGCCACCTCCGCCCCCATGCCGCTGCCGCCTGCGGTTACCAGAGCGACCTTGCCGTCCGTCATGTGATCTCCCCTCAAGCCGATCGCGTCAGGTGCCAGTCAGATCGAGCAGCAGCTTGGGCGCATGAAACGCCTCGGCGAACCGGCTGGGGCTGTTGCATTCGAGCCCGCGCAGCCGCGCGAGACCGCGGAAGGTGTCGCGGTCGAACCAGTGCTTGCTCGCCTGACTCGGATAGTGGCGGCGCAGCAGGTCGACCTTGCGCTCCATGGCCGCCACGCTGACCGGCTGATAGATGCTCGGACGACCCAGGTCGCCGTCCCATTTCGGGATCTCGTATTCCAGGATCAGGTGATCGCGGAACGTGTTCCAGGTCAGGCCGCAAACCTCACGATGATCCTGGTGCCGGTCGTCGCGGGTGTGCGTGAAGATCAGATCCGGCCGCGGCAGCGCCTTGAGAGTCTCGAACCACTCCTTGATGGCCGATCCCTGCCAGGGAAAGTGACCGTCACGAAAGCCCTGCACGTCCACATGGGAGCCGGCGGCGCCCGCGAGAAAGCCTGCGGCGCTGGCTTTGGCCTCCTCGGCCCGCTGCGGTGTCGAGCCGACCACGCACCAGCTGACCTCGACCGGCGTGCCCGCTGCGATCAGATCGAGGATAGTGGCGCCACAGCCGATCTCGATGTCGTCGCAGTGGGCGCCCAGGCACAGGAGTCGCAGAGGGACGCCCGCGCGCGCCGGGCGGAGCGCCATCATGCCGTGGGTTGCTCCGTGGTCCAGGGCAGCCAGGGGGTGCGGCCCTTCTCCATCATGTCCTCGAGCGTCTGCTTGTCGCGCAGCGTGTCCATGGCGGCCCAGAAGCCGCGATGACGATATGCGACCAGCTCGCCGGCCTCGATCAACCGCTGGAACGGCTCGACCACGAGTTCCTCGCCATGCCGCATGAATTCGAAGATGCGCGGCCGGAAGATGAAGTAGCCACCGTTGATCCAGGTTTCGGAATCGTGGCTGGTCTTGAAGGCGCGCACGGTGCCATCGTCCGCGAAATCGACCAGATGATAGCTGAAATTTGGTCTGATCGCGATGAAGCAGGCGGTCTTGCCGCTGGCTCGGAAGAACTCGATCATCTCGGGCAGCGAGACGTCGCTGAGCCCGTCGCTGTAATTGGCGAGGAACATCTCCTCGTCCTCGACATGCTTGCGAACCGCCATCAGCCGACCGCCGATGTTGCGCCAGATGCCGGTGTCGACCAGCGTCGCGCGCCAGTCTTCCTGTGGCTGACCGATGATCTCGACTTTGGTGCCCTGCTCGGAGATGACGAAGTCGTTGTGGATCGTCGGCCGGTAGTCGAGGAACCACTGCTTGATGACGGTGGCCTTGTAGCCTAGGCACAGGATGAAGTCGCGGTGACCATAATGGCTGTAGTACTGCATCACATGCCATAGGATGGGGTGATGGCCGACAGGCACCATCGGCTTCGGCACGTTCTCCGAATAGTCGCGGATGCGGGTCCCCAGGCCGCCGCAGAACAGAACCACCTTCATACCCGACTTCTCCGTGCCACCGCCTCACGGATCGAGGTGGTGGTCATTTCACACGCGGTTCCCGCACAAGCTAACCATTGGCAGCTTCCGCTGCAACCTGGCCGGGAGAGGTCGCCTTCTTGCCGACGCGCAGCAGCGCGAGATCGTTCGGCCCGACGATACCAAGCGCCGGCAGTGCGGCGATGTAGGCGACGCCGAGCACGACCGCCTCGACCAGCAGCCAAAGCCCACTTGCGTCGATGTAGGCCGAGACCGACGCAACGCAGAGCGTCAGGGCGACGATTCGGACGGCCGTCCCGATCCGGACATACGGCCCGTGCTCCCGCCAGAGCAGGACACCGGTACCGATGACAGCGGCGCCACAGGAGATCAGGCTGGCGACGGCGGCTCCGATGGCGCCGAAGAGCAGGACGCCCAGGAGGCTCGCGATCAGGGCGACCGGCACCAGCGCTACCGTGAGACGGCTGCCCGTTCCGGCCTGTCGCCCGCCCGTCATGATCGACAGAAGCGTGTTGAAGCTGGTCATGCACACGCCCTGGGCGAAGCCGAGAATGGCGAGCAGCGTCGCCGCCGGCGCGAACTCTGGGGAGAACAGCAGAGTCAGGATCTCGCGTGCGTTCACCGCGATCAAGGCACCGGCCGGCAGCAGCGTCACGAGCAGGAAACGGCCGGTGACCTCCAGGGCCCGCTGGACCGCAGCGCTGTCCCCCATTCCCATCGAGCTGGCGATGGAGGTGACCAGCACGGCGTTCATCCCGTGGCCGATGAAACTCGGAATGCGCGCGATGCTCAGCGCCGCGACGTAGTAGCCGCGCACCGGGTCGTCGGGATGACTGCCGATGGCGGACAGCATCCACAGGTCGATCGTCGGCAGGAGCTGGAGACCCACGGTCAGAATGCCGATCGGCACGGCGAGCTGCAGGATGGGCCTGGCGTCGGCCAGCGACGGGCGCCAGGGTGCTCGACCGACGAACCAGCCGATGAACAGCGCGGCGACGAGCGACGCCACGATGTTGACGATGAACGCGTCGCGAAGCGTGGGTCCGATCCAGACGAGCACGCCGATCCCGATGGCTTTGGTCACGCCGTAGAGCGCGAACGCGGAGCTCTCGATCAGGAAGCGCCGGCGCGCGTTGAGGATATGCCAGAGCACGAAGAACGTGCCGTAGATGGGGATGTCCCAGAAGGCGAGCCGAAGCAGGCCGGTCCCTTCGGGGATCTCGAACATCTCGGCGATCGCCGGAGCCGCGAGCCACATGCCCGCAAACAGGAGCATGTAGGCGCTGAGCGCCATGGTGAGCCCGCTGGCGGCGATCCTGTCGTGGAGCGGCGGGTTCTCCGCCATCAGCTTGCCGGCCGCCTGCGGGATGCCGAAGCGCCCGACCAACTCGGTCGTCATCAGCAGCGAGTAGACCATGCCGTAGGCGCCGAACGCCGCCGGGCCGAGGCTGCGGGCGAGCACCACCGAGACGACGTAGGTGCACAGCATCAGCAGAAGCTGCGCCGACAGATGGAACACGGAACCCTGCACCAGCCGCCGGACCATGTCCGGGGCGCTGCTGGCCGAACCTGGAGCCACCTGGGTCGCGTTCATGGCCGACGGCCTATCCCGCTGCGAGCCCCGCGTCCAACGCTGCGCTGGAGACGCCCGCAATCTTCCGCCCCGTGTGGCAGCGGCGTTTCAGCGGTTGGAGCGGCGGGAATGCGGCACGGCAGCACCATCATCGTGAAAGTTGCACGACCAGGTCGCATGGTATGCGGCTTCGGCTGCGTGGGGTTACCCCGGCACTGGCCCGACATGGGCGGTTGGTGTAGCTGAAATGCGCTTCGCGCGGACCGCCCAGCTGTCCGAAGCGCTACCCTCGAGATGGCGAGCTGGCCTGGGAGATCGCGTTGCAGACGACGCAGACCACACCATCGGCGGTAGAGCCGCCTTGCCGCTTCTGTCGCGCCCCATTGCGTCACACGTTTGTCGATCTGGGCATGTCGCCCCTGTGCCAGCGTCATATACGACCTGCCGAACTCAATCAGATGGAGCCATTCTACCCGCTGCACGTTCGCGTCTGCGAACGGTGTTTTCTGGTTCAGCTAGAAGAGTACGTCAGCCCTGAAGAAATCTTCAACGACTACGCTTACTTCTCGTCCTATTCCGATACCATGTTGGCGCACGCCAAGGCCTATTGTCGTCTCATGCGCGACCGCCTCGGCCTGGGCGACGGCAGCCTCGTGGTCGAGCTGGCCAGCAACGACGGCTACCTGCTGCAGTATTTCAAGGAGCTGGGCATCGGCGTGCTCGGCATCGAGCCCGCGGCCAACGTCGCCGAGGCGGCGGTCGCCAAGGGGATCCCCACCGTCACCGAGTTCTTCGGTGTGGCGCTGGCGCAGAAGCTGGCGCCCAAGGGCAGGGCCGACCTGATCGTCGGCAACAACGTGCTGGCGCATGTACCGGACATCAACGATTTCGTCGGCGGGATGCGGGTGCTGCTCGAGCCCGGCGGCGTGGTGACGATGGAGTTCCCACACCTGATCCGCCTGATCGACGACAATCTGTTCGACACGATCTACCATGAGCACTTCTCCTACCTCTCGTTCCTGACGGTGCAGAAGGTGTTCGCGGCGCGCGGTCTGGTGCTGTTCGACGTCGAGGAGGTCGACACCCACGGCGGCTCGTTGCGCATCTACGCGCGGCATCAGGAGAACGAGGGCCTGCCGATCACGCAGCGGGTGCACGACTGGCTCGCCTACGAACAGTCGCGCGGGCTCGATGCGCTGCCCGCCTATCAGAGCTTTGGCCCGAAGGTGACGGCGACCAAGCGCAAGCTGCTCGAGTTTCTGATCGACGCCAAGAATCGCGGCAAGTCGGTCGCGGGCTATGGCGCTCCCGGCAAGGGCAACACGCTCTTGAATTATTGCGGCATCCGCACCGACTTCGTCGACTACACCGTGGACCGGAACCCGGTGAAGCAGGGCAACTACCTGCCCGGGACACGCATTCCAATCTGCCCGCCCGAGAAGATCCGCGAGACCAGGCCGGACTATCTCCTGATCCTGCCGTGGAACCTCAAGGACGAGATCATCGCCCAGAATGCCTTCATCCGCGAGTGGGGCGGCCAGTTCGTGGTCCCGCTCCCCGAGACCAGGGTCTATCCGTGACGGCCGAGCGGCCGGTGCGGAGATTGCGACAGAGGAACAGATGATGCAGAACGCGGCCGATGTCGTTCGCGCCGACCTCGATTTTCTGCTGCACGAGCTGCGCGACGAATGGCCGTCCATGGCCGGACGGCGGCTCGTGATCACCGGCGGCGCGGGTTTCCTGGGCTACTACTTCACCCAGGCGGCGACCCACTACAACCGCCAGGCCGCGAGAGCGGACCGGATCGACATTGTGGTTTACGACAACCTCGCCCGCGGCGCGCCCGGCTGGCTGGGTGCCCTGCACGATGCGGGCGAGCTCGAGCTCGTCACCCACGACATGCGCATGCCGTTGCCGACGGGCTTCGGCCATGTCGACTATGTCATCCACGCGGCATCCGTGGCCTCGCCGACCTATTATCGCGCCCACCCGGTCGAGACCATGGACGCGAACATCAACGGGCTGCGCCACCTGCTCGACTATGCCCGGGCCAGGACGGACGGGAAGGACCCCGTGCAGGGGATCGTCTTCCTGTCGAGCAGCGAGATCTACGGCGATCCGGCGCCCGAAGCGATTCCGACGCCGGAGGACTATCGCGGCTTCGTCTCCTGCACCGGCCCGCGCGCCTGCTACGACGAGGCCAAGCGGTTCGGCGAGACCGTGTGTACCGTGTTCGCGAACAAGTACGGCGTAGCGGCCAAGATCGCCCGGCCGTTCAACAATTACGGGCCGGGGCTCAAGATCAACGACGGGCGCGTGCTGCCCGACTTCGCCCGCGACGTGCTGGCGGGTCGCGACATCGTCATGCTGTCGGACGGCAAGGCGACGCGGACCTTCTGCTACGTCGCCGACGCGATCGCCGGCTACTACAAGGTCATGGTCAAGGGCCGCGACGGCGAGCCCTACAACATCGGCACCGAGACGCCCGAGATCTCGGTGCGCGAGCTGGCCGAGAAAGTGGTCGAGGCCTCGGGCCGGCTGTTCGGCTACCAGGGCAGGTTCGTCATGCAGGCGCCGCAGGACCGCGACTATCTGGTCGACAATCCGAACCGGCGCTGCCCGATCATCACGAAGGCGAGGGAGCAGATCGGCTACGACCCGAAGGTCGCCTTCGCCGACGGGCTCGACCGCACGCTGCTCTGGTACAAGGACAATCAGGAGGCGGTGCCCGAGCCCTGGGCCTCGACCACCCCCGCCCGGACCGAAGCCGCCTGATGCGGGTCTCGATCATCGGCACGGGCTATGTCGGCCTCGTGACCGGGGCCTGCCTGTGCGAGAAGGGCCACGAGGTCGTCTGCGTCGACAAGGACCGGCGCAAGGTCGAGGTGATCGCGCGGGCGAAGGCGCCGTTCCACGAGCCGGGACTCGACGCTCTGCTCGAGCGGCATGTCGGGACGCTGCTCTCGGCGACCACGGACCTGCGCGCCGCCGTGCTGGGCTCGGATCTGACCCTGCTCGCGATCGGCACGCCGTTCGACGGCCGCCACATCGACCTGACCTTTGTCCGCGAGGCATCGCGCGAGGTCGGCACGGCGCTCGGGGAAAAGGCCGGCTACCATCTCGTCGCGGTCAAGAGCACGGTGGTGCCGGGGACCACGGACGGCGTGGTCCTGCCGATCCTGGAGGACGCGTCCGGCAAACTGGCCGGCACCGATTTCGGTGTCGGCATGAACCCCGAGTTCCTGTCCGAGGGCTCGGCGGTCGAGGACTTCCGGCGGCCCGATCGGATCGTGATCGGCGGCATCGACCGGCGCAGCCAGGCGGTGCAGGAGGAGCTCTATGCGGGCTTCGCCGGCACGCCGGTCCTGTGCACGAGCAACGCCACGGCCGAGTTCATCAAGTACAGCTCGAACGCCCTGCTCGCGACGCTGATCTCGTTCTCGAACGAGATCGCCAACCTCTGCGCCACCGTTCCCGGCGTGGACGCGGCCGAGGTGATGCGCGGCGTGCATCTGATGCGCGAGCTGCAGCATCGCCTGCCCGACGGCGAGCGCAAGCCGGCCGGGATCAACTCCTTCATCTTTCCCGGCTGCGGCTTCGGCGGCAGCTGCCTGCCCAAGGACGTCAAAGCGCTGGCCGCCTGGGGCACTGCACGGGAGCGCTCGACACCGCTGCTCGACGCCGTGCTGACCGTCAATCATGGCCAGCCGCGCAGGATGGTCGACCTGGTCGAGCGAAGGCTGGGCGGGCTGAGCGGCAAGAGGGCTGCCGTGCTCGGCCTCGCCTTCAAGCCCGGCACGGACGATGTGCGCGAATCGCCGGCCTTTCCGATCATCGCCGAGCTCACCGCCCGCGGTGCGGTGGTCAAGGCCTACGATCCGGTGGCCGGTGGCACCGGCGGAGCGGTGCTGCGCGGCAAGGACAAGGTGACGGTGGTCGACAGCCTGGACGAGGCGGTGACCGACGCCGACACGGCGATCCTGGTCACCCGCTGGGAGGATTTCCGCACGCTGCCCGAGCTGCTCTCCAGGCGCTCGCCACCTCCGCTCCTGGTGGATGGCCGCCGCATGCTGGAGCGCGACGCCTACACGCCCTATGCCGGCGTGGGTCTCGGGCCGGCCAAATAGGCAACGGCGGTTCGGATCGGCGGTTCAAGGGAAGCACCGGAGAACCGCTCATGACCGCAGAGATCTACCGCTTCGCCGACGACGGCACGATCCCGAACAGCGCGCTGCCGCTCCTGGTCTATCGGCAGGCGCCAGCCGTTGGCGGCGATCTCGCCGATGTGCTCGAGAGCCGGTTCGCCGCCAACGACTGGCGCGGCGGGTGGCGCAACGGGATCTACGGCTTCCACCATTTCCACAGCATCAGCCACGAGGTGCTCGGTGTCGCCCGCGGCGAGGGCGTCGTGCGCTTCGGCGGCGAGCAGGGCGAGAGCGTCGCGCTCGACGCTGGCGACGTGGTGGTGATCCCGGCCGGCGTCGGTCATTGCCTCGAGCGCGGCTCGCGCGATCTGCTCGTCGTGGGTGCCTATCCTGAGGGGCGGGAGTGGGACCTGCGTCGTGGCAGCCCCGATGAGCGTGCCGAGGTTCTGGCCAACATCGCCGCGGTGCCGCTGCCCGCCACCGATCCACTGCACGGCACCGCCGGCCCGCTCATGGAGGCGTGGTCGAGCCCGCTCGCCGCGCGAATGGTCGAGTGACGGCTCAGTCCGGGTGAGACAGTGAAAAGGCGAGCGTGCTCAGCACTTTGCGCGGATCGAACGGCTTCAGCACCAAGGGGCGGTCGCGGTGAATGTCCGGTAGGGTCTCTGACCCGTACCCGGTGAGGAAGACGTAGGGCACGCCGCGTTGGCGCAGCCGGTCCGCCAACGGATATACCGTTTCCTTGCCCAGATTGACGTCGAGCAGGGCTCCGTCCACGGCCTGGCAGTCGAGCTTGGCGACGGCCGCGGCGACCGAGGGCACCGGACCGATCACCTCGCAACCGGCGCCGGCCAGCATGGATTCGAGATCCAGCGCGACCAGCGTCTCGTCCTCGACCAGAAGAATTCGCGTCCCGGTCAGGCTGGTCGCACTCACCGTACTCTGCCTACGCCAGTGTAAAGAGATCCGGATCCTCGGGCACGGTCAGCTCGACCCGGACGCCCTCCGGTCGGTAGTCGATGTGAGAAGAGCCGCCGAGCTCGTTCTGAGCCTGTCGCTCGACCAACATCGAACCGAAGCCGACGTGAGCGGGGAACTTCACGGGCTGTCCACCACGTTCGTGCCAACGGATCCGGAGTGAGCGGGTTCCATCGCCACTTTCGATGGCCCAGCTGAGCTCGACCTCGCCCGCAGGTGACGCGAGCGATCCGTATTTCGTCGCATTGGTGGCGAGCTCGTGGAGGATCATGCCCAGGGCGACGGCAGCCTTGGGCGTCAAGGAAATCCGTGGCCCGTTGGCCCTGACGCGATTGGCCGTTTCCGCGTGTGGCGCCACCTCCCCCGCCACCAGGTCGGCGAGCTGCACGTTGCCCCAGTGCTGCTCGGCCAGTAGCCCATGGGCCCGCGCCAGCGCGTGGATGCGGCCGAGAAATCCCGTGAGAAACTCCTCGACCGAGTTGGTGTGGCTTGCCGTCTGGCGGGCGAGCGCGTTCACCACCGTGAGAAGGTTGCGCGCGCGGTGGTTGAGCTCGTGCACCAGGAGCCGGAGCTGGTTCTCGATCTGCACCGGCCCGGTAAGATCGACGAACACCGTGATGGCGCCTTCCATTTCCCCCTTGCCGCTGCGGTAGGGAAGAATGCGCATCAGATAGTGCATCGATCCATCGCGCCTGGCTACACGGTCCTCCTGCGGCTCGCCACTGGCGATGACCGTCCGGATCCGCTCCTCGAGCCGGTCGAGATCGAGATTGTGCGAGATGTCGGTCAGCGCCCGGCCGCGATCGGTCGGGGCCAGGCTGAAGATCGAGCTGACCGCGGGCGTGAAGATGCGGATCCGCAGGCTGCTGTCGAGGAAGATGACCGCGATCTCGGTGCTCTCGAACAGATTGGTCAGGTCGGCATTGGCCTGGTTGAGCGCCTCGACCTTGGAGCCGAGCTCGCTGTTGACGGTCTGCAGCTCCTCGTTGACGGACTGGATCTCCTCCTTGCTGGTCTCCAGCTCCTCGTTGGTCGACTGGAGCTCCTCGTTCATCGAGACCAGCTCCTCGTTCGCGGCTTTCAACTCCTCCAACGCCGTCTCGTATTCCTCGACCGTCGACTGCAGCCGTTCGCGTGTGTGCCGAAGCTCGGTCTCCAGCTGCGGAAGGTCGAACTCGACCGTGCCGGCGAGACCCCGGCGCGCAGAGGCCTCGCTGGGGTCGAGGGGCTCGCCCAGGTCGTCGAACACGATCAGAAACAGCGGATCGGCGTCATTCTCACCGATCGCTTCCACCGTCAGGCTGATGGGCTGGACATGACTGTTCGTCTCGACCAGCACCGGGGACCGGACGACCTGTCGCCGCGTTTCCATCGCCTGCTGAATGGCCGCTCGCAGGTCCGGCCGCAGGCCCTTGCGCGCCATCTGCACGATCTGCCGGTTGGGCATCCCCGCCGGTGGCTCCAGGTATTTGCCGGTTCGGCTGGAGTAGTGAACCACATCGCCTTCGCGATTGATCACCACGTAGGCGGGTGCGAACTTATCGAGGATCCGAGTATCGACTATCCGGCGGAACGGCATGCCGGAGGCAGCCTCCGTGCGCGCCTGACTCTGGGTGGAGATGGCGCGGGTGCCGGCGAGCAGGAAGGGCAGCTGCGGTTGTGGCGCGACGTGATCGCGCCTCTGGAAGACCCGGAACTTCTTGTCCAGGGGAATGAACAGCTCCGGCTTTTGCGAGACATTCTCGGAAACTCCCAGGAACAGGTAGCCGCTGGGACGCAACGCGTAGTGAAACACCGGGATGACCCGGGACTGAAGATCCGCATCGAGATAGATCAGGAGGTTGCGGCAGCTGATCATATCGATGCGGCCGAACGGCGGGTCGCGCACGATGCTGTGCGGGGAGAATATGCACAAGTCCCGGATCTGGCGTGTGACGAGGTGGATTCCTTCATCGTTCACGAAGAAGCGGTTGAGCCGTGCGTCCGACAAGCCTTCGACCGCGCTGGCCGTATAGCGTCCACTCCGCGCGATCCCGAGCGCCGCCTCGTCGATGTCGGTGCCGAAGATCTGCACCTTCGGGGGCGTCGGCAACGCATCCATCTGCTCGCGGAGCAGGATCGCGATCGAGTAGACCTCCTCACCCGTGGAGCAGCCCGGCACCCAGACCCGAACCGAATCGGTCGGGCCTTTGCCTTCGAACAGCTTGGCCACGACGAGAGTCTGCAGCGCCGCGTACGCCTCGGTGTCGCGAAAGAAGCCGGTGACCCCGATGAGCAGGTCGCGGAACAGAAGGGTCCGTTCCTCCGGATCGCGCCTGAGCAGGTCGATATAGGATGAGAGGTCGGCCAGCTGAACGACCTGCAGCCGCCTCTGCACGCGGCGCAGGAAGGTCTTCTCCTTGTATCCGCTGAAGTCGTGTCCGACCTGCTCACGCAGGATCGCGGCAATCTCGCGTTGCGCATTGTCGGCACGTTCCTCGGCCGTGCGGCCCGGCAGCCGATCCAGCAGCCTGGCGGTCGGTGCAAAGCTCCGAAGGTAGGCGACGAGCTTCGCGCCCATTTCCTCGACGGGGGCCACGATATCGACGAGACCTGAGGCGATCGCGCTCGTGGGCATGCTGTCATGGCGCGGAGCGCTGTGGTCGGAGCCCTGAGCAAAGGTGAGGCCGCCGGCCTCCTTGATGGCCTTGATGCCCAATGTGCCGTCGGTGCCGCCGCCGGAGAGCACGATCCCGATCGCGTGGTCCCGCCGCTCGCCGGCGAGGCTGCTGAAGAACAGATCGATCGGATGCTGCAGGCGCGTGCTGGCGGCCGAATCCGGACCGATGGACCTGAGCCGCCCCTTCTCCAGCGTGAGCGCTCGATCCGGGGCACCGACGTAGACATGGTTGGCCTCGACGATCATCTCGTCCCGTACCTGGACGACCGGCATCTCCGTGAAGCGGCCGACGACCTCGTGCAGCAGGCTGACCTTGTTCGGGGCGAGATGCGCCACGATCACGAAGGCGAGACCGCTGTCCGTCGGCATATGCCGGAACATGCCGTCGATCGCCTCGATGCCGCCGGCCGAGGCGCCGATCCCGACAATGAACAGCTCCGGCGGCGCAGCCATGGTGGTCTTCCTCTCTGACGTGGGCGAAGAACCTTGAGCGTGGCGCGATTTGCCCGCGGTTCCCCACGAAAATCTAAGCCAAACCCGCGCATACCGCAGCGATGCCGCGCATCAAGAAATTTCACGCTGGAATGGCACGTCTGGCCGTCGTCGACGTTCAGCTATCGGCGCACTCGAGCCCGGGGGCAATCGCGAGACGATGACCCTTTCCATCATCCAACCCGACACGATCGTTATTGGCGGGTCGGCCGGTGCTGTCGAGGCCATGCGCGCGCTTGCCAGACTCTTGCCGGAAGACCTGCCGGCCGCGGTCTTCGTCGCGATCCATCGCGGCCACGAGCAGCCGACCTACCTTCCCGATATCCTGGACGCCGCCGGCCCACTCCCGGCAGTCCGCGCCGAGGAGGGCATGAAGATCGTGGCGTCGCGGATCTATGTGGCGCCGCCGGATCGCCATCTGCTCGTCGGCGTCGGGCATCTCCATGTCCGCCGGGGGCCGCGCGAGAACCGCTGCCGCCCCGCGATCGACCCGCTGTTCCGCTCGGCGGCGGTCGCGGTGACCAGCCGGGTGATCGGGGTGCTGCTGTCCGGCACCCTCGACGACGGCACGGCGGGGCTACTCGCGATCAAGCGCTGCGGCGGCACGAGCGTGGTGCAGGACCCCAGACACTCGTCTTACGGCGGCATGGCGGAGAGCGCCATTCGCGCGGGTGCTGTCGATCATGTCTGCCTCCTGGCGCAAATCCCGGCGCTGCTGTCCAGGCTTGTCACCTTGCCTGCTTCGCCAGCCCCGGAGCCGCCGGACGATCTGCGGATGGAGGCCCTGATCGCTGCTCAGGAGCTGCGCATGCACCCGAACGATAACCGCTTGGGCACCTTGTCGCCCCTCACCTGCCCGGACTGCCACGGCACGCTGCACGAGATCGACGACGAAGGCTTCCTTCGCTTTCGGTGCCATACCGGCCATGCCTTCTCGGCCGAATCGCTGCGCGATGCGCAAGCCGAAGCGTGGGAGCGCGCGCTGTACGACGCCTTGCGGGCACAGGAGGAGCAGCTGGCTTTGCTGCGACGGATGACGGAGGACGCCTACTTCCGCGGGCATGCCGACAGCGCGCGCAGCTTCGAGGCACGCGCTCGCAGCTACGAGGAAGGGGTGCAGATCATCCGCGGCCTGCTCCGTCCGAACGGACCGGGTCCGATCGACTCCGGCGTTCAGGATTGAGGGGCAGGCTGCTGGCCGTCGCGCTGCTCGCGACCGCGCCGCGGCTGGCTGGCTGGCGCCTGCGTCGGGCAGGAAGCGCCGCATGCCGAGCTTTCCGTCATGGTTCACGACCCGCTCGCGCCGGACATCGTTCCAGCGACCGAGGAGCGGCTGCGCCGCGAGGTCGTGGCGGTCGGCTGGCAAAGTTCTCCGGATACGTTTGTTGGCGGGCTCACCCTCGACCGTGTCGAGGCCCAGGCCAGCGTGAGCGTGGCGAAGATCGGCAGCGGGAGCGATCGCTGCGTCGCGGTGGCCGGCATCGAGGCCGAGGTCACGGACCGCGAGCTGACCGTGCTGATCGACCGTAAATACCGTCCTGGCAGCTGCGAGTACCAGGCGATCCTCGACCACGAGCAGGAGCATGTCCGGATCAACGCCGATGCCCTCGAGGATCTGGGAGCGCGGCTCGAGCTGCGATTGCGCGCGCTCTTGGACCGGCGGGCGGGACGTTGGCTCCGTGGCGGCAGCGAGAAGCAGGTCCAGAGCGACGTCAACGGCGCCCTCGAGGCGGCATCGCGCGAGGCCCGGGAGCGCGCCGACCGCGCGCACGGCCGCCTCGACACGCCGGAGGCCTACGCCGCGGTGCAGGCCCGCTGCACCGACTGGTGAGGGTCGGGTCGGCTCAGGCCGGGGACCCGGCAGGGGCTGCACGGTTGCCCAGGATCAGATCGCTGGCCTTCTCGCCGATCATGATGGTGGGTGCGTTGGTGTTGCCGGTAGTGATGCGCGGCATGATCGAGGAGTCGCAGACCCGCAGGCCGTCGAGCCCGCGCACGCGCAGCTGAGGATCGACCACCGCCAGCGCGCCGGTGCCCATGCTGCAGCCGCCGACGGGATGGTGGTCGGTCTTGCAGGTGCGCTGGACATACTCGATCAGCTGCGCCTCGGTGGTGAGATGCGGCCCGGGATTGCGCTCGGCGAGCAGGAACGGCTTCAGCGCCGGCTGCGCCAGGATGTCGCGTGCCATGGCAAGGCCGCGCAGGGACATCTGCCGGTCGAAAGGCTCGGCCCAGTAGTTCGGATCGATCAGCGGCGCCGCCGTCGGGTCGGCGCTCTGGAGCCGAATCGTGCCGCGCGAGCGCGGACGCATGAAGGCCGAGTTGAGGGTCAGGCCGGCGTTCTCGAGCTTCTCCACGCCCGCCTCGATGCCCGAGCCCAGGCCGAGGTGGAACTGGATGTCCGGCCAGGGTGCGGACGGATCGGCGTACCAGAAGCCGCCGCTCTCGAAGAGGGTCGAGGCCACCGGCCCGCGGCGGAACAGGAGATATTGCAGGCCCGCCCAGACCGCACGGTGCGGCTTGAGATAGCTGTCATAGGTGTGGTCGCCGCTGCACTCGGCCATGGCGTTGAGGTCGTGATGGTCCTGCAGGTTGCCGCCCACGCCGGCCAGGTCGTGGACCACCGGCAGGCCGACGGCCCGCAGATGCTCGGCCGGGCCGATGCCGGAGAGCAGGAGGAGGCGGGGCGAGCCGATGCCGCCGGAGGTCACCAGCACCTCGCGCTCACAGCGGAGCAAATTGCGCGCGCCGTTCTCGACCACCTCGACGCCGACCGCGCGGCCGTTCTCGACGACGATCCGTGTCGCCAGGATGCCCGTCCGGACGGTCAGGTTCGCACGGTCGCGGATTGGCTTGAGATAGGCCGAGACGGCGGACGACCGGCGGGCATTGCGCACCGTCACCTGGTAGTGGCCGCAGCCTGCCTGTCTCGCCCCGTTGAAGTCGGGGTTGTAGGGCATGCCGAACTCCTGCGCCGCGCGCAGGAACGCCTCGCCGATCGGCAGCGGGTTGACGGGGGTCGAGACGCCGAGCGGCCCGCCATAGCCGTGAAATTCGTCGACGAAGCGCTGATTGTCCTCGGCCCGCCTGAAGTAGGGCAGGACCTCCCGGTAGCTCCAGCCGGTGCAGCCCTCCTCGCTCGCCCAGCCGTCGAAGTCGCCGGCATTGCCGCGCGCATAGACCTGCGCGTTGATGGTCGAGCCGCCGCCGATCACCTTGGCCTGGGTGTACCAGAGCACGCGGCCGTTCAGATGCTGCTGCGGCACGGTGGACCAGCCCCAGCTCGCGATGCCCTTGGTCATCTTCGCGAAGCCGGCCGGCATGTGGAAGTAGGGATGGCGGTCCGAGCCGCCGGCCTCGAGCAGCAGGACCCGGACGTCGCGATCGGCGCTCAGCCGGTTGGCGAGAACGCAGCCCGCCGGACCGGCGCCGGTGATGATGTAGTCGTAACCGGCTCCCGCCACAGCTCCTCCTTGGGTTCGCTTAAGAGATGATGGCACAGGCCGCGCTCAGCGGCCCTTGAAGTCCGGCTTGCGCTTCTCCTTGAACGCCGAGACGCCCTCGCGGGCATCGGCGGTACCGGCGGCAAGGGCCCCGGCGAGCGTCTCGATCGCGGTCGAGGCTTCCTCGCCCTCGGCGGCGTTGATCAGGAGTTTCGCCGCCTGCAGCGCCACCGGCGCACGCTGCGCCATGGTCGACGCCAGCGTCCTCGCACGTTCCATCCCATCGCCGGTGACCACCACCTCGTCGATCAGACCGAGCCGGAGCGCCTCCGCCGCATCCACGGGCTCGCCGGTCAGGGCGAGCCGCTTGACCGCCGGCGAGCCGGCCCGCCGCACCAGGCGCTGCGTACCGGACCAGCCAGGGACAATTCCAACCTGAGTTTCGGGCAGGCCGACGCGGGCGTGGGCCTCAGCGATTCGGTAGTCGGCGGTCGCCGCCAGCTCGAGCCCGCCACCGAACGCGATGCCGTTGAGCATGGCGATCACCGGCTGGCGCAGGCGCGCCCAGCGGTCGAACAGGCGATGGCCGGGCACGATCCAGCGCCGGCCGAACTCGAGCGATCCCAGAGCGCCCCACTCCGCGATGTCCGCGCCGGCGCAAAATGCTTTCGAGCCTTCGCCCGTCAGGATGACCGCACGGCAGGTGTCGTCGGCCTCGATCGCGTCGGCGGCGGCGGCGAGTCCGTCGAGCATGGCGAAGGTGAGCGCGTTCAGCTTGGCGGCACGGGCCAGGGTGACGATCGCGAGTGGCCCCTCGCGCTCGACGCGCAGCTCAGACATGGGCGGAGACCTCCAGGCGCAGATCGATGGGCTCGGGGCGGAACAGGGCCTCGCTCATCGGTCGCAGATCGTCGGCGACGAGCAGGGGGAAGCCGGCCTGGGCGAGGACATCGCGCTCCAGATCGACGCCGGGGGCCAGTTCGGTGACGGTGATGCCCTTCGGCAGCAGGCGCATCACGCAACGCTCGGTTACATAGGTGACGTCCTGGCCCTGCGCGGTGCCGCGCCGGCCGCTGAACGAGACGTGCTCGACCTCGGGGACCAGCTTCCTCACCTTGCCCTCCGCGCCGATTTGCAGCCGGTCGTCCTCGACATGCAGCTTGGCGCCGGCAGTGAAATAGCCGCTGAACACGATCTTGCGGGCGCGCGCGGTGATGTCGACGAAGCCGCCGCAGCCGGCGGTGACGTGCGGCTTGGCAGCGAGGCGCGAGACGTTGACGCTGCCGTCCTCGCCGATCTGCATGAAGGAGAGCAGCGAGCAGTCGAAGCCACCGCCCTGGAAGTAGGTGAACTGTTGCGGCGACGGCATGATCGCCTCGGCGTTGGCCGAGCAGCCGAACTGGAAGTCGAGCAGCGGCACGCCGCCCACCGCACCCTGCTCGATGACCCACGTGACCTCGCCGTGGCGATTCTCCTCGAGCAGGATGCGCGGCACGTGCGCCGAGATGCCGAAGCCCAGATTGACCGCCCAACCGGCGCGCAGCTCCTGTGCCACACGCCGTGCGATCACCTTGTCCACGCCCCACGGTGTCAGGCGGAAGCTGCCTTCAGCCCGGGCATACTCGCCGCTGATCGCAGGATCGTAGACGGTCTGCGTGGTCTGCATCTGCTCGGGCGCCACCACGATGACGTCCACCAGGACGCCCGGCACATGCACTGCGAACGGCTTGAGCGAGCCGGCCCTGGCCAGGCGCTTCACCTGCGCGATGACGATTCCGCCATTGTTCCTGACCGCCAGCGCCTGGTCGAGCGGGCCGAGATAGGCGCCCTCGTGCTCGTAGCTGAGATTGCCGCGCTCGTCGGCGGTGGTGGCGCGGATGATCGCGACATCGGGCACGATGGTCGGGAAGAACAGCCAGGTGTCGCCCGCGAACTCGATCTTGCGCACGATCGGCTCGGCCGCACCCCTGGCGTTCATGGCGCAGCCCTGGAGATCCGGATCGACGAAAGTGTCTAAACCCACCTTGGTGAGCACGCCGGGTCGCTTCGCCGCCGCCTCGCGGGTCAGGTCGAACAGGATGCCCGAGGGCAGGTTGTAGGCCGGGATGCGGTCCTCGGTGATCATCTCCCAGATCGCCGGGGAGGGCATCGAGGAGGGGCCGCTCGGGTAGGAGCCGGCCAGCACCCGCGCGAGCAGTCCTTCCCTGGCGAGGTGATCGATGCCTTTGATGCCGTACATGTCGCCGGCAGCGATCGGGTGGATCGTGGTCAGGTGGCGCGGATGCCCGGAATCGGCAAATCGCTCGCCAATCGCCTGCAGGACGGCATCGGGGCAGCCCAGGCCGCTCGAGGAGCTCACCGTGACCGTGGCACCGTCGGGCACCAGCGCCGCCGCCTCGGCCGCGGTCATCACCTTTGCGCGTGCCATATCGTCACCTGTGCCCCGGTCCTGACCTCGATGCAGCGCTAGACCCGCCTCTGGCCAGGGGGCAAGCGGCTTCCGCTCAGTGCCCGACGAGCGACGCCAGCTCCACCCGGCCGAGACGCCCGTCGTGCAGCGCGCTCGCGACCAGGGCACCGGCGCAGCCGAGCTCGACCAGCGCCCGCAGGTCGTCCGCCCCGCGCACGCCGCCGGCGGCGTAGAGGCGCGTGCCGGGTGACATCCCGCGCAGCGCACGCAGCCGCTCCAGGTCCGGGCCGCCGCCGGCTCCGACGCGGGCGAGCGTCATTGCGATCACGCGCGTCGGCCAACGACCGGGGTCGTCGAACAGCTCGGCGGCGCCGAGCGCGCGCTCGCCCTGGAAGTCCAGGGAGAGCACGAGGCGGGGATCCTCGCCGAATCGCTCAAGCAGCCGCAGATCGGACTGGCTCTCGCTGCCCAGGACGAGGTTGCCGAGATCCGCGGCGAGGAAGCGCCGGCAGGAGCACTCGCCCGAGAAGCCGGCGTCGACCCACAGGCGCAGCTCGGGAAACCGGTGGCGCAGCGCCAGGATCGTCGACGTGTTGTCACCCTGCTTCCGGATCGCGTCCAGATCGGCGATGTAGAGCGCTGGGAACGGATGGAGGCCGAGCAGCCCCTCGACGACCGCCACGGGCTCCGCGCTCGCTGTCACCAACGACTGCGCGAGTGGGCGGTAACGGTCGCGATCCCCGGCTCGCGCATGGACCACCACGCCACCCATGAGATCGACCACCGGAATGAGCTCGAACACCGCCATGCACGGCTCCCAGTACGCAGCGCTCCTGCTAGCACGTCGCGACGAC